>JAJQCJ010000068.1:19029-42942 GCA_021202775.1 Clostridiales bacterium | reverse complement strand
CCCCCCCCCCCCCCCCCCCCCCCCCCCCCCCCCCCCCCCCCCCCCCCCCCCCCAGCCTCTACACAGTCTGAATCGTCTGTGACTTCGGAATCCTCTGCGCAATCCGAGTCAGTAGCAACCTCCGAATCTTTCGCGCAACCCGAATCGGCAGCAGATTCTGAATCCGTTGCATCTGCGGAAGAATCCACAGCGGAAGAAGAACCACCCAATTCTTCCGAAATTAACCCTGACGAAGGCTCTGTTGTCTCATCCGAAACCGGTGAAATGAACTCGTCCGAGGCAACTTCCGAAGCCTCCGAAGAACTGGTTGACGGTATGCGCCCCGAAATCAAGCAGGCGATCGACGATTACGAAGCATTCTTTGATGAATACTGCGAATTTTTGGTAACATACAGCGAATCCGATGACCCTACAACTCTCCTCACTCAGTACGCTGAAGTTATGGCACAATATGCCATAACTATGGCCAGTTTTGAAGCAATGGCCGATGAGGACCTGAATGATGCAGAGCTGATTTATTACACTGAGGCAAGCGCACGCATTACGCAGAAACTCCTGGAGACGTCCGCATCCATCAGTGGCTCTTAGACATCCCACACCACAAAAGGAGCACCCCATGTCAACCTCTATCCTCTTTTTAGGCACCGGCGACGCCATGCCCATGCTGCGCTACAACACCTGCTGGCTGCTGGAGCAGCCTGAGGCGTCCCTTCTGGTGGACGGCGGCGGCGGTCTGGAGACGGTGAAGCGCCTGCACAGACTGAACTACGACCTGAACCGCATCCGCGCCATTTTCCTGACCCACGGCCACACCGACCACCTGCTGGGGGCCATCTGGGTGCTGCGGTCCATCGGCCAACAGATGCGGCGGGGCAGCTATGAAGGAGAACTCCGGGTGCTGGCCCACAGGGAGCTGTGCCAGCTGGTGGACACCATCTGCCGCACCTCCCTCAGCGGGCCGGTTTACGACCTGTTCGGCAGCCGCATCCTCCTGTGTCCCGTGGAGGATGGGGAGACGGCGGCAGCGGCGGGGCTGACCCTGACTGCCTTTGACATCCACTCCGTCAAGCTCCGGCAGTTCGGGTTCCGCGCCCTGCTGCCGGACGGCACAAGCGTGGTCACATTGGGGGATGAACCCTTCCGGGAGGACTGCCGCCCCTATGTGGAGGGGGCGGACTGGCTGCTCAGCGAAGCCTTCTGCCTCTACGAGGATCGGGAGCGGTACCACCCTTACCGCATCAGCCACGCTACCGCCCTGGACGCCGGCCGCAACGCGGCCTCGCTGAACGCGAAGAATCTGGTGCTCTACCACACCCGGGACTACGGGGCGGACCGCCGGGAACGGTTCACTGCCGAGGCGCAAAGCGTATTCAGCGGGAACGTCTGGGTGCCGGAGGATTTGGAACGGATCACCCTCTGACGGCTTCCCTGTCAGAATCAGAACGCAGGCCCCTGAGCAGGGGCCTGTTTTTTTCGGGAATCCCTCAAATTTTTCCTGCAATCCCTGTGACTTTTCCGGCGTTTCCCCGTCTAACTTACAGTAAACCGACAGAAGGGAGGGAACCCCATGGATGCATTTGAAACTCTCTACCGCAAGAGCTCCGGCAAGGTCTATCGCTACCTGCTCTCCCTGACGGGCAGCCCGGAGCGGGCGGAGGAGCTCACCGCCGAGACCTTTTACCGGGCCTATCTCCACATCGACCGGTTCCAGGGCCGCAGCTCGGTGGACACCTGGCTCTTCTCCATCGCGAAAAACGTGTGGCGGACGGAGCAGCGGCGGGCCGGGCGGATTGCCGACCTGCCGGAGGATCGCCCGGAGGAGGGCGACCCCTTCTGGACGAAGCTGGAGGACCACGACAGCGCCATGGAGATTCATCTGGCCCTCCACCGTCTGCCGGAGCCCTTCCGGGAGGTGTTCACCCTGCGGGTGTTCGGGGAGCTGAAATTCGCCGACATCGGGGCGATTTTCGGAAAGTCGGAGTCCTGGGCGAAAATGACCTTCTATCGGGGCAAGGACAGGCTGCTGACCCTGTTAAACGAGGAGGAATCATCATGAAGTTAAGCTGTGACCTGATTCGGGACCTGCTGCCCGCCTATGTGGAGGGGGACTGCTCCCAGGACACGAAGGCCGCCGTGGAGGAGCATCTGGCCCAGTGCGCCGACTGCCGCGCCTGCTGTCAGCGGATGGGCCATCCCATTGCGGAGCCCCCCGCCGATGACGGGGAAGCCGCCGCCCTCCGCACCTACGCCGTCAAGGTGCGCCGCCACAAGGTTCGGCGGGTGGTGGCGACGGTGGCCGCCGTTCTGGTGCTGGCCGTCCTGGGGACGGTGCTGGCGCTGACGCTGCACACCATGATCTACCAGCGCCGCCCGCTGGTGTACGAGCAGGAGGAGGGCATCTGGAATCTGACGGAGGAGGACCTGACCACCACCGCCGGGGAGGTGGGGACGTACACCCTTTTTACCAACTACGCCCAGATCGTCGTCACCGTAGACTGCGGGGACGAGGAGGACGGGGTGATTTACCTCTACACCGACGGCTCCGCCATCCGGGAGTATGCCTTTGACGGTGTCAGCACCGCAGAGATCTGCATCGACGGCCTGACCTCTGCCAAATACTACCGGGTGCAGGTGGAGGGGGTTTCGGACGACGCTCTGGTGACGGTCAGCGAAGGACGAAAGACGGGCTTCCTGTCCTGCCTGCTGCTGGTGCTGGAGGAGCTGTGGGCCATGCTCACCGGGGGATGAACCGGCGCATGGGGGCCTTTCACAAGGCCCCCATCGTCCGCTGTTTCATTTTCGTCAGTTTACCCCTTGCATTTTCGCCGGGCTGTGCTACAATAGAATTGACAACTGAACACGATGTCTTCAGGGCAGGGTGAAATTCCCGATCGGCGGTAAAGTCCGCGCGCGTAACTGCATGAACCGGTGCAACTCCGGTACCGACAGTATAGTCTGGATGAAAGAAGATGTGTTGTTTTTCGAGATCGCGGCAGTGGGCGTGTTTTGTCTCCCGTCCTCCCCCTTGACCCACTCTTTGAAACATAACACCTGAAGCACAGAGCGGCTCAGGTGTTAATTTTTTTGAAGGAGTGCGTCTCTTATGAAAGGAACCACACGCAACATCACCGTCGCCGCCATGCTCTCCGCCGCGGCCTTCATCCTCATGTTCATCGAATTTCCCATCCCCATCATGCCCAGCTTCGTCAAACTGGACATCAGCGACCTGCCCGCCCTGCTGGGCACCTTCGCCCTGGGCCCGGTCTACGGCGTGGTCATTGAGTTGCTGAAAAACCTGCTCCATATCCTCATCAAGGGCACCAGCAGTGCCGGTGTGGGGGAGTTGTGCAACTTCCTGTTCGGCGCGGTGTTCGCCCTGGTGGCCGGGCTGATCTACCACTATAAAAAGACCCGCATGGGGGCCATCCTTGGCTCCGTCCTGGGCGCGCTGGCCATGGCCCTCATCAGCATCCCCTTGAACTACTTCGTGGTCTACCCCGCCTATGTGGTGTTCTACAGCCTGCCTCTGGACGCCATCATCGGGATGTATCAGGCCATCCTCCCCTCGGTGGGCAGCCTGTTGGAGTGTCTGGTCATCTTCAACTTCCCCTTCACCCTCTGCAAGGGCCTGCTGGACGCGCTGCTGTGCTTCCTGATTTACAAGCCCCTGTCCCCCCTGCTTCACGGCAGAAAGTAAAGAAACCTCTGAATCCCCCGCGGCAGGCCCAGTGCCTGCCGCGTTTTGTCTGTCAGAGGGACAGATGCTCCATTGTTCAATCGAACATCTGTTTGACTTCTACCCTGCCCCATGCTATAATGAAACAATCCCATTGAGAACAGAAGGTGGGCCGCTGTGGACAGAGTGATTTTACACTGCGATATGAATTCCTTTTTCGCCTCGGTGGAGCTGCTGGAGCGGCCGGAGCTGCGGGACAAGCCTGTGGCCGTCTGCGGCGACCCGGACGCCCGCCACGGCATCATTCTGGCGAAAAACGAAGCCGCCAAGCGGTACCGCATCCAGACCGCCGAAACCATCTGGCAGGCCCGGAAGAAGTGCCCGGAGCTGGTGCTGCTGCCCGCCCACCACAGCAAGTACCGGGCCGCCTCCCGGCGCATCAACGCCATCTATGACTGCTACACCGACCTGGTGGAGCCCTTTTCCATTGACGAGAGCTGGCTGGACGTCACCGGCAGCCTGCACCTGTTCCACAGGACACCGGAGGCGCTGGGGGACGAGATCCGCCTCCGGGTGCAGCGGGAGACCGGCCTGACCTGCTCTGTAGGGGTCAGCTTCAACAAGGTGTTCGCCAAGCTGGGCAGCGACTACAAAAAGCCCAACGCCACCACCGTCATCAGCCGGGAGAACTTCCGGCAAATCGTCTGGCCCCTCCCCGTCACCGACCTGCTGTTCGTGGGCAACGCCGCCGCCGCGGTGCTGCACCGGTACGGCATCGAGACCATCGGCCAGCTGGCCGCCGCCGACCCGGAGGCACTGGTGACCTGCCTGGGGAAGCTGGGGGGCCAGCTCTCCGCCTATGCCCGGGGGGAGGACGCCAGCCCGGTGGTGCCCCTGCGGGACGCCCCGCCCCCCAAGAGCGTGGGCAACGGCCTGACCTTCCCCCGGAACCTGGTGGGGCTGGAGGAGGTGCGCACCGGGCTGGAGCTGCTCAGCGACAGCGTCGCCACCCGGCTGCGGCAGCTGGACAGGAAGTGTACCACCGTCCAGGTCACCATTCGGGACCCCAACTTCAGGACCATTCAGCGGCAGAAGCCCCTGAATGCCCCCACCTGCCTCTCCCGGGAGCTGACCGCCGCCGCCCTGGAGCTGGTGCGGCGGAGCTGGAACCTGTCCGCCCCCATCCGTATGCTGACGGTGACGGGGCTGGGGCTGGTGGCCCAGGAGGACGCGGCGGAGCAGATGGATCTGTTCGCCCCGGACAGCAGCGAAAAGCGGGACAGGCTGGAGAAGCTGGAACGAACCATGGACAACATCCGCACCCGGTACGGCAAGGACGCCATACAGCTCGGCTCCCTGTCCGCCTCCCCCCTGAAAGGGGAGGGCAAACCCGATTGACCACGAAGAAAGAGAGGATAACATGAAACGGAATTTCCTTTGTCTGTTTTTGGCCTTTGCCCTGCTGCTCACCGGCTGCACCGGCAGCGCTGCCCAGAGCGGGGGTGCCGAGGCGGAATCCTCCTCTGTCGGCGCATCCTCTGCCACTGAGCCAGAGGCGTCCGTCAGCGCCGACCCGGAGCCGGAGGAAAGCGCCTCCAACCTGACGCCGGAACAGGAGGCGGACACATCCTCTGACCTGACCCCGGAGGAGGCTGCTTCCTCCTCTGACCCGGAGCCGGAGGAGGCCGCCTCGTCCTCCGATACGATGCCGGAGGAATCCTCCGAAACAACACCGGAGGAGGAGCCCCTGGTCTTTACCGCGGTGTCTGAAACGGTGTGGGCCACCGCCGATGTAAATATCCGCACCGGGCCGGGCACCGACACGGAGGTGGTGGCCGTCCTGTCCGCCGGGGACTCCGTCACCCGCACCGGCTATCAGGAGGCGTGGAGTCAGGTAGACTATCAGGGGGCAGTGCGCTATATCAGCAGCCGCTACCTGACTACGGAAGAGCCGGAGGAACCGGAAGAACCGGAGGAATCCACACAGCCCGCAGAACCTGCGGAGCCTGCGGAAACCGCCGAGCCCACAGAAACCACCGGTGGCCACATTGTAGCCATTGACCCGGGCCACCAGGCCAAGGGCAACAGCGACCTGGAGCCCATCGGCCCCGGCGCAACGGAGAAAAAGGCCAAGGTGTCCACCGGCACCAGCGGCGTCAGCACCGGGGTGGCGGAGTCCAGCCTAACGCTGACCGTGGCCCTCCAGCTGAAGGCCGCCCTGCTGGCGGAGGGGTACCAGGTGGTGATGACCCGTGAGAGCCAGGACGTGAACATCAGCAATGCGGAGCGGGCTCAGATCGCCACCGACGCCGGGGCGGAGATTTTCATCCGCATCCACGCCAACGGCTCGGAGGATTCCTCAGTCAGCGGCATCGAGACCCTGTCCCCCTCCAGCGCCAACCCCTATGTCGGTGCCTTGTATGAGGACAGCTACCGCCTGTCCAAGCTGCTGGTGAACGAGCTTTGCGCCGCCACCGGGGCAAAGAATCGGGGGGTCCAGACCTCGGACACCATGAGCGGCATCAACTGGAGCACCATGCCCGTCTCCATCGTGGAGCTGGGCTTTATGACCAACCCCACCGAGGACCAGCTGTTAAACAGCGCCGACTACCAGGCCAAGCTGGTGGCGGGGATGGTCAACGCGGTGAACGCCTACTTCGGGTCGTGAACCGTATCTCAATAGAATGGAGTACCTGATTTGAAGCGACTGTCTGCCTTTTTTCTGGCCCTCCTCCTGCTGATTTCCGCCGCCGGCTGCTCCGCCGGGGAGGCGGAACCGGAGGGGCTGACCGTGACCTGCACCACCTACCCGGTCTACCTGATGGCCCAGGCCGTCACCGATGGGACGGAGGGCATCACCCTGTCCCTGATGATTCAGCAGGAGATCAGCTGCCTCCACAACTATACCCTGACCATCAGCGACATGAAAAAGGTGGAGGGGGCCGACCTGATTGCCGTCAGCGGCGCAGGGCTGGAGGAGTTCCTGTCCGACGCTCTGGAGGGGCGGACGGTGGTGGACTGCTCTGAGGGCATCGACCTGCTGTGGAACGAGGAGGAGGGGGAGGACGACCCCCACTACTGGCTCTCCCCCGCCAACGCCGCCCGGATGGCCCAGACCCTGGCGGACGCCTTTGGGGAACTGGACCCGGACAACCGGGAACAGTACCAGACCAACGCAGCGGCTGCGGCGGCAGAGCTGGCCGCCTTCCAGACCGAACTGGCGGACAGCATCCCGACAGACTGCCCCAGAGAGCTCATCACCTTCCACGACGGATTCTCCTACTTCGCGGAGGCCTTCGGCTTCACCATTGTGGCCGCCGTGGAGGAGGAAGAGGGGGCGGAGGCCTCCGCCCGGCGCATTTCCGAGCTGGTGGAGCTGATTGACCGGTACCGGCTCGCCGCCGTCTTTGTGGAGGCCAACGGCTCGGACACCACTGCCCACTGCCTTGCCGCAGAGCGAGGCTGTGCCATCGGCGTGCTGAACATGGGCATGAGCGCCGGGGACACCACAGAAACGGGCCTCGCCGCCTATGAGGCCCTGCTGCAAGGCAACATCACCGCGATTCTGGAGGCGTATCTATGAGGAAACCCAAGCACATCTCTGTCCCCCAGACGGACGCCTGCTCCGGCAGCTGCTGCCTGAGGGTGGACAACCTTTCCGTCACCCTGGACGAGGAGCGGATCCTGGAGGACGTCAGCTTTCATATGCACTGCGGGGAGCTGATCGCCCTCATTGGCCCCAACGGGGCGGGGAAAAGCTCTCTGTTCAAGTCCATTCTGGGCCAAATGCCCCACTCCGGGGAGATCACCTTCCACACCGCCCAGGGGACCCGCGTCAAACCCCGCATCGGCTATGTCCCCCAAAGCCCCACCTTTGACAAGGGGGACCCGGTCAGCGTGCTGGATCTGTTCATCTGCGCCAGCGCCAAATGGCCGGTGTTCCTGCCGGTGCCCCAGTCCCTGCGGGAGCAGGTGCGCACCTGTCTGGCCCGGGTGAACGGGGAGGCCCTGATAGACAAGCCGGTGGGCAGCCTCTCCGGCGGCGAATTGCAGCGGGTGCTGCTGGCCATGGCCCTGGAGCCCCTGCCCAACATTCTGATTCTGGACGAGCCCATGAGCGGCGTGGACATGGAGGGGGAGCAGCAGCTCTTCCTCCTGCTGGACGACATCCGCACCCGGTACGACCTGTCCATCCTCCTCTCCACCCACGACTTCGGCACCCTGCACCTGATGGACAAGGTGCTGCTGCTGAAAAAGCAGCTGCTGAAGGCGGGGACGCCTCAGGAGGTCATGGCCTCCCCGGAGTTTCAGGCGCTGTTCGGCGTCAGCCTTGGGAACGGAGGTGAGGGAAGATGAACCTCTGGTATACACTGGTGGACCTGCTGCCCTTTGAGTGGGCGGAGCCGGGCAGCATGTACTTCATGAAAAACGCCCTGCTGGCCATACTGGTCATCTCCCCTCTGTTCGCACTATTAAGCACCATGGTGGTGGAGCATCGGATGGCCTTCTTCTCCGACGCGCTGGGCCACTCCGCCTTCACCGGCATCGCCATCGGCGCCCTCTGCGGCCTGGCGGACAGCACCTGGTGCGCGGTGGCATTGTCCGTGGTCTTTGCCCTGCTGTTCACCCTGGTGCAGCAGAAGAGCAAGATGGCCAGCGATACGGTGATCGGCGTCTTCTCCTCCACCGCCATCGCCCTGGGCATCTTCATCTCCACCCTGGGGGGCGGCAGCTTCACCAAGTTCAACAGCCTGCTGATCGGCGACATCCTCTCCGTCTCACCGGGGAAGATCGGCCTGCTGGCCCTGATTCTGGTGCTGGTGGCGGTGCTGTGGGTGTTTCAGCTGAACGGCCTGACCCTCTCCGCCGTCCACCCGGAGCTGGCGGAGAGCCGGGGCATCCGCACCGGGGTGCTGGAGGCCCTCTTTAACTGCGCCGTGGCCGTGGTGGTCACCCTCACCATGACCTGGGTGGGGCTGCTGGTCATCAACTCCCTGCTGGTGCTGCCCGGTGCGGCGGCCCGGAACCTGGGGCGGAATATGCGGCAATACACCCTGCTCTCCCTGCTGGGGGGCCTGGTCTGCGGCATCGGCGGCCTGATGGTCAGCTACTACGTGGGCACCTCCACCGGGGCTAGCATCACGCTGCTGCTGGCGGTATGGTTTTTCCTGAGCTTCGCCCTGAGACGGGTGAAACGGTGAATATGTGAATACAAAGCGCCTTCCGGCGGGAACGAGCTTCCCCCGGAAGGCGTTTTTTGCTGTGAAGCGGGCGGCTGTTTTCAAAGTGCGGACAGCGTGCAATCCAAAGGCTGTGGAAGAATCTCGGCGGGAGAAATTTTGCCGTTTTCGACAGGAATCGCGGCATTTTTCCGCGGAGAAGGGTGGGCCATCGTGCAGGATGGCTTGCAGGACGTGGACGGCGTCCCTGTCTGCCGGACAGGGGGCGCGCTGCACGCTGTCTCAAACTTCATTTCATTCCATGTGACGCTAAAAAAGCGGCCATCTCGTCCCCGGACTCCTGCATCCCACGGGCAACCCATTCCTCGATCCAGCCATAGGTGCCGTAGGTAATAAAAGCGGTGATATACGCCCAGATGTTATCGTACTCAGATTTTGGGCCGGATTGCTCCAACAGCACAGAAAAGAACAGGTGAAAAAGGTTTCTCTTTTTCAGGAGCAGATAAAAATCCTTGTTGTCGCTCAGGTGTCGGAACAGGCTGCCGTAGAGGTTTACGTTTGAACCTTGGCCCTTCTTTTGATACTCTGCATCCCAATCTAAAAAAAGGCGTCGGATGTATTTGAGCAGAATGTCCTCCCTGCTCTTATAATTTCGATAAAATGAATTCCTGCTCACCTGTGCGAGAGCAGTTACCTGGCTGATGGATATTTCCTCAAATTCGTACTGCTCCAGCAGTTCAAGCATGGCCTTCGTAATCTGTGTCTTTACATAAGTGTTCTTTTCTTCATTGTTCACGATGGTACAAACCTCCCTGTTTTGTGCCATTTTTGCGCGGGGTCTTGACCTCAACAAAAATAGATGGTACAATCGTTGCATCTTGATAATACAACTGTTACATCGGTTTGTCAAGAGAGAAATTGTAACAAAAAGGAACGGAGGAGAATTTGATGGAGCAGTTTTTCACAAGGAAACGGATCATCATTCTGTTGATCGTTATCGTGCTGGGCGTGCTTCTGGGGCGGCTGGCGGTCAGGGCTTTCCTGAATCTGATGGTCGGCGGAACGCTGTTTGGAGGGAACTTTTTATGAGCAGAGAGAAGAAAAAGCATAACAGACGGGGGCTGTTTATTTTGCTGTGCATCGCAGCGTTTCTTGTGTCGTTTATCGGCTCAGCCATCTTCAAGGTATCCTATACCTCCCCGGCGCAGGCGGCATACACCGTTGACTGGAGCGATGAAATCGGAACCGTGTACACCGACCTGTCCTATGGGGACGGGGAGGCAAACAAATTCGATTTATATGTGCCTGCGGAGTGTACAGAGGAATCCTATAGTCTGGTTGTATACATTCACGCAGGCGGTTTTACCACCGGCGACAAGGCGGATGACGAAGGAATTTTGCAATGGCTCTGTTCCAAAGGTTATGTTGCCGCAGGCATCAACTACACCCTGCGGGATGAGGACCACCCGGACGCAAGCGTGTACTCTCAGTCCATGGAGATCAAAAGCAGCATTTCTGCCGTGGTCGAGGCCGCCGCTGAGTTGGGCTACAACCTGGACGCCATGGCTATCGGCGGAGGGAGCGCCGGAGGAACGCTGGCTATGCTTTATGCCTATCGGGATGCGGACGAGTCCCCCATTCCCGTGACTTTGCTCTTTGAGGCTGTCGGCCCATCCAGCTTTTATGCGGAGGACTGGACATCTTACGGACTGGATCAGGACGCCGAAGCCGCCGCCTATCTGTTCAGCGTGATGGCCGGAACGGAAATCACCGCAGATATGCTCGGCACGGAGGAATACGAAGAAGCTATACGCCCTATCTCCGGCTATATGTGGGTCACGGAAAATTCCGTGCCGACGGTCTGCGCCTATGGCGCGTATGATAAGGTATGCCCCTTTGAGTCCGCAAAGTGGCTGGTGAACGCATTGGAGGAAAACGGCGTGGCCCATACCTACATCGAATTTCCCCATTCCGGTCACGCCCTGCAAAACGACAACAAGCTGTATCTGCAATATATGCAGACCATTGAAGAATACCTGGCGGCATATCTGCCGGTAGAATAAGGAGAGAGGAAGATGAAAAAAGTGTTAAAGGTTGTCGGCATTATACTCCTGGCGATTGTTGTTTTGATTGCTGTGTTGATTTACTGGATAACGCATATCGACAGTTCGGTGAAGGAGAATTACCGTGACAGCATCGAAACCGGCGGCGCCATCGAAGCGGCCTATCTGGAGGACGGCCCCTATGCTACCTCCTATTATGAACAGACCGCCGTGCAGGTTTTTGAGAAGTACGAAATCAGTTATCCGACAGAACTGGAGACGGAGGACAAAACATATCCTGTCATTGTCGTATGCAATGGGACAGGGTGGAAAGGCTCTTTGTCCACGGCGCAGCATCAGTTCTATGCTTCCTATGGCTTCATCGTCATAGCCACGGAGGAAACCTATTCGTGGAATGCGTTCGGCGCTGAAATGTGCATCCGTTATCTGGAGCTTCTGAATGAATACATAGATGACGAAGGAAATCCGAGCATTTTTTATCAGAAGATCGACTTTGACAACGTGGGCATTATCGGTCATTCCCAGGGCGGCGTTGGCGTGATGAACGCCATTACCAATACCGACCACAAGGATATTTATAAGGCTGCCGTGGCGCTGTCACCCACGAACTATGAGTTGGCAGTCGCGTGTCAATGGCCTTATGATGCCACACAAATTGATATACCGATTCTGTTGATGTCCGGAGCCGGAGGCGGCGATGACTGGGTCGTAACGCTGGAGGGACTGACTGAGATTTACGATATGATACCGGGAAACAAGGTCATGGCCAGAAGGTGTGATACAGCGCATGGTCTCACCGGCGTTTCTGAGGACGGCTATGTAATAGCGTGGTTTATGTGGCAGCTACAGAGCGACGAGGAGGCGGCAAATGCATTTGTCGGAGATGATGCCGAATTATTGAGCAATGATCTCTACCAGGACGTGCAAATCGATATAGACTAAAGTGATGCTGTTCCGAATGATGAACGGAGGGATGTGACAATGAAGCGGATGACTTTTAAAATGCAGTTATATATCAGCGCTGCATTGATTCTCATTGGGAATCTGCTGTCCACTTTATTAAAAAACGGGATATTATGTAATATTGCATGGATACTGAGTGGCCTTTTATACATTCTTCATCCCGTATGTCCATCGGTCTCAGCAAATAACCCCAGAATAGAAAGGGCTGTCAGGATTGCTGGTGTGATTCTGATTTTGATCGGCGTGTTGATTCGATTCCAAGTATAGCGATCAGACATTGAATAATAGTAACGGCAAAAAAGTCCAGGCCCTCACACCGAGGTCCCGGGCTTTCCGCCGATAGTGGCAAACCAATCGAAAAACCCGCGCCCTCCCCGGTTTCGGGAAGGGCGCGGGTTCAACTGCGTCATTCGCTTTGATTCAAATCCTGCTTGATTTGGGTAGTGCTGACCTCCGGCGTCCGGGGGAGGTACACCACCTCCACTCCTTCCTCCTTCAGGAAGTCAAACTTGCCCTGCCAGTCGTCCCCAATCACGAAGGTGTCGATGTGATACTCGTGCATATCGCTGCGCTTCTGCTCCCAGGAGGTCTCCGGGATGACCAGGTCCACATAGCGGATGGCCTCCACCAGGGCCTTGCGCTGCTCATAGGTGAAGTAGCACTTCTTCCCCTTCTCCTGCCAGTTGAATTCATCGGTGGACAGGGCGACGATGAGGTAGTCCCCCTGGGCTTTGGCCCGGCGGAGCAGATTGATGTGGCCGTAGTGCAGCAGGTCAAAGGTGCCGTATGTGATAACGCGCTTCATAGTTCCCATTCCTTTATCCGTTCACCCCCAGGCCGCAGCCCGTGTTGGAGTGATGTACCTGTATTATACCCGAAGGCGGGGGCAAATGCAACCACCCTTCGCCGGGAAATGGGGAACCGGCGTGATACGGCTGGCGGCTCCCTCTCTCAGAAGTTCAGGCGCTGAATCGCCATCAGGATGGAGGGCATGGTTTGCTTCTTCCGGCTCAACACACCGGGCAGGATGGCGCTGCCGTCCGCCGCCGTCACGTTGAAGGCGTCCTGCACCACGTCCCTGCTGCCCTCCCCCAGGTAGAGCAACTCGGTGCACTCCTCCATGATGTCCGTCAGCATCAGGAACACCATATCCAGGTGGGTGCGCTCCTTCACCATGGTCATGTAGGGCAGGAGGCGTTTTTTCAGCTTCTCGGTGTTCTCCTTCCCGATGACACTGACCTGACCGATGCCGAACTTCAGCTCGTCGGCGTTGAAGGTCTTGAAGTCCTGATAGAAGATCTCCTCCTCCGTCTTGTCGTCTGTCCGGCAGCCGGCGGCGAACATATTCCGGGCGTGCTCCTCCGTGTCGATGCCCGCGATGCCTGCCAGCTCCTGGGCGATCATCTTATCCACCGGTGTGCAGGTGGGGGAGCGGAAGGCCAGGGTGTCGGAGAGGATGGCGGAGCACAGCAGGCCCGCCGTGTTGGGGTCGATCTCCACATTGTTTTCCTTGTACATCATGGTGACGATGGTGGCGGTGCAGCCCAGGGGCATATTCCGGAACAGCACCGGCTGTAAGGTCTGGATACCGCCGATGCGGTGATGGTCGATGATCTCCACGATCTCCGCCGCGTCGATGCCATCCACAGCCTGGGTCTTTTCGTTGTGGTCCACCAGAATGACCTGCTGCCGCTGCATATCCAGCAGGTTCCGCTGAGAGATCAGCCCCACGAAGCGGCCGTCGTTGTCCACCACCGGAAAGTACCGGATTCTGCGCTTCGTCATGACCTGGCGGATGTCCGTCACAAAGTCGTTCTGCCGGAAGGAGACGATCTCCCGCTCTCCCCGCATGACGTGGCGCACCGGCATGGACAGGTTGATCAGATGAGCCACCTTGAAGGTGTCATAGGGCGTCAGGATGATGACGCAATGGTTCTCCTCCGCCAGGGCGCGGATCAGCTTGGAGATCTCCTCCCCCTGGCAGAGGCAGACGATGAGCCACTTGGCCCCGCACTCGATGGCGGACAGCAGGGCGCCGGAGCGGTTGCCCACGATGACCATGCTGTTCTGTGTGACGAACTGGGAGAAAATCCCCTCGTTGGCGGCGGCGATGCAGACGCTGCCCTCCTCGAACACATCATCCATGCTGCCCACCACCAGCTCGCCGGCCAGGGTGTCCACAATGTTCCGGGCGCTGACCCGGGAGCCGGACAGGGTGGTGGCGGCGTGGTCCTCCATGGAGGACCGGGCCAGGTCGCCCTGGGTCACCAGGCCCACCAGATGGCTCTCCTCATTCAGGATGGGCAGGGTGCGGAGGTTGTCGTCCTGCATCTTGTCCCAGGCCCGGAGCAGGCTGGTCTCCGTCGTGACCCCCTCTGTGGTACGCATATTCACGTCATGCACCCTGGGCTCCAGGGTGTCGATGTAATCCGGCGGGGGCACCTGAAAGGTGTCCAGCACATATTCCGTCTCCTGATTGACCCGGCCGCAGCGCCTGGGCTGGTAGTCCTCGCCGGTGAGCCTGGCCTTCAGCCGGGCGTAGGCGATGGCGGAACAGATGGAATCCGTATCGGGGTTTTTATGTCCAATGACAATGGTTGGTTTTGTCATATGCTCACGCATCCTTTATCACTCACAAGATAGGGGTAGTTTATCATGTTTCCAGTTTCGTTTCAATACCCGTTTCTGTAAAAAAATGGAATGAAAAACGTCCACATTTCCCGCAGTATGCCTCCTACTTCTGCACGAACCGCCGGTTCTCCGCCAGGGGGCAGCTGGCAAGCGGCCAGTCTACCGCCCCCTCGTACTCCGCCAAGTGCTGGGCCTTGCGGATACGTTTCATCGCCTTTTCGCAGCCCGCGAAGCTGGCCTGCCAGTAGCTCCACAGCTCCTTCATCTTATGCAGCACCGGCTTTTCCCCGGACAGCGCCCCCTGATAGTCCCGGTAGAGCCGGTCGTGGAAGGCCCGGAACGCCTCCCGGTCGATGGGGGCCTCCCCCCGCAGCTCCCCCAGGAGGCCGGGATTGGCGATGAGGCCCCGGCCCAGCATGACCCGGTCCACCGCGGGGAACCGGCGCTGAAAGGCCGCCACGTCCTCCGCCGTGAACAGGTCACCGTTGTAACAAACCGGCATCTTTGCCATGGCCAGCCCCTGGGCGAACCGGTCCGTCCGCACCGGTCCCCGGTAAAAATCCCGCTGGATGCGGGGGTGAATGATCAGCTCCGACACCGGATAGCGGTTGTACAGCTCCATCAGCTCCGGGAACTCCTCCGGGTCATCCCTCCCCAGCCGGGTCTTAATGGAGATGCGCAGGTCGGGCAGGGCGGCAAAAATGCCGTCCAGCAGCGGCTCCAGCAGGTCCCACTCCGCCAGGAGGCCGCTGCCCTTCCGCTTGGCCACCACCGTGCCGGAGGGACAGCCCAGGTTCAGGTTGACCTCCTCATACCCCAGCTGCTGCAGCCTCCGGGCGGCCGCAATAAAGGGCTCCGGCCGGTTGGTCAGCAGCTGGGGGACCAGGTCAAGCCCCCGGTTCCACTCCGGCTGCACATCCCGCAGCTCCTTCGTGTGCAGGCCCTGGCTCTCCGTGGGGGTGATGAAGGGGGTAAAGTAGCGGTCCGCCGGGGAGAACTGCGCCCGCCAGGCGTTGCGGTACAGGGCGTTGGTGATGCCTTCCATCGGCGCAAAATAGTAACGCACAGAATGCTCCTTCCTGTCCAACGGTCAGGCGGGCAGGCTGGCGGCGGCTTTGCCGTCCGGCTCCAGCCCACAGGCGTGGGCGAATCCACCCTCCACCACACAGGTGGCCAGCCGGGCCATGTGGGCGGGGGTTTCGGCAAATCCGCCCCGGCACCAGTCCTCCACCAGGCGGACACAGCCGGAGGAGATGAAATGATACATCATGCCCAGGGAGGCCTGGTCGCTCTCTGCGCCCCCAACGTCCTCCGCCGGCCGGATGCAGCGGATGAACCGTTCGTTCCACTGGGTCAGCGGCTGCAGCAGGTCGTTGCGCACCAACGCCTCCACCATCTCTTTCAGGCTGTAGCAAAACTCAAAATAGTGGAGGAAGCCGCTGTTCAAGCTCCGGGACGGCGGCATCGTCTCCTGAAACGCGGCCCAAACGCGCTCGGAGAACCGATCCAGCAGGCTGTCCTTGTTCTTGAAATACTTGTAAAACGTGTTTCTGGAGAGGCCCACGGCATGGCAAAGCTCGCTGACGGTGATGTCCCGGTAGGGCCGGGTTTTCATCAGCTCGAACAATGTGGACAGAAAATAATCCACGCTGTCCTGCATAGTGTACTGCTGAAAGAAACGCTGTGAGGATGTGACGGAACCGTTCATGGCGGCAGCCCCCTTTCTTCTGGGACTATTGTAGCATATTTCTGGTAATTTTCAACAAAAAAGTCAGGCATTTTTTGGACAGAAGGATGACAGAATCCGAATTCTGTTTGTATGCAACCGGATTTGGAATTGTTATAATAAAATCATCCTTAGATGATATGGTGCTCGGTCAGGCTCTCTGGGCGGGAGGCATCACGGAGGAAACGAACGAAGCGACAACCGAATAAACGTGCCCAACAGGGCGAAAGGAGACCAATATGGCTGAATTTGTCAAACTGAGTCCGGATACATTGCAGGCGTTGCGGGAAGGCAACCCGATGATGATGTCCTACAATGTGGAGTTCGCGGAGGTGACGGGCGGCACCTTCTGGAAGGCGTACACGCCGGGGCAGGTGGCCGGAACGGAGGAGTTCTATGTGGAGCCCTCCAATGAGGGCATGGAAGCCCTGTACAAGGATTTGATGCAGGTCTATCCCCCCATCGACCTGTACAATGAGAAGCTCCGCGCCCTGGCGAAGGAACTGGGCCCCGTGTGGATGCGGGTCTCCGGCACCTGGGCCACCAAGACCTATTATGACTTCGACGGCACCACCAACGGCAAGGTGCCGGAGGGATATCTGAATATGCTGACGAAAGAGCAGTGGATCGGTGTGCTGGACTTCGTGAAGGCAGTGGGGGCCAAGCTCATCGTCTCCGTAGCCAACTGCCCCGGCCTCCACTCTGCGGACGAGCCGTGGAACCCCTCCGAGGCGGAGAAGCTGTTCGGCCTGAGCAAGGAGTACGGCGTGCCCATCGACGCCGCCGAGTTCACCAACGAACCCAACATGATGGAGGACACCGGCTTCCCCAAGGGCTACACCCCGGCGGACTACCGGAGAGACCAGGATCTGTTCTTTAAGTGGCTGGATGCGAACTATCCCGACTGCATCAAGGTCGGCCCCAGCGACACCGGCGGCGCCAACGTCTCCTTCGGAAAAACCTCCGGCGGCGGCGTGGAGCAGATCGTCAGCGAAACCTGCACCTGCGACGAACTGATGGACGGCACCACCGTGCCTCTGGACGTGTTCAGCTATCACTATTACAACGGCCTTTCCGAGCGGTTGGCCACTCTGTCTCCCTCCGGTCATTGGTCGCCTGATGAGGCCATCAGCGAGGAGTATCTGGACGCCGCCCCCAGCTTTGCCCGTACCTATGCCCCCCTGCGGGATAAGTACGTTCCCGGCGCGGAGATGTGGGTCACGGAGTCCGGCGATGCCGGCGGCGGTGGCGACACCTGGGCCTCCACCTACCTGGATGTGTTCCGCACCCTGAACGAACTGGGTGGCTTCTCCGCCATCACCAGCGGCGTCATCTTCCACAACACCCTGGCAAGCTCTGACTACGGCTTCCTGGCCCGCCAGGTGTTCGACCCCCGGCCCAACTACTTCGCCGTGCTGCTGTGGAACCGCCTGATGGGCACCACCGTCTATGACACCGGCGAACCGATCCGGGAGGGCGCCCACGTCTACGCCCACAGCCGGAAGGACGGCCAGGACGGCGTGGTCTATCTGGTCATCAACAACTCCCTCACCGAGGCCACCACGGTGGAGCTGCCGAAGGACGCCCAGCGCTACACCCTGGCCGGCGAGGGCGGCAACATCCGTGCCACCGTCATGACCCTGAACGGCAAGCCTCTGGTGCTGGGCGAGGGCAACACCCTGCCTGAGATGGCTCCGGAGGCCCAGGCGGCGGGCACTGTCCAGGTCGCCCCCGGCACCTGCACCTTCTTCGTGCTGTAACGCCTGAACAAAAACAGCAGCGCCCGCCCCACGGGGTTCCGTGGGGCGGGCCAGTACAACCAAAACGCGAACCGGCGCAGCGAACCGCTGCGCCGGTTTTGTTTCAGTATGGTGTTCTAAATGGAACCAGCCTTACTTGACCTCCACGGTCCAGCCCTTGTCGTCAGGCAGCTTGCCCCACTGGATGCCGGTCAGGGTGTCGTACAGCTTCTGGGTCAGGGGGCCGATTTTCCCATCGCCGATGTAGGCGGTCTCGTCCTTCCACTTCAGCTCCTTCACCGGGGAGACCACGGCGGCGGTGCCGGTGCCAAAGACCTCCTCCAGCTTGCCCTCCTTGGCGGCGGCCATGATGTCCGCGATGGCCAGCTTGCCCTCGATGACCTCATAGCCCCAGTCCTTGCACAGCTCGATGCAGCTGCGGCGGGTGACGCCGGGCAGCACGGTGCCCACGGTGGCGGCGGTGTAGATCTTGCCGTCGATCTTGAACATGATGTTCATGGAGCCGACTTCTTCCACATACTTCTTCTCTACGCCGTCCAGCCACAGCACCTGGGCGAAGCCCTGCTCCTCAGCCAGCTCGCCGGCCTTGATGGAGGCGGCGTAGTTGCCGCCGCACTTGGTGAAGCCGGTGAGGCCGGGGGCCGCACGGATATACTCATCCTCCACATAGATGCGCACCGGGTCGATGCCCTCGGCATAGTACGCGCCGGAGGGGGCGCAGATGATGGAGAAGATATAGTGCTTGGAGGCGTGGACGCCCAGGCCCACGTCAGTGGCGAAGATGTAGGGGCGGATATACAGGGAGGTGTCCGCGGAATGGGGCACCCAATCCCGCTCCACGCTGACCAGGGTGGACACGGCCTGAATAAAGTCCTCCTCCGGGATGTTGGGGATGCACAGACGGTCGGCGGAGTCGTTCAGGCGGCGGGCGTTGCAGTCCGGGCGGAACAGCAGAATTTTGTCCTCGGCGGTGCGGTAGGCCTTCATGCCCTCAAAAATCTCCTGGGCATAGTGGAAGACCACGGTGGCCGGGTCCAGGGAGAAGGGCTGATAGGGGATGATGCGGGGGTCATGCCAGCCCTGGCCCTCGGTGTAGTCCATGACGAACATATGGTCGCTGAACAGCTTGCCGAAGCCCAGCTTGCTCTCATCGGTGGGCTTCTCCTTCGGACATTTGGTCAGTTCAATTTTAATATCCAACATAATATAGAACCTCCTGCTCAGAGTATCGGAAACCATCTGCGGCAGTCCCCGCATTGACTCTATTATAATGCGGGAACCGAAAAGCTGCAAGAGGATTCTTCGGATTTTTTTACTTTTTCCACAAAAAGTTCCGCTTTCATCCGCACTTTTACATAAAGCAGGGCGAAAGCCCATGTCGGGTCATGCCTGTTCCAGCCGGGACAGAATCACCCTGGCCACCTTCATGCCGCTGGCCCCGGCCTGGGCCAGGCCCCGGGTGGTGCCTGCCCCGTCTCCGGCGGCGAAGAAGTTCCGCAGGGGGGTCTCCAGCTCGTTAGAGAGCTGGATGCGGCTGGAGTAGAATTTCACCTCCGCGCCGTAGAGCAGGGTGTCGTAGTTGGCGGTGCCGGGGGCCAGCTTATCCAGGGCGTAAATCATTTCGATGATGTCGTCCAGCTGACGCTTGGGCATGGCCAGGCTCAGGTCGCCGGGGACGGCGGCCTTCAGGGTGGGCCGGGTGAAGGACTGGCTCAGCCGGTGCTGGTTGGTGCGGACCCCCTTCACCAGGTCGCCGAACCGCTGCACCAGCACCCCGCCGGACAACATATTGGACAGGCTGGCGATGTGCTTGCCGTAGCGGTATGGCTCGTTAAAGGGCTCCGTGAAGCGGTTGGACACCAGCAGGGCGAAGTTGGTGTTCTCGCTGCGGAGGGCGGGGTCGGAATAGCTGTGGCCGTTGACGGTGTTGATGCCCTCTACGCTCTCCGCCACCACATAGCCGTAGGGGTTCATGCAGAAGGTGCGGACCTTGTCGCCATACTGCTTGGTGCGGTACACCAGCTTGGACTCGTACACCACATCGGTGATATGCTCGAACACCTTGGCGGGCAGCTCCACCCGCACGCCGATGTCCACCTGGTTGTTGATCAGGGGGATGCCCATGCCCTTGCACTGGGAGGCGAACCACTCCGCCCCGGAGCGGCCGGGGGCGGCCAGCAGGGTGGTGCAGTCCACATCCTCCCCTCTGCCGCAGACCAGATGGTAGCCGCTGCCTTCGATGGGGCAGATCTGCTCCACGGGGGTGCGGAAGCGGAAATCCGCCTTGTCCTTCAGATACTCGTAGATGTTGGTCAGGATATTCAGGTTGTTCTCCGTCCCCAGGTGCTTGCACTGGGCCTGGAGCAGATGGAGGTCGTGCTCCAGGGCCTGCTTCTCCAGGGCCACCGCCTCCGGCGTGGAGGTGGAGTACAACTCCGTAGTGGCGCCGAAGCGGACGTTGACGGCGTCCACGTCGTGGATCAGCTCCATCACCTGGGCGGCGGGCATATAGTCCGTCAGCCAGCCCCCAAATTCCGTGGTGAAGTTGAACTTCCCGTCGGAAAAGGCCCCGGCCCCGCCGAAGCCGCACATGGTGTCGCACACCGGGCAGTGGATGCAGCGATCCACCTTCCCCGCCACAATGGGGCAGCGGCGGCTGTAAATGTCCGCGCCCTGATCCAGAACCACCACCCGCAAATCGGGGCGTTTCTCCGTCAATTCGTAGGCGGCAAAAATGCCGGCCTCTCCGCAGCCGATAATGGCCACATCTGCCTTGGTCGCCATAACGCAGTCTCCTTTATGGACTTCCTCTCTAAACCGGAGGAGTTTTCGTTTGATACAAAGAATATTATATCACACGTTGTCAATTTTGTAAAAACCTGTTATACTAAAATGGAACGCCAATAGAAAGGGGCTTTTTACTTGGAAATCGTCTTTTTCAGGAAGGATTTGCGCAAATGTTACGGCAGAGCCATGCTCTGCGTGGTTTGTATTCTTTTCTTCACCCAGCTCTTCGCGGTGGCGGCCTTTGGCCTGTATGACTGGGTGGTGGTGCCGCTGCTCCTGCGGCATGGCATTATGCCGGGCTACGCCGGTCTGCTGCTGGTCAACGACATCTGCTCCTATGTGCCGCCGCTGATTGTGATCCCTCTGGTGCTGCGGAAGATGCCCAGGGCGGAGAAGCCGACCCCCCGGCCCCTGCCGGGGCGGGAGCTGGCCATCGCCATCCCCTTCTGCATCGGAACGCTGTACCTCTTCGCCTATGTGACCTATGGCCTCATTGACCTCATTGAAGTTCTGTCCGGCGCAGAGACCACCAATATTCTGGACTCCCTGGGGGGCATCTCCCTGGGGCTGTACGCCTTTACCACCGTGGTGGTGGCCCCGGTGTGCGAGGAATTTCTCTTCCGCAGGTTGTACCTGAACCGGTGCCGGGCCCTGGGGGACGTCAGCGCCATCCTCCTCTCCGCCGCCGCCTTCGCCCTGATGCACCAGAACCTGTATCAGCTGCTGTACGCTTTCGCCCTGGGGATTGTGCTGGGCAGCGTGGCCATTCTGACGGGCCGCCTGCGGGAGTGCATCCTGCTCCACGCCTGCACCAATGCCGTCTCCGTCCTGCTGTCCCTGCCCCTGCCGGATCTGGTATACTCCTTCCTGGGGTTGGGGCTGCTGGCCTGCATCGTCTTTACCGTCTACATCTTTTTGAAGCGATTCCGCCACTACAGCTTCGACCCGGGGCCGCTGCCCTACGACGGGGCCACAAAACGGCGGATGTGCCTGCGCTCCCCCTGCTTCTGGGTCTGCGGGCTGCTGGCGTTAGCGGCCAGCGTGATCACCATTTTTATCTGAAACGAGGGAACCCATGATGGAACAAATTTGGCTGGAATGCAGCATTGACACCGCCCCCGGCTGTCTGGACGCCCTGGCGGCCTACCTGACTGCCTGCGGCGTGGAGGGGCTGGTGCTGGAGGACGAATCCGACTTCGCCGCCTTTGAAGACGAGAACCGCCCCTTCTGGGATGAGGTGGACGAGGCCCTGAAAGCGGAGCGCCGGGGCGTCACCCGGGCCACCTTCTACGTCACCGCCGATGAGGAGGGCCGCTGCCGCCTGGACGAGATCACCGCCGGGCTGGAGGGTTTCCGCAGCCGCACCCTCCAGGATGCCGGAACCCTGGCCGTCACCACCCGCACCTTACAGGAAGAGGACTGGGCCAACAACTGGAAGCGGTATTACAGCCCCTTCCCGGTGGGTCAGCGGCTCTACGTGGTGCCGGAATGGATGCGGGGGGAGCCTGTGCCGGAGGGCCGAACGCCCCTCTACCTGAATCCGGGGCTGATCTTCGGCACCGGGAGCCACGGCACCACCCGCCTCTGCCTGGAGGGAGTGGAGCGGTACGTCCGCCCCGGCGACCGGGTGCTGGATTTGGGGACGGGCAGCGGCATCCTCGCCATTGCCGCCCTGCGGCTGGGGGCGGCTTTCGCCGTGGGCTGCGACATCGACCCCAAGGCCACCGCCGTGGCGGCGGAGAACGCCGCCTTCAACGGCATCGGCCCGGAGCTGCGGGTCTGCACCGGCAACGTCATCGGGGACAGGGACTTGCAGGCCCGGCTGGCGGGCCGATACCAGCTGGTGCTGGCCAACATCGTGGCGGACGTGATTCTGCCTCTGTGCCCCCTGGTGGGAGACTATCTGGCGGAGGGCGGCCTGTTCCTGACCTCCGGGATTCTGGAGGGCCGGGCGGACGAGGTGGCCGCCGCCCTGACCGCCAACGGCTTTGCCGTTCTGGAGCGGCGGGAGCGGGACGGCTGGGTCAGCTTCACCGCCGCACGGAAGGGGGAAACCCCGTAAAACGGATCGGCGTTTTTCGGAAAAAGACAAAAAGAAGTGACCCGGCTCTTAACTCAGAACCGGGTCACTTCTGTTCACTGTCAATTTGCAGCTTCATCCTACTGGACGCCTCCTTTTTATCTGATTTTGTTGATGCTGACGTTCCACTTTGCTACTCTGTCGGCTGATCCTTCTGTCATTCAATGCTTTGGCAGCGTACCCGCCTTTCTGAACTTACGCTTCTAAATTGCAACCCTCAGGGAAGGATACGAAAGACGCTCACATGAGAGCCTGTCACGAACGGGAATTCAGCAAATGCTCCGTGGTATTCCACACCTGGTTCTGTGACCTTCGTATTGTCCTTTGATCGGATACCCGGTTTTCTGAAAACCGACACCCGAACAACCCGTTCCCGGTAACGATTGAGGCGCTTCGGAACTGCCTGGGCGAATCCTGTACGGAACCCATCGCCGTTGCCTGTTACCTCTGCCGGTTAGTCGTCCGGTTCCTTCGGAACTGCCAATCCTGCGCGCTATTTCTGCAACAGCCGGAACCCGGAAGGAATTCAGCGAATGCTGTGCGGCACCCCGCACCCTCTCGTGATATCCTGCGCTCTGTGGTCACTTCTCTGGAATCTCAGCTTTCCAACCAATCGTCTGCCTGAGCGACTGGAATTGCGGAAGTGGTTCAGCGAATGCCGTACCTTGTACTGCGTCTCCTCTGCGCGCCGCCTGCGCCGCTTCATCGGCCTCAGGCTCCTGCAAGGGGAGCAAATGAATCAAAAGGGAAAGTGGAAAGAGTTCGCTTCACCTGTACATTGGCCCGTACCTCCCGGTGTTATGGTTCTGGTAACCCAGCGGCCTAACACATCCTTTCTGTCATCAGGTGGAAAAAGGTGGATGGGGCTAAGCTAAACTGCACATTGGACTGTACCTCCTTATGTTATTTGCCTGGTTTCTTGAAGTCCAGTTTCATAACACATCGTCCTTTCAAACGAAAGAGGGAAAGTGGAAGGGCCTAATGGAAACTGTACATTGGACTGTACCTCCTTATGTTATTTGCCTGGTTTCTTGAAGTCCAGTTTCA
>JAJQCJ010000068.1:0-19019 GCA_021202775.1 Clostridiales bacterium | reverse complement strand
ACATTGGACTGTACCTCCTTATGTTATTTGCCTGGTTTCTTGAAGTCCAGTTTCATAACACATCGTCCTTTCAAACGAAAGAGGGAAAGTGGAAGGGCCTAATGGAAACTGTACATTGGACTGTACCTCCTGCAATTCGAAGTCGGCGCCTTGCAATGGAGTTTCGCTTCAACAAGTCCTTTCATACAGAGAAAAGGGAACAGGCTGTTGTCGAGTCAGCTCTCGTTTTCACTGTTCTTTGGAGGGTACCTCCTTGTTTAGATTCTGCCGGTTGCCAGGGCGGCTGCCTGTCTTACACTAGGTCTTAGGACTCTCCTCCTTCCTGTTGGAGTGGATTGGGTGGTTTCTTTTGATGTATTAAGGATACCACAGGTCGGCCATCTTGTCAAGCACTTTTTTAAATAAAAATCACAAAAATATATTAACAATTTGTGAACGATGCAAAAAACCGTTGTGTTCTCCGCCTCTTTCCGTTATAATACCAATAGCACCGAGCCACATATACCGCATCCGCCGCTTCTGCGGCCCGGATGCGCACGATCTGGAGGAAGAATCTCATGGAATTGCTGAAACGGAAAATCACCTCTGCGGGCAGCGCCTGCCTGGTCTGCGGAATTATTTCCATCGTCACCGGCCTGGCCACCGGCATCATCCTGCTGGCCCACGGCGGCCGCCTGCTGGCGGAGCGCCGGCACTGCGACGCTCTGCGGGAGCAGCTCTACGGCGGCGACCTGTAACCGGATACGCTCTTACGCCCCACCCCGCTGTGGGCTGATGCAAAATTGTGCGGAGAAGCGGCTGTTTCTTCGCACTTTTTTTGCCCTGCCGCCTGATGGAAAAACGTATTTGCTGTCCATTCCCGGTTCGGGGCCGTTTCCCCAGCTGGAAGGGCCGGAATGGGTAAAATTAGTTCGAAATGCAAGGTTCTGTCAGTTTTGTACGAAATTTTACAAATTTCTTACTTGTTTTTTACAGAGGGCGGATATGGAAATCTGCTGATAAACTGGTATAATAGGGAAGGAAATCTTGCAGGGCGACCATACTTCGGCGCATTTCTGCACAGTCCGGGTCGTTCTGCGGTCTGGCGCGCCCTGAGACAGAGATAAGGGAGCTTGAACGGAATGGAGCTTTTAGATGTATTTACCCTCCTGGGAGGCGTAGGACTATTCCTCTACGGCATGACGCAGATGTCCAGCGGCCTGAAGGCCGCCGCCGGGGACAACCTGCGCATCATCCTGCAAAAGGCCACCAGCAACCGCTTCACCTCGGTGATGGTGGGCATTCTGGTGACGCTGATGATTCAGTCCTCCTCCGCCACGGATGTGATGGTGATCGGCTTCGTCAACGCTGGCATGATGAGCCTGAATCAGGCCATCGGCGTCATTATGGGCGCCAATATCGGCACCACGGTGACGGCCCAGCTGACGGCCTTTAACCTCAGCTCCTATGCCCCGCTGATTCTGTTTGTGGGGGCGATCATGTACCTGTTCCTGAAAAACGGCACGGTGAAGAGCATCGGCTCCGTGATTCTGGGCTTCGGCATGCTGTTTGAGGGCATCGCCCTGATGAAGAGTGCCATTGCCCCCCTGGCGGAGTCAGAGGCCTTCATCAATATGTTGTCCGGCCTCAGCAACCCAATTCTGGCCGTGCTGTTCGGCGTGGCCTTCACCGCCCTGCTGCAAAGCTCCTCCTCCTCCATCGTCATTTTCCAGGCCTTCGCCGCAACGGGCATCCTGAGCTATGAGGTGGCGGTGTACCTGATTCTGGGGGCCGCCGTAGGCTCCGTCACCCCCAACCTGCTGGCCGCCCTCACCGCCAACCGCAACGGCAAGCGCAGCGCCATCCTGAACCTGCTCTTTAATGTGGTGCGGTGCGTGGTCATCGGCGTCATCATCACCCTGTTCCCCCAGGTGCTGGGGCTGATTCAGAGCCTGTCCCCCAACGACATCGCCCGCCAGATCGCCAACACCCACACCATTTTTGCTATCTTCGCCGTGATCATCGAGCTGCCGCTGACCAACACCATCGTCCGGCTGGCGGAACGGATCATCCCCCTGAAAGAGGAAGAAACTCAGAAGGCCAAGGATCAGCGGCTGGTGTACTTAAACTCTCTGGACAGCCTGCCTGCCGCCGTGTCCCTGAACCAGGCCAAGCTGGAGATCTACCGCATGGGTGAGTTCGCCCTGAAAAACCTCCGCACCGCTATTGACTACTTCTTCGACGATGACGACGCAAAAATTCAGAAGGTGCTGTATCAGGAGGACACGGTGGACTACCTGGACCACAACATCACCCAGGCCCTGATCGACCTGCGGTATCACCACCTGCCCCCCAGGGATCTGAACCGGCTGGGCCGGCTGCTGCTGGACGTGTCCGACATCGAGCGCATCAGCGACCATGCGGTGAACCTGACGGAATACCGCCAAAAGCTGAATCAGCGCAAGGGCACGCTGACTAGGGAGGCCATGGACGACCTGCACAAAATCGCCGACGCCACCCTGGCCAGCGTGGAGTACAGCCTCCAGCTGTTCCGGGACGACCGCTTTGAGGACCTGCCTCAGGCCGAGGCCCTGGAGCATATCGTCAACGAGAACAAGGATATCTGCATCGCCAACCATGTGGACCGCATGATGGAGGCGGAGTGCGACCCCATGGGCGGCGTGGTCTACTCCGACATGGTGACGGATTTGGAGCGCTGCTCCGACCACGCCATCAACGTGGCCTATTCCCTCAGCGGGCAGGACAGCTGAACCCCCTGTTCAGGAATGACCGGGCTGACCCAGGATGACCTGGGGCGGTCCGGTTTTGGTTCGTTCTGGCCGCCCCTCCGTGCAATCGTGCAAAAGAAACGCTGCCGCCGGTTTGCATCTTGTTTCTTTTGATATTGCAATCTCGCTTCCGTTCGGTTATAATAGAAGGCGTAAACTGTGAAAATGCGAAACGATTTTCGCATCCACTTGCAAAAGGCTGTATGCAATGCGCAGAAATGAGGTATACATCATGGCAAAGATTCCTATGAAAACTCCCCTGGTGGAGATGGACGGCGACGAAATGACCCGTATCCTGTGGCAGCAGATCAAGGATGAGCTGCTGCTGCCCTACATTGACCTGAAAACGGAGTATTATGACCTGGGCCTGCCCATGCGGGAGCAGACCGGGGACCAGATCACCATTGACGCCGCCAACGCCACCAAGAAATACGGTGTGGCCGTCAAGTGCGCCACCATCACCCCCAACGCCCAGCGGGTGAAGGAGTACAACCTCTCCCAGATGTGGAAGAGCCCCAACGGCACCATCCGTGCCATTCTGGACGGCACCGTGTTCCGTGCCCCCATCATGGTGAAGGGCATCAACCCGGTGGTGAAGAATTGGAAGCAGCCCATCACCATCGCCCGTCACGCCTACGGCGATGTGTACCGGGACACCGAGTTCCGCATCCCCTGCACCGGCAAGGCTATGCTCAGCTTCCTCTCCGACGACGGCGCTGTGCAGATGAATCAGACGGTTTACGACTTTGAGTGCCCCGGCGTGGTGCAGGCCCTGTACAATAAGGACGACTCCATCCAATCCTTCGCCCGCTCCTGCTTCCAGTACGCCATTGACACGAAGCAGGACCTGTGGTTCTCCACCAAGGACACCATTTCCAAGAAGTACGACCACACCTTTAAGGACATCTTCGCGGAGATTTACGAGGCGGAGTACAAGGCCAAATTTGAGGAACTGGGCATCACCTACTTCTACACCCTGATCGACGACGCGGTGGCCCGTGTCATCCGCTCTCAGGGCGGCTTCATCTGGGCCTGCAAGAACTATGACGGCGACGTGATGAGCGACATGGTGTCCACCGCCTTCGGCAGCCTGGCCATGATGACCTCTGTGCTGGTCAGCCCCGACGGCAACTATGAGTACGAGGCCGCCCACGGCACCGTCACCCGCCACTACTACAAGTACCTCAAGGGGGAGGAGACCTCCACCAATCCCGTGGCCACCCTGTTTGCCTGGACCGGCGCACTGCGGAAGCGTGGCGAGCTGGATGGCCTGGCGGAGCTGTCCGCCTTCGCGGACAAGCTGGAGCAGGCCACCATCGCCACCATTGAGTCCGGCGTCATGACCGGCGACCTGGTGGGCCTGTGGGAAGGGGATGCCCCCGCCGTCAAGACCAACAGCGTGGACTTCCTGAAGGCTATCCGCTCCAATCTGGACAAGCTGCTGTAAGTACATTCTATCCCGGGAACTATCGCTGCCCGCCTGCTAATGCAGGCGGGCAGCTTATTTTTTATGGAAAAATGATGGACAAATCATTAGAAAAAAGATAGAATAAAAACGAAGGCAGCGCAATAAATTGGAATTTGCAGGCGTGAATGATGAAAACTTTATACATGATTGGTGGCACTATGGGGGTTGGAAAAACAACCGTATGCCAGCAGCTTAAACAAGATTTACAGAATAGCGTATTTCTTGACGGAGATTGGTGCTGGGACGCAAATCCCTTCCAGGTAACCGATGAAACCAAAACCATGGTGATTGATAATATCTGCTATTTGTTAAATAGCTTTCTGAAATGTTCTGTGTATGAAAATATTATTTTTTGCTGGGTTATGCATGAGCAAAGGACAATCAATTCTATTATTGAAAAGCTGGATACAAAGAACTGTGCTGTGAACTGTATCTCCCTTGTCGCAAACGAAGAGAGCCTGCGGGACAGATTATCAAATGACGTTGAAAGCGGGATTCGCACTGCGGATGTTATTGAAAGAAGCGTTGCAAGGATACCGCTATATCAAGCACTCAACACCATTAAAATTGATACCAACAGAAAAACTGTGACTATGATTGTCAATGAGATCAGGCAACTGTGATATTGACAACTTCCAGTTTGTCAAGGGCCCCAGACTGTCACTCTACCTCTACCCAGTCGTTGCCGTACTCCGCAAGGACGCCGGGCAGGTCCTCATACACGGCCTGGGTGCCGTCCTCGTCCCCGTAGTTGAACACATAGACGCCGCCGTCCAGGAGGGTCAGGACAACGCAGGTGTCCATCGTGGTGGTGAGGCAGAGGGTATACTCCCCCCAGGTGTCGTTCTCCCAGACACCGTAGCGGAAGGCGGCGTCTGAGCCGCCCTCCACGGCAGTGCCCAGGTCGGGCAGCTCCTCCAGGGCGACAGAGGCGATCTCGTCATAGGCCACCTGAAAGCTGTAGCCGTCCGCCCCGTTGACCGTCAGCGCTTCTTCCGTGTAGTTCAGTGTCACCGCGCCCTCCTTGTTCAGTGTGGAAACAAGGGTGAGAATCACAAGAATCGCGGCCATCAAAATCCAGTTTCGTTTCCCCATTTTGATTCACTCCTCCGGCGGTTGGTTTTTCAAATGTTGCCCTTATGGTAGCATGGCCCTTTCCGTTTGTCAAGAAAGGGGACAACCGGCCACGAAAATCGATTCCCATGCAATACGAAATTGACTTGTCGTTGCAAATCAACTATACTATGTCTGTAGCGGCATAAGGGCCGCCATGACGAGACAAAATGAAACGGAGGCGGAATCAATGCTTGGTGCTATCATAGGCGACATTGTAGGGTCTGTTTACGAATGGAACAATATTAAGACAAAGGATTTTCCGCTGTTTCGGGACGATTGCTTTTTCACTGACGATACGGTTATGACCTGCGCAGTAGCGGATGCAATCATGAACGGCGGTGAGCGGGATGATTTCATCGACTCCATGAAAAAATACGGCCGCATGTACCCCTGCGCCGGATATGGCGGAAGGTTTGGGGTCTGGATTTTTTCTGAGAATCGGGAACCTTACAACAGCTTTGGCAACGGCTCCGCTATGCGGGTATCTCCCTGCGGGTGGATGATGGACTGTGATTTCACCGCGCGAACCGGTCTGTGGCCGTCAAAGGGCAGAGCATACGCAAGGCGCTCTGCGGAGGTGACCCACGATCATCCGGAGGGCATCAAGGGCGCCATGGCCACTGCGGACGCGATTTTCCTGTGCCGATACTTTTTCGGCGGATTTTGCGGGGAGTTTGACGTTCCAATCAACAATGATCCTGCCAAATGCAAAAAACGCGTGAAAAACTATATCGAGAAGAAGTATGGGTATGACTTAACCAGAACGCTGGACGAAATCAGGCCGACCTACCAGTTCAACGAGACCTGCCAGCGAACCGTGCCGGAGGCCATCATCGCATTTCTGGAGAGCACCGATTTTGAAGATGCCATCCGAAACGCCATCTCCCTTGGCGGGGACAGCGACACCCTTGCCGCCATTACGGGCAGCATTGCGGAGGCGGCTTATGGAATTCCCGATTGGATGAAGGACAAAGCGATCTCTTACCTGGATGAACCGCTGCGGGATGTGCTGAGAAGATGGGAACAGTTCTGTGCGCCGAGGTGACAGGGCAGTCCTGATCGATAAACTGACGATACTGGAGGTTTCCTGGCGGGAGGGAGCGTTGCAGAACGGAAAACTGCAGCGCTCCCTTTTTTATTCGCCTGAACCCGGCCAGGGGCTCCACCTGCCCCCTGGCGCAGATGCGCGCCCCGCCGGGGGACGATTCCCACCGGAACGCTCCTGCGTGGAGTTGTAGAAGAAGCCTCTGCCGTCCGCAAATCAGCCGCCGTTTTTCAGCCGCAGTTCGCCCATCAGCTTCCATGCGTAATCGCCGTAGGCCTGCTCGTCAGGGGAAAGGGCTTCATAGGGGCGGACGCCGGGGTCCTGGCGGAGGGCCGGATTTCGCACTTTGCCATAGGTCCAGTTGTGGTAGAGGTAGAAGCGGAGCCACCGCAGATGTTCGATTTTCCGGTATTCATCCAGGCGGGCGGGGTCCCGGATATTCTCACAGTAGACGGCGTAGGCCCGGGCCAGGGTGTCCGCGGTCAGTTCGGTCAGGGTTTCCTCTTCCAGCAAAATGCGCGCCTTGACGAACAGATGCTCTGACGCGGCGATTTTGGACTGCCGCAGGTTGTCGGTAAGATGGTCCCAATCCAGCGCAGTCTCCGAGTGGCTGTTGCGGTACAGGTTGTTCATGGAGACGGCCACCTGGTTCAGGGTGGTTCGGAGGACGTGCTCCGGCGTGTAGATATCCGAGGTGACGCCGAAGTGGGGCACGTCCGGGATGGGTCGGCTGCTCCGCAGGTCAACCCTTCCCCGGATGAGGTAGTACCGGCGCAGATTCCAGAAAATGTTCCAGCCCTTCTGTTCATCGTCGTCGCAGAGGATGATACGGTCTGCGGCGGCCAGCACCTCATGGGCCCCGGCCCAGTCGTCGGTATGGAAAATCAGGGAATCCCGGTCCTCGGCCTCCCGCTGCATGGAGAAGGCCGCCCCCAGTTGGTTGTGCATCTGCAAAAACTGCTCCGCATCCCCAAAAACGTGGTACGCCACATGATGCTCCGGCGAGAGAACGTTGGTGAGAATGGCATATTTCAGCAGCGCAATACCGTAATGGCCAAAGCCGATCAGCACAATGCGCCGCTCCCGGCGCAGCAGCGGCTTTTGCCGCCAGTATTCCCTGGCGCAGCACTCGTAGCACTGGAAAAAATGGATGTTTCCGGAGAGCGTATCCTCCCCGTTGACCGTTTTGGCGTACACCTCCACCGGCAGTTCGGAGATGTTGACCGCCCTGGCATCCACGCCAATGGCGTTTTCCTGCATGAAAAAGACGTTGCACCGGTTCCCCCTGCTGCCCTTGAGCTGGGCAATGCGGGCCGGGGAGACGTTGGCAAACAGGCAGGGATAGTCCGGCGCTTCTTCCATCCTGTTCCGGCTTTGGCCGTAGATGATGACCGCCTGTTCGTCGCTCTGCAAAATCTGCCGGGCCAGTATGGTGGACTCGATACCGGTATCCGCAAAATAGTACCAGTTTTTCCGCCGCTGGAAGGACAGCCGCAGCAGCGGGAACCCTTCACTGGCCAGAAAGGAAATCAGCGCGCTGACCAGTGTGACCAAAATACCGGTGGAGAGCAACACAAACACGGTGCCGATGGCCCGGCCCATGGGCGTGACCGGCGTGATGTCTCCGTACCCCACTGTGGTCAGGGTGGCCACGGAATACCACAGGGCGTCAATAAAGGTGTCGATGGACGACGTTGGTTCGGGGGATTCTGCCCACATCAACAGGAGCAGAAGGGAAATATAGATCAAAACCACCGCCAGAATGACGGCGGTGAGGAATCTGCGTCTGCGCTTCATTTTTCTCTCCCCTTTTGGCTGGAAAAGATGTTCTGACAAAACCAGTATAGCGGATTTGTTGGCAAAACGCAATGTGGAAATAACAGTTACGCAAAAATCAGGTAAATCAGGGGGAACCGCTTCATGTGTTTGATGGGTTTGCAGTTGGCGCGCATTGGTATCCTCCTGATTTTGACTTGACTGCCTGACAGAAGCTGACTGCCCGGACGAAAAAAGAGCACTCCTCGGATCACTCCGAGAAGTGCTCACAGGTCTTGCCTGACCCAGTTTCGCCTGAAATTCATGACGCCTCATGATAATGCGTCATTCTTCAAAATTTTGCTGTCAAATTGCTGTCAATGCGGGGATGACACCAGAGACACAACACAATATATAGCAATCTCTGCTGAAACCGCATACAATATATTGCGGTTTTACTGGTCAATAGGCTTCATCGTCGGGAACAACAGCACATCCCGAATACTCGCGCTGTCCGTCAGCAGCATCACCAGCCGGTCCACGCCGAAGCCCAGACCGCCTGTGGGAGGCATACCGTACTCCAGGGCGTTGATGTAGTCATAATCCACCTGGGCCTTGCTGTCCGGCTCCAGCGCCTTGCGGTCAGCGACCTGCTTTTCAAAGCGTCCCCGCTGGTCGATGGGGTCGTTTAGCTCAGAGAAGGCGTTGCCAAACTCGGTGGCGTTAATGAAGTACTCAAACCGCTCGGTAAACATGGGGTCATCCGGCTTCCGCTTCGCCAGAGGGCTGTTTTCCACCGGATAATCATAGATGAAGGTGGGCTGAATCAGCTTGTCCTCCACATAGCCGTCAAAGAACTCCGCCAGAATGGCGCCCTTCGTGGGCAGCTCCGGCAACGCGATGTTGTGGGCTTTTGCGCAGGCGATGGCGTCCTCATCGGTTGCCCAGTCGGCATAGTCCACGCCGCTGTACTTCTTCACCGCCTCCACCATGGTCAGCCGCTCCCAGTGCCCCAGGTCGATCTCCTGCCCCTGGTAGGGAATCACCAGGGAGCCGCAGACGTTCTGCGCCACGGTCTTCATCATGTCCTCCACCAAATCCATCATGCCGTGAAAGTCGGTATAGGCCTGGTACAGCTCAATGGTGGTGAACTCCGGGTTATGCTTGGGGTCCATGCCTTCGTTGCGGAAAATGCGCCCCACCTCGTACACCCGCTCCATGCCGCCGACGATGAGCCGTTTCAGATAAAGCTCCGTCTCAATGCGCAGCACCATGTCCATATCCAGGGTGTTGTGATGGGTATAAAAGGGGCGGGCGGCGGCGCCGATCTCGAAGGGGGTCAGGATAGGGGTGTCCACCTCCAGGAAGCCGCGGCCGTCCAGGAAGGCGCGGAGCTCCCGCATGATCATGCTGCGCTTCACAAAGGTATCCTTCACCTCAGGATTGACGATCAGGTCCACATAACGCTGGCGGTACCGGGTCTCCCGGTCGGTGAGGCCGTGGAACTTCTCCGGCAGGGGCTGCAGACTCTTGGACAGCAGGGTGACGCTGGCGGCCCGGACGGAGATTTGGCCCTTCTCCGTCTTGAACACCTCGCCCCTGACGCCCACAATGTCGCCAATGTCGCACTTCTTGAACCAGGCGTATTCCTCCTCGCCCACCAAATCCCGGCGGACATAGAGCTGGATGCGGCCCGAGTTGTCCTGGAGGTCGCAGAAGGACACCTTGCCCATCCCCCGCTTGCTCATCAGGCGGCCCGCCAGGGAGACGATTTGGCCCTCCATCTCCTCATAGTGGTCGTTGATGTCGGCGGCGTGGTGGGTCACGTCATATTTGGTCTCCCGATAGGGGTCGCGGCCCGCCTCCTGCAGGGCGGTCAGCTTGTCCCGGCGAATCTGCAAAATCTCCGACAGGCTCTGCTCCGATTCCGGCTGGAATTTCTTAGCCATATGTTCTCTCCATTCTGCCGCTTCCTGTTTGGTACGATAGAAACGCCCCACGAGCGGCCAGGTGGGGCAGTTTCAGGTTGGTTATAATGCTGCAATCAGCTGTTGCTGATTTCCAGGATTCGGTAGGTAAACTCTCCCGCCGGGGCGTGAACCTTCACGCTGTCCCCCACGCGCTTGCCCAGCAGCGCCTTGCCGAAGGGGGACTCCTCCGAGATGCGGCCGTCCATGGAGTCGGCCTCCTGGGTGCCCACGATGCGGAACTCCAGCTCCTCGTCAAACTCCTCGTCCAGCACCTTGACGGAGCCGCCGACGGCGACGGAGGTATCGTCCATCGTGCTTTCATCGATCAGCACATAGTTATCCAGGATGGCCTGCACCTCCGCCTCACGGGAGTACAGCTTGCCCTGCTGGTCCTTCGCCTCATCATATTCCGAGTTTTCCGACAGGTCGCCAAAGGAGCGGGCTTCCTTGATCAGGTCCGCCACTTCCTTCTCGCGCACTGTTTTCATCCATACCATTTCATCCTGCAGCTCTTTCAGATGCTGGGGGGTCAGCTTTACGGGATTTGACATAATGACACCATTCTTTCTGCATGAACGCCTGCCGGGCGGGCCTGTTATGGCCCGGGGCAGGCTGAATCAACGAAACATTGTCGCACGAGGCCACAATACTAACAGTATAGCATTTTATAGCCAACTGTCAAGGGTGAAAGCGGGGAGATTTTGCCTCTTTTGGCCCCATAAATAGGCGTTTTGCTCCGCCTTTCCCAGGCAGCAAAGCGAGGGGCCGCGTTCCGCTTCGCAGCCCCCCGCCGTCTGGCGTTATGATTGTGAACGATTTGCCGGGTTCAGCCGATCCACCTGGCCATGGCGGCGTCCACCATGCTGACGCAGAGGGCCACCTGCTCCTCGTCCTCCGGAACCAGGTTGTAAAGGGGTTCCCGGACGCCGCCGATGTCCAGCCCTTCCCGGCGGCGGAGAATCTCCTTGATGACGGCGTACATGTTGCCCTTGGTGGCGCAGGTGGCATAGATGATGTTGTCCACATCATACTGCAGCGCCCTGGCATTGACCAGGTCCCCGGCCTTCACCAGGTCGAAGAGCTTCAGGTACAGCTCCGGCATATAGCCGTAGGTGCCGCCGATGCCGCCGTCGGCCCCCATGGCCAGGCCGGATACCAGCTGTTCGTCCGGGCCGTTGAACACCACGAAGGGACGGCCATTCCGGGTGCCCTCGTCCTTGAACATCTGAATGTCCTGCACCGGCATGGAGGAGTTCTTCACGGCGGTTACGTTGGGGTTCTTCAGCATTTCCCGGAACAGGGGCATGGTCAGGGACACCCCCGCCAACTGGGGAATGTTGTAAATCACAAAATCAGTGTTGGGGGCGGCGGCGCTCATGTCGTTCCAGTACTTGGCGATGGCGTAGTCCGGCAGGTGAAAGTAGATGGGCGGGATGGCCGCGATGGCATCCACCCCCAGGCCCTCCGCGTGGCGGGCCAGCTCCACGGAGTCCCTGGTGTTGTTGCAGGCGATATGGGCAATGACGGTCAGCTTGCCCTCGGCGGCCTCCATGACGTTCTCCAGTATCAGCTTGCGCTCTGCCACGGACTGGTAGATGCACTCGCCGGAGGAACCGCCCACATAGACCCCCTTGACCCCCTTGGCCGCCAGGTGACGGGTCAGGGCCCGGACGGCGGCGGGGGAAACCTCCCCGTCCTGATCGTAGCAGGCATAGAATGCGGGAATGATACCTTGATACTTGGTAATGTCCTTCATGTTCAGTCTCCTTATCCTTTTCGTATGATAACAATCGGTGTTTGAAAAAACGGGGAGGCGCGGCACCGCGCCCGCCTCCCCGACGTGAATGGTTGCTCCGGGGGTACTCACGGCAGGCGGGAGGCGCGTCTTACCCCTTGACGGCGCCCATGGTGATGCCCTGGGTGAAGTACTTCTGGAAGATCAGGAACACAGTGATGATGGGTACGGCGGCCAGAGCGGCGCCGGCCATCAGGATGCCAAAGTCGGTGGAGCTGTCCCCCTGGAGGGTGGAGATACCGACGGCGATGGAGTAGTTCGCGCTGCTGGTCAGCATGATGAGCTGGGTGAAGTAGTCGTTCCAGCTGTTGATGAAGGTGAAGATGGCCAGGGCGCCGATGCCCGGCTTAATCAGGGGCATGACGATCTGCACAAAGGTCTGGGCCTCTCCCGCGCCGTCGATGCGGGCGGCCTCCAGCATTTCACCGGGGACGCCCTCACTGAACTGCTTCATCAGGAACACGCCGAAGGGCCAGCCCACCGTGGGCAGGATGACGGCCCACAGGGTATTGTACAGGCCCATGGCGGAGATCTCACGAATCAGGGGAATCAGGATGACCTGCTTGGGCAGGGCCATGGCGCAGACGATCAGGGCGAACACGATGTTCCGGCCGATAAACCGCTTCTTGGCCAGGGCATAACCGGCCATGGCGGCGGTGATGCAGGTCAGCAGCATGGCCATAACGGAGATGAACACGCTGTTGATGAGCCAGCGGATGGCGGCGGGGACGGTGGGCCCTTCCAGGCTGCCGATGGTAAAGAGGGGCGCGGAGCGGTTGGAGAACAGCTTCTCAAAGTTGGTGGTCACCCACTGGGTGGGCCACCACACCGTGTCGGTGGAATAGATGTCGGTGGTGGGCTTGAACGCGCCGGTGATAATCCAGTACAGCGGGAACAGGAACAGGATGGCGAAGATGATCAGAACGATCACCGAAATCACCCTGTACACGCTGGGATACTTGCTTTTCACATTTGATTTCATACCCGGCACCCCCTTACTTTTCCTCGGCCAGCTTGAACTGCAGCGCAGACAGCAGGGCGATGAAGATGGCCAGAATCACACCCATGGCGTTGCCGTAGCCCAGGCGGTAGAGCTTGAACGCGGAATAGTAGATGTAATACATCACCGTGTCCGTGGCGTGGGTGGGCCCGCCGGAGGTCAAAAGCTGAATCAGGGCGAAGCACTGGAAGCTGTTGATGGTGGTGATAACCAGGATGTATAGCGTGGTGGGCATCATCTGGGGCCACTTGATGCGCCAGAACACCTGAAGGTCGGTGGCGCCGTCCACCTCGGCGGCCTCGATGAGGGTGCTGTCCACATTGCCCAGGGCGGACACATAGAGGACGATGGGCTGGCCCACGGAGGTGGTCAGCAGGATGACGATGATGCAGGCCAGGGCGGTGCTGGTGTCACCCAGCCAGTTCACGTTGCTGTCCAGGATGCCGATGCCGGTCAGCACGTCGTTTAGCACGCCGGTGCGGTAGCTATAGATCCACTTCCACACCACGGTGACGGCCACGGAGCCGGTGACCACCGGCAGGTAGAAGACGCAGCGGAAGAAGGCCAGCAGCGGCCCCCGCATCTTGTAGATGGTGGAGGATACCCACAGGGAAAAGACGCAGGTCACGGGAACGCTGACCACCACGATGATGATGGTGTTCACCAGGGCCTTGCGGAAAATGTCGTCGTTGAACAGCTCCACATAGTTTGCAAAGCCGATGAAGGTGTCCTCCCCGTTGGCGGTCAGGTTGGCGTCAAAGAAGGAGGTGTAGATGCACAGGATCATGGGAATGATCACGAAGCCGACAAAGAAGATCAGGCTGGGCAGCATAAAGAGGTAGCCGGAGATGGTCTCTCTGCGCACCAGCGCCCGGCTGGGGGCCGGTTGGCCTTTATTTTTTGCCAAGGAAAACGCTCCTCTCTATAAAAGAAACGGTGAAAGGGGGTGGGAAACAGACGCCGTCAGGCCGGAATCAGCGGCCCCGCAGGCACCTCCCGCCTTCTTTTAGAAAAAACACCCCACCCCCGCGCAGCGCGGGGATGGGGTGCGCGACCCATCAACTTGCTATGAGCTTGTCAGGGACGGTTTGGCCTGTTTGGGAAAGGCACAGATTACTCGGAGAGACCGGCGTCCGCATTGGCGGCATAGGTCTCCACAGCCTCGGCCACGTCGCCGCCGGCGCCGATGACCTGGAGCATGTTCCACCACTGATAACGGGCGGAGGTCCAGTTGGTGGTGACCTGATAGTAGTCGCCCAGGTACTGCATCAGGACGTTGTACTCGTTCATGATCTCGTTGTCAGCCCAGATGTCGGAGATGTCAACGGTGCCGTCTTCCACGGTGTCACGGACTGCGAAGTAGTTGGCAGCGGTGACGGCGTCAGCAGTGGCCTCAGAGTCGCACATGTACAGGATGAACTGCTTGGCAGCCGCGATCTTGGCGTCGTCGCCATTGTCGAAGATGCCGAAGCCCCAGATGCCACCGCACAGCTCGGGATCAGAGCCGTCCTCGGTGGGGAAGGCCATGAACAGGATCTCGTCGCCGCTCAGGGTCAGGCCGGAGCCGGTGCCTGCGGTGTTGGGATCCAGCTGCTGGGCGATGTTCCAGCAGAAGGCCACGTTCAGCGTGCCCTGATAGAACTGAGCGATCTCGTCGCCGCCGACGATGGAGGCGTCGAACTCGATGCCTTCGCAGGCCACCAGAGCCTCAAGGGCCTTGATGTTCTCCTCGGAGTTCCAGGTGTAGGAGGTGTGGTCAGCGCTGGCGAAGGTGCCGCCGTACAGGTTGTTGACGAGGGCGCGGGTGCCCTGGTCGCCGCCCTGGCCGCCGCAGTAGATGGCGCCCACGGCAGAGCCGGTGTACTCATACACGGCCTCGATGGCTGCGAAGAAGTCCTCGCTGGAGTTCCACAGGTGGGTCTCCTCGTCCAGATACTGCATGGCGCCGGCAGCCTCAAAGACGGTCTTGTTGATGGCCATGCAGTGGGCGGTCATGACCAGAGGATACTCGTAGACGGCGCCGTCGTCGCCATAGCAGGCGGCCAGAGCGGCCTCGTTGATCTCGGCGATGTCGGTGTCATCCAGCAGGTCGGAGATGTCGACCATGTAGCCGCTGGCGCCCCAGTCGGCCACCAGACGCTCGGGGCCTTCCATGATCAGGTCAGGCGCTTCCCCGGCGGCGATGGCGGTGTTGACCTTCTCGTCGCCGGCGGTGTAGTCCAGATACTCCACGGTGACGGTGATGCCGGTGGCCTCATAGAAGCCTTCCACCAGCTCGTTAACGGTGGCCTCAGTGCCCCAGTTGCCGATGGGATAGGTCCAAAGGGTGATGGAGTCGGCCACCTCGGCGGAGTCCGACCCGCTGGCATCGTCCTCACCGTCGCCCTCAGACTCGGTGGCGCTGCTTTCGCTGGAGCTGCTGCCCTCGGAGCTGGAGCTGTCGCCGGTGGAGCTGGAGCTGCTGCCGCTGTCGCTGCTGCCGCCGCAGGCGGCCAGGGACAGTGCCATAGCCAGAGCCAGCACCAGAGAGAGAATCTTCTTCATGTTGTGTCCTCCTTTTTAAAAATGGTTATTTTTGGCACAGGCGTTTTCCTGTGTCGAGAGGGATTTCTTACCCCTCCTTTGTAACAAATTATACATAAAGCAAGCCCGCCTGTCAAGTAAAATTTGAAAGAAATTTTCAGAATTTTGAAATTCTGAAAAAAATTTCAAACCAGGGCCGGAACCGGCCCGCTTTTCCTTGACATTTCCCGTCCCAGCAGGTAGACTGAACGGGAAGAAACCGTTCCGTTCCGGGGAGATTCCCCCTCCGCCGGGCGGAGGAAAGGATGCGCACGATGAAAAAACATATACTCTGCCTGGGCGACTCCAACACCCACGGCTACTGCGCCGACCCCACCGACTGCGCCGACGGCGGAGCCAGGTTCAACGAGGACGAGCGCTGGACCTGCCGCCTCCAGACCGCCCTGGGGCCGGACTACCTGGTGACGGAGGAAGGGCTGTCCGGCCGCACCACGGTGTTCCCCGACCCCCTCCATGAGAGCATGGATGCTCTGCCGGTGCTTTACGCCCTGCTGAAAAGCCACGAGGTCATCGACCTGCTCATCATCATGCTGGGCACCAACGACACCAAGGACCGGCTGGGGGTCAATGCCGCCTGCATCGGCCTGGGGATGGAGCGGCTGGTGCGCAAGGCCATCAGTGTGGACTGCTGGGGGAGCCACGGCCCCAACATCCTCATCGTGGCCCCGCCCCCCATCGGGCGGCAGATGCGGGACCCGGCCATGGGCACCGGCTGCGCCGAGAAGTCGGAGGGGCTGGCCGCCGCCTTCGCCCAGACCGCCCAGGTGACGGGCTGTCACTTTATGGACGGGGCGGGCTGTGAGTTCAACCAAATCGACTATATGCACCTGACCAGGCGGGGCCACGCCCAGCTGGCCGCCCGGCTGGCGGCGCTGGTGCCGGAGCTGATGCCGAAGAACTGAGAAACTCATGCGTCCCCAGGACCGTAAAAGGTCCCGGGGACGTTTTTCATCAGAGTTTGGACAGGGCGGCCTCGTCCGCCACCAGGACGAAATCCCTGTGGAGCTGGAGGATGGAGGCCGGCACCTGAGGGGTGATGGGGCCGAAGAAGGCCCGCTTCACGATGTCTGCCTTCCCTGCGCCGGAGACCACCATCACCACCCGCCGGGCCTGCATGATGTCTCCCACCCCCATGGTGTAGGCGAACCGGGGCACGTCCTCCTCTTTCTCGAAGAAGCGCTTGTTGGCCTGGATGGTGGCGTCGGCCAGGGCTACCTTGTGGGTGCTCTTGGGAAAATAGTCGTCCGGCTCGTTAAAGCCGATGTGGCCGTTGGGGCCAAGGCCCAGCAGCTGGAGGTCGATGCCCCCCATCCCCCGGATGACGGCGTCATAGCGGGCGCACTCCGCTTTTTCGTCGAGGTTTGTTCCGCAGGGAACGTTGGTGTTGGCCAGGTCGATGTTGATATGGTCAAAGAAGTTGTGGCGCATGAAGTAGATGTAGCTCTGGTCGCTGCCTTCGTCCAGCCCCACATACTCGTCCAGGTTCACCGTCCGCACCTGGCTGAAATCAATGTCCCCCTTCCGGTACCAGTCGATGAGCTGGCGATAGGTGCCGATGGGGCTGGAGCCAGTGGCCAGGCCCAGCACGCAGTTGGGCTTTAGAATGACCTGGGCGGAGATGATGTTGGCCGCCTGGCGGCTCATGTGGTCATAGTCTCTGGCGGAAAGAATTTTCATAGCAGATTCCTCTTTTCTTTAGCGGATGGGCCTGCCGTCGATGTAGACGGCCTGCACGTTCAGTTGTCTGTCCAGCACCACCAGGTCGGCCCGCCGTCCCGGGGCGATGGAGCCAAGCTCCCCCTCCCGGCGGATCACCTGCGCCGGGGTCAGGGTGGCGGCGGTGACGGCAGCCTCCAGGGGCACTCCGAAGGAGACGGCCCGGCGCAGGCCGTCCATCAGGTGGATGGAGGAGCCTGCCAGGGTGTCGGTGCCGGAGAGGGTGGCCCGGCCCCCCTGCATGGTGATGGGCTGGCCCCCCAGCACATAGTCCCCGTCGGGCATGCCGGCGCAGCGCAGGGAGTCGGAGATCAGCACCAGCTTCTCCCCAAACAGCCGATGGGTCAGCCGCACCATGGCCGGATGGACGTGGAGGCCGTCGGTGATCAGCTCCACCGTGGCCCCGGCGTCGCTGGCGGCGGCGATGACCCCCGGCTCCCGGTGGTGGAGGGCGGGCATGGCGTTAAAGAGGTGGGTGGCGTGGCTGGCCCCGGCGTCATAGGCGGCCATGGCGGTGTCATAGTCGGCGGTGGTGTGGCCCAGGGACACGGCGGCGCTTTGGGCCGCCGCCCGGATGAAGGGGATGGCCCCCGGCTCCTCCGGGGCCACCGTCACCAGCCGGACAAGGCCGCCGCTGGCGTCGCACAGCCGCCGGAACAGGTCAATGTCCGGGGCGTGGAGGTTCTCCGGGTTCTGCGCCCCCCGTTTGGCGTAGCTCAGGAAGGGCCCCTCCAGGTTGACCCCGGCCACCCTGGCCCCGTCCTCAGGCCGGACAAAGTCCCGGATGGTGTGCATGGCCCGGGTCAGCTCCGGCTCCTTCAGGGTCATGGTGGTGGGACACCAGGCGGTGACGCCCCCCGCGGCGTAGTACCGGGAGAGGACGGCCATCCCCTCCGGGTCGCCGTCGCTGGCGTCCGCCCCCATGGCGGCGTGGGTATGGATGTCGATGAGGCCGGGGATGACATAGCCTCCCCGGGCGTCCAGGTCGCCCGGCCCGGTCACGGCGGGGCCTGCGGCGGTGATGCGGTGGGCAAAGTCCACCCCGCCTTCCACAAAGCCGCCGTCCAGGAACACCCTGGCGTTGATGATGCGCATGGAAACCACTCCTTCCGGCTTCTTTTTCGTTTGTTTGGTTTGTTGTATGTAAGGGGTCCCTCGCTGTTCAGTGGTGTTGGATTGAGGGAATCGTTCTCCGCCGATGAGGTGCTTGAAAGGATAATCACGCTTTTGGATGAGAGGTTGTGACCTTGCGGTTCAGGCAGATATTATCTGTCGTTGGATGATAAAATTGCTCGTTACGCCCGCCTTCGGCATAGGGAGCGCAGCGGAAATGCCGCTTGACGGCGGGGCGGAACGGCAATCGTACCCAGCCGTCATCGGCGGCAGTCTCACCAGTTAGAAGTTACATCGTCTCTGACGGAACAGACCACTTGCAGATTGGACAGCGCGAAGCCCCGGCGGGATAGGAGGGGGATTCTTAAGGGGGAGCGAGGCCCCGAGCTTCCCCCTGAGCCGCCTTCTTTCCCCCATTTCTTGGCGGCGCAAGAAATGGGGCCCCCGGAGGGAAACAACGCAATTCCTTCATCATTATGACCATACCTTTCCGCTGCGCTCCAAGGTACCAAAGGGAATGAAACCCAAGCGCCTCTATCGCAGCAAGTCAACATTTGTTAGAATATGCTTGAGGAAGCAGGCACACTACAGAGCACGTGGAGGTGAGTAGGCTCAACCATGCGTTGGACTGAATCATTATGTGTGCCGGGCGCTCTTTCAAGCACCAATGAGTAGGGCTTTGTACCCTGT
>JAJQCJ010000016.1 GCA_021202775.1 Clostridiales bacterium | reverse complement strand
CCGGAAATTGATTTGTTGAACTGTGAAACTGTAATTGTTCAGAGGTTCCCTAAAACTTGATTTCCGTGGATTGCCCTTCTGTTTTGTTGCGTTTTTCCCGGAACTTGCTATAATAGATGGTATCAAGATATACGCAAAGGTCGGTGATCTGCCATGATGAATTCCCTTTATCTGATGTCAGGGGAACACGCACTTCCTGCCAAAGAGCATCATTACGAGTATGAAGATGAGTTGCAGCGGTTGATTGAATGTAACCCGCAGCTTGTCTCTTACGCACCGGATGACGTTCAGCTCATTTTGGTACAGCGTGAATTTGCTGTATCGGATGACTTCGGGCTGTCGCTGGACCACCTGTTTGTCGATCAAAACGGTGTTCCGGTTCTGGTTGAGGTGAAACGCGCCGTGGATACCAGAATCCGGCGTGAGGTGGTGGCACAGGTGCTGGACTACGCCGCCTGCGCGTCAGGATGGAATGTGGACACCCTGCGTCAGCTGTTTCAGGAGTCCAACTGCGACAATGAAAGCATCCTTGAAACCTACGACACGGACGAGTTCTGGGCTGCTGTTGCTACCAATCTAAAAGCCGAGCGGCTCATTCTGGTATTTGCGGCAGATCAGATTCCTGGTCGGCTGCAAACCATCATTGATTTTCTCAATCGCAACCTGAATGGCATCCGGGTCTACGGGGTGGAGATTCGCCGGTTTCAGACAAACGATTCCGCGCTGCTGTCCTCCAGCGTAGTGACAAATCTGTCTGCCGGCAGCGAGCAGGCGGCCCTTTCCTCCAGGCAAAACTGGTCTGCCAGCGCAATGCTGGAGTACATGGAGGGCGCCTGCGGCAGGGCGGTTGCGGATGTCTGCAATGCGCTGATTCAGTACGCTGAGCAGCTTGGATTCCGCAACAGCTTCGGCAGGAATGTCGTTCGCCCCACGTTTCTGTCCAAACGGCCGGACGGATATTGGTTCTTCCAGATATGTTATTCGTCGCGCACCGTACCGATCATTTCACTCCATGTGAACAACTTTACATCCAAACTGAACCAGGGGCCAACCCCGGATGAATTCAGGAGCATCTTCACAGAGCAGCTCGGGCTCGACAGCCAGTATGTTCGTCTGACGAAGGAATTTGTAAACATTGACCTGCGTGGATTTTTGGAGCCTGAGAAGCTGAGCGCATTTCTTGGGGTGTTGACCGAGCTGATGGAAAAGGGCGGAGTTATCCCGCAGTCATCCGAAGGCTGAACGGAAGGTTAGACGTCAACAGTGTCCGCAATAAACATCGCATCCCCAAAGGAGAAGAACCGATACCGTTCCCGCACCGCCTCCTCATAGGCGTGCAGCACATGCTCCCGCCCGGCCAGGGCGGACACCAGCATGATGAGGGTGGACTCCGGCAGATGGAAATTGGTCACCAGGGCGTCCAGGCACTTGAATTTGTAGCCGGGATAGATGAAGATGTTTGTCCACCCAGCGCTGGGGGCCATGGTGCCGTCTGCATTGGCGAAGGACTCCACCGTGCGGCAGGAGGTGGTGCCCACGCAGACCACCCGGCCGCCGCTCTGCTTCGTCTCGGTGATGATGCGGGCGGCATCCTCCCCCACCATGCAGTATTCCGAGTGCATCTCGTGCTCCTCCAGCTCCTCCGCCTTCACCGGACGGAAGGTGCCCAGCCCCACATGGAGGGTGACATAGGCCAGGCGCACCCCCATGGCCTGAATCTCCTCCAGCAGCTGGGGGGTGAAGTGCAGCCCCGCCGTGGGGGCGGCGGCGGAGCCTGCCACCTTGGAGTAGACTGTCTGATACCGCTCCTGGTCCTGCAGCTCCTCCTTGATATAGGGGGGCAGGGGCATCCGGCCCAGCCGCTCCAGCACCTCCAGGAAAATCCCCTGATACGAGAAGTGTACCAGCCGGTTGCCGCCGGGGAGAATCTCCCGGATCTCAGCGGTCAGCTCCCCGCTGCCGAAGGTGACCTTCGCCCCCTCCCGCAGCTTCTTGCCGGGGCGCACCAGGCACTCCCAGTTGTCGCCGCCCCGGTCAATCAGGAGCAGCACCTCGGACACGCCTCCCGTCTCCCGGTGTCCGATGAGCCGGGCGGGCAGCACCCGGGAGTCGTTCAGCACCAGGCAGTCCCCGGGGCGGAGGAACTGGGGCAGCTCATAAAAATGCCGGTGCTGAATGGCTCCGGTGGTCTTGTCCAGCACCATCAGCCGGGAGCCGTCCCGCCGCTCCAGCGGCGTCTGGGCGATTAGCTCCTCCGGCAGGTCGTAGTAAAAATCGCTTGTTTTCATTCCATGCTCATTCCTTTGGTTGTGTTTTGGTTTTACTGGAGAAGTTCGGTCAAATTGCCGAACCGGCGGGAAACTCCATTTTTTGATTTATAAATTCTTCTCCCGTCACGGCATTGACAGGCGGGGGCAACTATGGTAAACTATACTTAGTCTATGCAGAGTAGAGGCGCGGTCAACATCAGTAACCGCGGCAGAGGGCTTCGGAGGCCCGCTTGATGCCGCGCGGAAAGGGGAGGCCGCCGAAGGGGCGGCATGCCGAGCGCCGTTACCTGGGGGTCAGGTCAACAGCCTGACAACTGTCATCCCCGGCGCGGGGATGGGGAGCTGTCTGCTTTTTGTTCCTATACGGTCTGCCCGTCAGACATTATAGTACAGAATCAGTCAGTTTTGCAACTACTGATTCCTTTTTTTATTCCCAAACCCGGCGCCCGCGCATAGAAAGTATTAGGGAAAGCCTTTTTGGAGGAATGTAACATGGAAAAGTTTCAGGTCGGCGTTGTGGGCTGCACCGGTATGGTGGGTCAGCGCTTTGTCACATTGCTGGAGAACCACCCCTGGTTCCGGCTGACCGCCATCGCCGCCTCTGGCCGCAGCGCCGGCAAAACCTATGAGGAGGCCGTAGCAGGCCGCTGGAAGATGTCCACCCCCATCCCGGAGTCGGTGAAAAACATGACGGTGCTGGATATTGAAAAAGATCTGGACGCCTTCGTGTCCCAGGTGGACTTTACCTTCTGCGCCGTCAACATGAAGAAGGACGAGATTCGGGCGCTGGAGGAGAAGATCGCGAAGCTGGGGTGCCCTGTGGTGTCCAACAACTCCGCCCACCGCTTTACCCCCGACGTGCCCATGGTGGTGCCGGAGATCAACCCCGACCACATTAAGGTCATTGACGCCCAGCGCAAGCGGCTGGGGACAAAGACCGGCTTCATTGCCGTGAAGTCCAACTGCTCCCTGCAATCCTACGTTCCCGCCCTGCACCCCCTGCGGGAGAAGTACGGGCTGGAGAAGGTGCTGGTCACCACCTACCAGGCCATCTCCGGCGCGGGCAAGAACTTTGAGACCTGGCCGGAGATGATCGACAACGTTATCCCCTATATCGGCGGCGAGGAGGAGAAGAGCGAGCAGGAGCCGTTGAAGATGTGGGGCGACCTGGTGGACGGCGTCATCGTCCCCACCAACACCCCCAGCATCACCTCCCAGTGCCTCCGGGTGCCGGTGACGGACGGTCACATGGCCGCCGTGTTCATGTCCTTCCCGGAGGGGAAGAAGCCCTCTATTGAGGAGATCAAGGCGGATTGGGCCGGCTATCGGGGCCGCGCCCAGGAGCTGAACCTCCCCTCCGCCCCGAAGCAGTTCCTCCACTACTTTGAGGACCCCAACTATCCCCAGACCAGGCTCCAGCGGGACCTGGAGGGCGGCATGGCCATCTCCCTGGGCCGCCTGCGGGAGGACACCCAGTATGACTACAAATTTGTTGGCCTGAGCCACAACACCCTGCGGGGTGCGGCAGGGGGCGGCGTGCTGCTGGCAGAGCTGCTGGCCGCCGAGGGATATATCCCCCATAAGCTCTGAGCCTCCGTTTTCCGGCCAATCTCCCAAACGAGTGCGCGAATTGTATGAGAAAGGTTTGATAGTATGAAAACTCCCATCTTCACCGGCGCCTGCGTCGCCATTGTCACCCCTTTCACAGAGTCCGGCGTTGACTACAGGAGCCTGGCCGGGCTGATCGAATGGCAGATCGCCGCCGGGACCGACTGCATCTGCATCTGCGGCACCACCGGCGAGGGCTCCACCATGACCATGGAGGAGCATAAGGAGGCCATCCGCTTCTGCTGCGAGACGGTGAACCACCGCTGCAAGGTGCTGGCCGGCACCGGCTCCAACTGCACCGCCACTGCCCTGGAGCTGAGCCTCTATGCCGAGTCCTGCGGAGCGGACGGCCTGCTCATCGTCACCCCCTACTACAACAAGACCACCCAGAAGGGCCTGGTGGAGCATTACACCTACTTGGCCGACCGGGTACACACCCCCATCATCTGCTACAACGTCCCCAGCCGCACCGGCCTGAGCTTCACCGCCGAGACCTACGCGGCCCTCTCCAGACACCCCATGATCAACGGCGTCAAGGAGGCCTCCGGCAACTTTGACCTGATCGCCCACACCCGGATGCTGTGCGGGGACGACTTCAACATCTGGTCCGGCGAGGACGGCCAGGTGGTGCCCCTGATGGCCTTGGGGGGCAAGGGGGTCATCTCGGTGGTGTCCAACGTGGCGCCGGAGCTGATGGTACGGCTCAGCCACCTGTGCCTGGAGGGGAACTATGCCGAGGCCGCCCTGGTGCAGAATCGGGATGTGCTGCCCCTGTCCGACGCATTGTTTATGGAGACGAATCCCATCCCCGTCAAGACCGCCCTGAATATGATGGGCAGGGGTGCGGGCATCCTGCGGATGCCCCTGTGCGACATGACGGAGGAACATACCGAAAAACTGCGGGCGGCCCTGGTGAAGGCCGGTCTGCTGGACGCCTGAAGAGGGAGGGTACCAAAGATGCTTCAAATCGTCGTCTCCGGATGCAACGGAAAGATGGGGCAGGTGGTGGAGCAGATCTGCGCCGCCGACCCGGAGCTTTCCGTGATGGCCGGCTTCGATGTGAACACCGCAGGCCGGGCCTATCCGGTGTACGCCGTCCCCGCCAACTACAGCGGCCCGGCGGACTGCGTCATCGACTTTTCCTCCCCCAGGGCGCTGGATGGCCTGCTGGCCTACTGCCTGGACCGAAAGGTGCCTGTGGTGCTGGCCACCACCGGCTACTCCGATGCGCAGCTGGCCCAGATCGACGAGGCCGCCAAAGAGATTCCCGTATTCCGCAGTGCCAATATGTCTCTCGGCATCAACGTGCTGCTGGAGCTGGTGAAGCAGGCCGCCGCCGTGCTGGGGGACAGCTGCGACATCGAAATTGTGGAGCAGCACCATAACCGCAAGGTGGACGCCCCCTCCGGCACCGCCCTGATGATCGCCGACGCCGCCCGGGAGGCCCTCCACTATGACGCCTCCTACAACTATGGCCGCCACGACCGGCGGGAGGCCCGCCCCAAGAATGAGATCGGCATCAGCTCCGTCCGGGGCGGCACCATCGTGGGGGTTCATGAGGTGATCTTCGCCGGCCGGGACGAGGTCATTGAAATCAAGCACACTGCCATGAGCCGTGAGATTTTCGCCAACGGCGCTGTGAAGGCCGCCAAGTATATGGCGTCGGTCTCCGCGCCGGGCCTCTACAACATGGGCCAGCTGGTGGCAGCTTCCGGAAAGGATGAATAACAGATGAGCGCAGCAATTTCAAAAATCACCTATACAAACAGTGTCACCCTCATCACCCTGGCCGACCTGCCCTGCGACAGCGCGGTGGTGGCCAGCGTGCTGACCGCCTTTGCCCAGGCCCAGGTGGATGTGGACATGATCTCTCAGACCGCCCCTCAGGGGGGAGAGATGCGTCTGAGCTTCACCATCTCTGACGACTCCCTGGGGGACGCCCTGACCATTCTGGGCAGCCTGCGGAAGGAGCATCCCTCCATCAAGCCGGAGGTGCTGCCCGGCAACTGCAAGCTGGGCTTCTTTGACACCGGCATGCTCCACTGCCCCGGCGTGGCGGCGGATGTGTTCTCCACCCTCAGCAGGGCGGGGATTCAGATGGAGCTGATCACCACCTCGGAGGTTGACATCTCCCTGCTGGTGGCCGCCCACTATGCCACCGACGCCCTGCAGCTGGTGGAGCAGGTTTACGGCACCACTCCTGTGGAAAGCGTTTAACCTGAACCGAACCTGAGAATTCGATACGAGCCCCGGCGGATTGCCGGGGTTTGTGTTGTTCAAACCCAACAGAGAAAGGAAGTGGCCCCATGTCTCAGCAGCGCAAACGCCTTGTGGTGGGGGTCAGCGGCGCCTCCGGCGCACCCCTGGCCGTCGCCCTCCTCCGGGCACTGAAACAGACCCCGCTGGAAAGCCATCTCATCATCACCCACGGCGCAGAGCTGACCCTGGCCCAGGAGTGCGGCATGACCGCAGAGGATTTGAGCGCACTGGCCGACGCCGTCTACGACAACCGGAACATCGGGGACGGCCCCGCCAGCGGCACCTTTCCCGCCGAGGGGATGGTGGTGGTGCCCTGCAGCATGAAAACCGTGGCGGGGATTTACTCCGGCTACAGCGACACCCTGCTCCTCCGGGCCGCCGACGTCACCCTGAAGGAGCGGCGGAAGCTGGTGCTGGTGCCCAGGGAGTGCCCCCTCTCCACCCTGCACCTGCGGAACCTTTATGAGCTGTCCCAGATGGGGGCGGTGATTCTTCCCCCCGTCCTCAGCTACTATCATCACCCCCGCAGCCTGGACGATATGAACGCCCACATTGTGGGGAAAATTCTGTCCCAGTTCGGCGCGGAGCCGGAGGGGGCTTACCGCTGGGAGGGCCTCCAAGGTTGAAACATTATAATCGAAGCGTAATACCCAAAAAGGGCGCACAAAACCA
>JAJQCJ010000093.1 GCA_021202775.1 Clostridiales bacterium | reverse complement strand
ATCCCCATGATCAACGAGGCCGCCTTCATCAAGATGGAGGGCGTGTCCGACATCGAGGGCATCGATTCCGCCATGAAGCTGGGCGCTAACCATCCCATGGGCCCGCTGGAGCTGGGCGACTATGTGGGCCTGGACATCTGCCTGGCCATCATGGACGTGCTGTATAAGGAGACCGGCGACAGCAAGTACCGCGCCTGCCCCCTGCTGCGCAAGATGGTGCGCGGCGGCCAGCTGGGCGTCAAGAGCGGCAGAGGCTTCTATGTCTACAACGCTGACCGCACCAAGACCCCTGTGGATCAGCTGTAAACCCACACCCCACTGGGCTGCGGACTGAACCCGGCCGCAGCCCGTACCATATATTTTGATTGGAGGATACAGTTTTATGGATTTTAGTCTGTCCAAGGAGCAGCTCCTGGTTCAGAAAATGTACCAGGAATTTGCCCAGAACGAGGTCAAGCCTCTGGCACAGGAAGTGGACGAGGAAGAGCGGTTCCCCGTGGAGACCGTGGAGAAGATGGCCAAGCTGGGCATGATGGGCATCTACTTCCCCAAGGAGTACGGCGGCGCAGGCGGCGACGTGCTGAGCTATGTCATGGCCGTGGAAGAGCTGAGCAAGGTCTGCGGCACTACCGGCGTTATCCTGAGCGCCCACACCTCCCTGTGCGCCGCCCCCATCTTTGAAAACGGCACCCCGGAGCAGAAGGAAAAGTATCTGCCCAAGCTGTGCTCCGGCCAGTGGCTGGGCGCCTTCGGCCTGACCGAGCCCGGCGCCGGCACCGACGCCCAGGGCCAGCAGACCACCGCCGTGCTGGACGAGGCCACCGGCGAATGGGTGCTGAATGGCTCCAAAATCTTCATCACCAACGCCGGCTACGCCAACCTGTTCATCATCATTGCCGTCACCGGCACCGTGCTGGACAAGCGTGGCCGCAAGAGCAAGGAAATCTCCGCCTTTATCGTGGAGCGCACTGACCCCGGCTTCTCCGTGGGCAAGCACGAGAAGAAGATGGGCATCCGCGGCTCCTCCACCTGCGAGCTGATTTTTGAGGACTGCCGTATCCCCAAGGACCGTCTGCTGGGCAAGAAGGGCAAGGGCTTCGCCCTGGCCATGAAGACCCTGGACGGCGGCCGAATCGGCATCGCCTCCCAGGCCCTGGGCATCGCCGAGGGCGCCATCGACGAGACCGTGGCCTATGTCAAGGAGCGGAAGCAGTTCGGCCGTTCCATCGCCCAGTTCCAGAACACTCAGTTCGAGCTGGCCGAGATGAAGGCCCGTGTGGACGCTGCCAAGTACCTGGTTTACAAGGCCGCCCTGAAGAAGCAGGAGGCCATGGACGGCGCGAAGATCCGCTACAGCGTGGAGGCCGCCGAGGCCAAGCTCATCGCCTCCCGCACCGCCAGCGATGTGACCCGCCGCTGCCTGCAGCTGTTCGGCGGCTACGGCTACACCCGTGACTATCCCATGGAGCGCATGATGCGGGACGCCAAGATCACCGAAATCTACGAAGGCACCAGCGAAGTCCAGATGATGGTCATTTCCGGCGACCTGCTGAAATAAAGGAGGACTTTGACAATGAAAGCGATTGTTTGTGTAAAACAGGTTCCCGATACCTCCGGCAAGGTGGCCGTGAAGCCGGACGGCACCCTGGACCGTGCATCTATGGCCACCATCACCAACCCGGACGACCTGTCCGCCCTGGAAGCCGCGCTGGAGCTGAAGGAGTCCACCGGCTGCGAGGTCATCGTCGTCTCCATGGGTCCCTTCACCGCAGAGGGCATGCTCCGGGAGTGCATCGCCCGGGGCGCTGACCGGGCCGTGCTGATCTCTGGCCGTGAGTTCGGCGGCTCCGACACCTTCGCCACCTCTCAGATCATCGCCGCCGCCATCAACAAGATCGGCGTGGAACAGGGCGACGTGGTGTTCTGCGGCCGTCAGGCCATCGACGGCGACACCGCCCAGGTGGGCCCCCAGATCGCCGAGAAGCTGCACCTGCCCCAGGTCTCCTACGTGGCGGGCATTGAGCAGGACGGCGACGCTTTGATCTGCAAGCGTATGCTGGAGGACGGCTATATGATGGTCAGGGTCCAGACCCCCTGCCTGCTGACCTGCATCAAGGAGCTGAACACCCCCCGGTATATGTCCGTCCCCGGCATCTTCGAGTGCTATGACAAGCCCCTGGAGGTCATGGACTACGAGGCTTTGAAGGACGATCCCCTGATCGAGACCGACACCATCGGCCTGAAGGGCTCTCCCACCAACGTGTTCAAGAGCTTCACGCCTCCCCAGAAGGGCGCAGGCACCATGGTAAAGGACGCCGCCTCCCTGGCCGGCATCCTGGACAGCAAGCATCTGATCTGAGAGAGGAGCATATAGAATGTCTGAATACAATTTCACCGATACCGCCGCGTTCCACGGCGTTTGGGTACTGTGCGAGCAGCGTGATGGCGTGATTCAGTCCATTAGCTACCAGCTGCTCAGCGAGGGCCGCAAGCTGGCCAACGACCTGGGTGTGGAGCTGTGCGGCGTCGTCCTGGGCAGCGACATTCCCGAGCAGTATATCAAGGCCCTGGGTGGCTACGGCGCTGACCGGGTGTACTACTGCAACCACCCCCTGCTGAAGGATTACACCACCGGCGCTTACACCAAGGCTCTGTGCGACCTGGTGATGGAGAAGAAGCCGGAGATCCTCCTCATCGGCGCCACCAACCTGGGCCGTGACCTGGGCCCCCGCTGCGCCGCCCGGCTCCACACCGGCCTGACCGCCGACGCCACCCATCTGGACATCGACACCGGCAAGTACGTTCAGTTCCTGACGGAGAGCTCCTCCCTGGACATGAGCAAGCAGACCTTCAACTATGAGGACCGCAACCTGAAGATGACCCGTCCGGCCTTCGGCGGCCACCTGATGGCCACCATCATCTGCCCCCGGTTCCGTCCGCAGATGTCCACCGTCCGCCCCGGCGTCATGCAGACTCAGGAGTTCGACGAGGCCGGCGCTGCCAAGACCATCGTGGAGAGCGTCGCCGCCGACCTGAAGCCGGAGGATCTGGGCGTGGAAGTGCTGGAGATCAAAAAGTCCGCCGGCAAGCTGGTGGACCTCATCGGCGCGGACATCATCGTCTCCGTGGGCCGCGGCATCGGCAAGGATGTGGACAAGGGCCTGGAGCTGGCCCAGCAGCTGGTGGACGCCCTGGGCGGCGGCGCGGTCGGCGCCTCCCGTGCCGTGGTGGACGCAGGCTGGCTGTCCTCTGACCATCAGGTGGGCCAGACCGGCAAGACGGTGCATCCCAAGGTCTATGTGGCCCTGGGCATCTCCGGCGCCATCCAGCACACCGCCGGTATGCAGGACTCCGAGACCATCATCGCCATCAACAAGAACGACTCTGCCCCCATCTTCCAGGTGGCGGATTACGGCATCGTGGGCGACCTGTTCACCGTGGTGCCCCAGCTGGTGGCGGAGATCAAGGCGATCAAGGCCAGCAAGTAAGCTATCCTTCACCCAAAAAAGTTCAGCCGCGCCGCGGAACTCCGCGGCGCGGCTTTGCGCGGCAAAAAACCGCTCCGTGAAACAGCTTCACGGAGCGGTTCTGCTTTGTTGTTCGTCAGGAGCCCAGGATGCGGCGCACCGCCACGATGCGGCTGGTGTTCACCGAGCTGATGACAATGCCGTAGTCCTCCCCCAGGGCGCTGACCATCTGGCCGTTGCCGATGTAAATGCCCACATGGCCGCTGTAGCAAATCAGGTCGCCTTCCTCCGCCTCGCTGTAGGACACGCCCACGCCGCAGGAGGCCTGGGAGCCGGAGTAGTGGGGCAGGGAGTAGCCAAAGTGAGCGTAGACCTGCATGGTGAAGCCGGAGCAGTCGCAGCCCTCCGTCAGGCTGGTGCCGCCCCAGACGTAGGGGTTCCCCACGAATTGCAGGGCGTAGGCCACCACATCGCTGCCGGTGACGCTGGAGGAGCTGGAAGAATTGGAAGAACTGGAAGAATTGGAAGAGCTGGAAGAATTGGAGGAACTGGAAGAACCGGAAGAGCTGGAAGAATTGGAGGAACTGGAAGAACCGGAAGAACTGAGGATGGTATTGGAATTGTTGCCAGCGGCGGCTTCTTCAGCGGCTTTCTGCGCGGCAGCTTCTTCGGCGGCCTTTTGCGCGGCGGCCTCCTCAGCGGCCTTTTGCGCGGCGGCCTCCTCAGCGGCCTTTTGTGCGGCGGCCTCTTCTGCGGCCTTCTGCGCGGCGGCTTCTTCAGCGGCCTTCTGCGCGGCGGCTTCCTCGGCGGCAGCCTGGGCCTGCTGCGCGGCCAGCGCGGTTTCCTGCTCTAAAATTTCATCGGCCAGGTTGTCCTGCCGGCTCTCCAGCAGGGAGATTTCGGCGGCATAGGTGGCTTCGTTGGAGAGAATTTCATCGATGGCCACATCCAGCTCCACCAGGCTGTCCTCCACGGCGGCCTTTTGGGTTTCCAGGGTGGCCTGGGCAGCCTCCTGGTCGCTGAGCAGGGCGGTGATTTGTGCCTGGGCATCCTCCGCCGCCTGCTGGGCGTCCTCCATCTGGGAGATGACCTCCAGCTGGGCGTTTGTGACGGCCTGGAGGTCGTTCATGCTCTGGAACAGGTCAATGAGGCTGGTGGCGTTCAGCAGCAGCGACCAGAAAGCGGAAACCCCCTGAGCCTCCATGGCCCGGACGGCCTGCACATAGTCGTCCTGCAGCTCCGACATGGTGGCCTCCGCCGTGGCCTGCCACTCCTGCTGGGTGACGATCTCGGCCTCGTACTCCGCGATCAGGGCCTCGGAGGTGGCGATCTGTTCATTCAGACAGTCCAGCTCGCCGGTCAGCAGTTCATAGCGGCTGGCGGCGGAGTCCTTCTCCTCACTGAGGGCGGCAAGTTGGTCGTTGTAGTCCTCCAGCAGTTCCGCCGCCTCTGCCTGCTGCTGTTTCAGTGCGTCGATATCCGACTGCTCCACAGCAACGGCAAACTGAATCACCTGGGAGAACAGGGTCAGCAGAAAGAGTACCACCAGACCGACGGACAAAATCCGTGCAATCAGAGGGGTGCGGCTGGTGTGCCCGGCGGCGGGCCTGCGCTTCGTTTCCATCTTATGTAGTCACCTCATGATAGGCCGGGGGCTCCGGCGCGCGCTGTTTCTGTCGTTTCCAATCAGGGTTTTATGTCGCCTTTAACACCCGCTGCATGGGCAGGATGGTGCCGAACAGACCGGTCAGCAGCCCCGCGCCGCAGGTGGCCAGCAGGAGGATGGGCCAAATGTCCTGAAGGGCGTAAAAGCTGACCACGCTGTTGCTGCCCGAGGCAGTCAGCGCCCGATCCACCAGCCAATACAGGCCCCCGGTGAAAAGGGAGGCAAGCAGTCCGCCGATCAGTCCGATCAGCATCCCCTCCACCAGGAAGGGGGCACGGATAAAGCCGTTGGTGGCCCCCACAATGCGCATGATGCCGATTTCCTCCGACCGGGCGACCACGGCCAGCCGCACCACGTTGGAGATGACGAACACGGACACCGCCACCAGCAGCACCACCATCACCGCCGCCCCGGTCAGGCACCGGTTCCGCAGGGTAGTGATCTGCTGGGCCAGGGAGTAGGAGGCGTAAACATGGTCCACCCCGTCCAGGGCCTCCGCCGCCTCCACGCAGTCGGCCAGCTTTTCCGCATCCGTCACCACAACATGGTACCGGTTTTGCAGCAGGTTGGCGTCCACATTTTGAAAGTAGTCCCGGAGGATGGAGTTGCTGGCCAGCTGGTTCCGCAGAGCCTGCTCGCTGGAGATGAAGGTGGACTCCTCCACGTCCTCCATGGCGGTCAGGGCCTCCCCCACCGCGTCAAGCGCTTCCTGGGTCAAATCGTCCTCCAGATAGACCAGGAATTCCCGGTCCCCCATCATTTGCTCCACATTCAGCTGTAAATTGACGGCCATCAGGCCGAAGATACCGGTGAGCAGCAGGCAGGCGGTGATGGTGCCGATGGCGGCGCAGGAGCTCAGGGCGTGGCTCCGCAGGCCGTGGAACGCCTCCCGCACAAAATAAATCAGGTTTCTCATGGTTGATATGACCCGCCCTCTTTATCCGCGATGATTTTGCCCTCCTCCAGCCGGATGACCCGCTTGTGGAACTGGTCCACCAGGCTCTGTTCATGGGTGACCACCAGCACGGTGGTGCCGTCCTCGTTGATCTGCTCAAACAGCTTCATCACCTCATAGCTGAGCTTGGGGTCCAGGTTGCCGGTGGGCTCGTCCGCCAGCACCAGGGCGGGATGGTTCAGGATGGCCCGGGCCACCGCCACCCGCTGCTGCTCCCCGCCGGAGAGTTCGGTGGGGTAATTGTGCCTGTGGCCGGTCAGCTCCAACTGCTCCAGCACCTCCGCCACCCGTTCCCGGATCTCTTTATCCGGCGCGCCGATGACCCGCATGGCGAAGGCGAGGTTTTCCTCCACCGTGCGGTCGGAGATCAGCCGAAAGTCCTGATAGACCATGCCAACGGTGCGCCGATAGTAGGGCAGCTGCCGCCGGTCCAGGTGGGCCACGTCGTAGTTGTTGACCAGAATGATGCCGCTGCTGGCGGCCTCCTCCCCGTGGAGGATGCGCAGCAGGGTGGACTTCCCGGAGCCGGAGGGCCCCACCAGGAAGGCAAACTCCCCCGGCTTCATCCGGAAGGTCACGCCCCGGAGGGCGGGCTGCTCCTGCTCAAAATATTTCTTTCGGACGTTTCGCAAATGAATCATGGCAGCCTCACAAGCAGGAGATTTTAATGCACTAGAAAACAGTATACCTTTTTTTTGTGTGTTCGTCAACGATTTTTGCGGTTTTAGCGTCTTTTTTTTTTTTTTTTTTTGTATTTTTTAATTAGCAGACCGGAAAAAGACGGGGCCCATAATCCGACCTTGACAAGCCGAGGGTTTTAGCATT
>JAJQCJ010000030.1 GCA_021202775.1 Clostridiales bacterium | reverse complement strand
TTTTCTGACGCAAATTTCCTCGCAATCCGCTCTCGTCCATTTATTCAGAGGTTCCCTAAGGAAATCAGCCCCGCCCCCGCAGATGAGTAGAGGCTTTCCCCTCACTCCCCCTCGTTGAGCAGCCCGCTCTGGTACGCCTGCACCAGCCGCTCCAGATCCTTGATGCGGGCGGACTCCTCTGCGCCCTCATCGGTGTCCCGCACCAGCACCCGCTGGGGGGCGGTGTAGATATGCTCGCTCTGGCTGGCGATGTCCTCATCGTCCCGGATGGCCTTCTCCGTGCTCTCAAAGGGCTGGTGGGTGCGCAGGGTCAGCCCCCGGCTGTTGTAGATCAGGGTGTACCCGGCGATGCCGGTTTTGCTGTGGTAGGCCCGGCAGAAGCCACCGTCAATGACGATGAGCTTTCCGCCGCCCTTGATGGGGCTCTCCCCCTCGATGGCCCGTACCGGTACATGGCCGTTGATAATGTGGCAGCCGGGACCGGTGAGGCCGAACTCCTGCAAAATCCGGTCTGCCACCTCCGCCGCATGGGGGCCGTTGATCTGGGTGTAATAGGGGTCCTTCACCTCCGCGTGGGTGGATTTGTCCGCGATGTACAGCCGCTCAAAGGTGGTCATGGCGCTGCGCCCAAAGATGGGGGACAGGGAGCCGCACCAGAGGTACCACAGGAAGTCCTGCCCGGCCTGGCGTTCGGGGCTGCCCTCCGGCGCGAAGTAGCCCTGTCTGCACCGGCGGTCACAATAGTCAAAGAGGGCCTTGCCGCTGTAGGAGCGGCCCTCGAAGGTCTCGGAGGCGAAGTCGCCCTCCTCGGTCATGGGCACCGCCCCATGGTAGAGCAGGTTGCCGTTGATGCAGCGGTAGACGGTGCCCTTGGCATAGAGGAAGCGGATGTGCCGCTGGAGCCGCTCGCTGGTGCGGAAGCTCCTGACCAGGTCTGCCAGGACGGCGGACTCCTCCGCGCTGAGGGCGCTGGGGCAGGCGGGGTCCACTGTGGGGAAGTCCCGGTCCCGGAGGGGGTACCGCTTGCCCTGGCACAGCACCGTCCCCGCCTCATAGTCGATTTGGTTCAGATAGTCCCGGCCCTGCATCTGGAAGTCCGGGTTCCGGGCGATGACCTGGGCCTCCACCTTGAACATGAGGATGGACACCGCCTTGTGCATCCGGGCCACCTCCTCCTGGCGGTCGGCTCTGCCGCCGTGGGGTTTCCACAATGTCACGTCGGACCTGCCATAAACCCGCTCCGCCATCTGGTCCAGGACACGCAGGCTGATGCCATAGCCGGTCTCCAGCATTTCCAGGTTGTTGTAGGAAAGGGTGGTTTTCAGGACGGTGAGGATGCAGATGGGGCTTCCCGCGGCGGCCCCCATCCAGACCACGTCATGGTTGCCCCACTGGATGTCCACGTCGTGATGCTCCATCAGCTCGTCCAGAATCAGGTCGGGTCGGGGGCCGCGGTCAAAGAGGTCGCCCACAATGTGGAGTTGGTCCACCGCCAGACGCTTGATGAGCTGGCAGAACCGGGTGATGTAGGCGTCCGCCCGGTCGTAGCGGATGATGCTCTGGATGATCTCCTGATAATAAAGCTGCTTGTCATGGTCCTCGAAGTGGGCGTGGAGCAGCTCGTCCAGGATGTGGGCGCAGCTCTCCGGCAGGCATTTGCGGACGTGGGAGCGGGTGTGTTTGCTGGACACCAGCCGGCACAGCTCCACCAGCCGCAGCAGGGTGGTGGCATACCACTGGTTCAGGTCCTCCTGACGGGCCTTCAGCTCCGGCAGCTTTTGCTCCGGATAGTAGACCAGGGTGGCCAGATCCGCCCGCTCCCGGGCGGGAACGGTGTCGGCAAACAGCTGGTCGATCTTCTCCCGGATGACGCCGGAGGCGCTGTTCAGGATGTGAAGAAAGGCCTCGTGCTCGCCGTGGAGGTCGCTCATAAAATGCTCTGTGCCCTTGGGCAGGCGCAGCAGGGCCTCGATGCGGATGATCTCACTGGAGGCGGCTGCCACGGTGGGATATTTTTCAGAGAGCAGGCGCAGATAGCGCAGCTGCTCATCGGTCGACGGTTGCTGGGTGACCATGAAGATTCCTCCTTATTATCGTACAATGGAACCCAAAGATTGAAAACGCATGGCCGGGTCGATGGAACTTAGCGCCTACATTTTCTTAAGTCCTATCATACCACAGATTGGCGGCATACTCAATCCGTTGGTACAACTTTTTTGCGGAAAGTCTGCGGATTGTCAAGCTATTTTACAAGAATTTGACAATCCACAGAACGGGTTACCGTCAAATTTGTCACAGGCATATTGACAGCGTTTGTGGAATCTGGTACAATTCCAAAAAGGACATGGAATTCGCTTCGCAAATGAAAACGGCTTTTCTTCAAGGCAGCTGCATTCAGGTGCGCGGTTCATATCCTGTTCTTATGTGAGCCAGTTCAAGAAAGAAAGAGTGGACGGTTATTGTATGAAGACAGCATTGGTCATTATGGCGGCGGGCATGGGCAGCCGCTTCAAGGGCGGCATTAAGCAGTTGGAGAGCGTTGGCCCCAACGGTGAAATTATTACGGACTATTCCGTTTACGATGCGCTGGAGGCGGGTTTTGACGAGGTCATCTTTATCATCCGCCGGGACATTGAAGAAGCCTTCCACGCCGCCGTGGGGCAGCGGCTGGTCAGCGCCGGCGTCCCTGTTCGGTACGCTTATCAGGAGCTGACCGATCTGCCCGCCGGGGTGGATGCCGCCCGGCTGCTGACCGGTCGGACAAAGCCCTGGGGGACGGGTCAGGCCGTCCTCTCCTGTAAAGGAATTCTGGACTGCCCCTTTGCGGTCATCAACGCGGATGACTACTACGGCAAGGAGGCCTTCCGCCGGATGCATCAGTTTTTGCAGGACGGCATCGCCCGGCGCACCTACTGCATGGCGGGCTTCCGGCTGAAAAACACCCTGTCCGACCACGGCAGCGTCACCAGAGGCATCTGCAAAACGGACGATACCGGCCGGCTGATGGAGGTCGTCGAGACAAAGTACATCGAAAAGGCCCCCAACGGCGTGGACGCCATGGTCAGCGGCGTCCTGGTGCCGGGGGATACGCTGGTGCCTATGAACATGTGGGGCCTTGACCTGGAGTTCCTGGATGTGCTGGAGGACGGCTTCCTGACCTTCCTCCAGGGGCAGCAGGAGGGCAGCACGGAGGAATATCTGCTGCCCACCATCATCGGCGGCATGGTGGCTGCCGACACCGCCAGGGTGACGGTGCTGCCCACCGGCGGCAAATGGTTCGGCGTCACCTATCGGGAGGACAAGCAGGGCGTCGTGGACAGCATCCGGGCGCTGATCGACCAGGGTGTGTACCCTGAGAGGCTGTTCTAAATCGTAGAAACCTGCGGCGGTTCAGAGGCAGAAGCACGGCGCAGCCCCTTTTCACAAGGGGCTGCGCCGTTTTTTGCGGGTGGCTGGCTGTTCAGGCGGCGGGAGGGGTCAGGCCTTCTGCTGGCGGCTGAGCCAGGTCTCGAAGTCCTCGTCTCCGTGGGCGATGTGGGGGAATACTCTACGGAGGTTGTTTTTTACCGTTTCGGTACGCGGATGTTCCGGGCCGAGTACCCTTTCCAAAATCCTCCAGGCGTGCAGGCACTGTTCCATTGCCTCATCAAACCGTTTCTGGTTTTCATAGACAACTCCCAAGTTATTATAGCTCATAGCCGTGTCTGGATGGTTTTCTCCTAGCACCTTAAGGCGGATTTCTAGCGCCTTCTGGTGGCATGCCTCCACTTGGTCATACTGCCCCTGGTCATCGTAGACAACGCCTGGGTTATTGTAGCTGTTGGCCGTGTCCGAGTGTTCCTCCCCCAGTGCCCTCCATTGGCGGCTGAGCCAGGTATCGAAGTCCTCATCGCCGTGGTCGGTGTGGGGGAATACGCTGCGCAGGTTGCTCTCAGCCAATTTGGTAGATGGGTGCTCTGGGCCGAGCGTCTTCTGCCAAATCCTCCAGGCGTGCAGGTACTGTTCCACTGCCTCATCATACCTATTCTGGTCTTCACAGGCAACGCCCAAGTTATTGTAGCTGTTGGCCGTGTCCGGGTGTTCCTCCCCCAACACCTTAAGACGGATGTTCAGTGCCGTCCGGTGGTACTCCTCTGCCTGGGCATACCATCCTTGACGTCTGTAGACATTGCCCAAGTTATTGTAGCTGTTGGCCGTGTCCGGGTGTTCCTCCCCCAGCACCTTAAGACGGATGTCCAGCGCATTCTGGTAACACTTCTTCGCCTGGGTATCCTTCCCCTGGTTTCTGTAGACATTACCCAAATTGCTGTAGATGATGGCCGTATCCGGGTCTTTCTCCTCCAGCATATTGCGTGCTGCCAGCGCATTACGACGGATGCGCAGTGCCTCCCGGTAACACTTTTCCGCTTGAACATACTCCCCTTGCCTTCTGTAGGCATTGCCCAGATTATTGTAGCTGCCAACCGTATCTGGGGCTTCATCCTCCAACATATCGCGCTCCTCTGGCACCTTGCGGCGGATTTTCAGTTCCTTCAGAAAGCACCTCTCCGCTTCAGTATATTTTGCTTGTCTGCTGTAGACAACGCCCAGATTGCTGTAACTGTCGGCCATGCCCGGGTGGTTCTCCCCGGGCATCTTGTGGTAGATGTTCAGCGCCTTCTGGCAGCACATCTCTGCCTGAACGTACTGTCCCTGGTCGATGTAGACAACGCCCAGTTTATTGTACAGCGCGGCGGTATCTGCGCCTTTCTCCATCCTGTCCTCTACTCGCGCCAGCCCTGATTCTACGATTCCCAGCTTGAACTGTACTGCACGGTAGTCCTCGCCGTCCTGGAAGTATGGCTTGTAAGCGACAAAATTAAGATAGTGCTCCACTGCCGACAGCGGAACCCCACCTAACAGAACGACCTTCCGGACAATGGGGTGTACCTCGTACCCATCCTCTGTCTGGGTCAGCCAGCCGGTATTGGCCAGTTCATTCAGGGTGTTTTCCTCGCAGCCGATCCAATCCCGCACTTCAAAGGGCAGCGTACGGTTGTCTGCCATCAGCGCCAGGTTCTGCATGACGCGGGTCTGCTCCCCGCCCAGCCTGGCCATGTCAAAGAGCTTTTTCAGATGGTCTGTTATGGTGCCTATTTCCTCATCGTGGCCAGTGCGGAATTTCAGGCCGGGGAAGCCGAAGCCCTCCGCTTTCAGCCGCTCCAGGTACTCCGGCAGGTTCATTCCTGCGGGAAGGCCCTTGGCCAGCAGCTCCACCGACAGAGTGTGGCAACTGACCAGCCGTACCAGTTCCCGCGTCGCAGGCTCGTCCTGCTCTGTAAGGGTTTGGGCGCAATAGGCGCGGAACAGCTCCACACACTTGTCCTCTGCCAGCTGGGGGATAAGAATGGGGATGTAGCCATCCACCTGCTCCATCCGGGAGGTTACAACCAGGGTCACATTATAGCGTGTCAGATCTCTCAGCAACGGGTCGTACCGGTCCACGTTGTCCAGAAACAGGATGGTTTCCCCCGTGGCATCCAGCAGCAGGCGCTCAATCTCCGCAAAGCGTTCCTCGGCGGTTTTGTTCCCGCTGCCTGTGTCGATGGCTGCCAGCAGACTGTCCCGCAGGGAGCTGCTCTCCCGGCACTCCACCCAGCCGATTTGCTGGCAGCTGGGTTCCAGCGCGTCATAAAGCGCCGTAGCTACAGCGGTTTTCCCAACCCCACCGAAGCCGTGAAGGAGAAATTTGTTTTGTTTCGTCTTTTTGGCCTTTTTGATTTGCTTGCTGGTTTCCTTCACCAGCTCGTCCCGAAACTGGAGCTTTCCTCTGACTCTGGCCGGGCCTTTGGTCAGCGGTTTTGCTTTGCGGGTTTTCCATGCCTTGATTTTGTTGTAAGTAGACGCGGCTTTCTCCCCATTTGTGAGGAACCAGACCAACAGAGCGCCAAGGATAATCACTACTATGAAAACCCACATAAACGGCCCTGGTACATTTTCCTTGACCCAGTTTAAAAAGTCAACCATACCGACACCCCCAACGCAAAGCAAATTTTCTATCACTATCCTTAGTATATCATATTTTCCTCCTTGCGCAAGGAAAAAAGCAAAAGACGCGAAAAAATGTCCGCCCCATCGGAGCGGACACAATTTTACATCAGGCAAAAGCGGCCCCTTAACCCGAATACGGTGGCGCCGCTGCCTGTTTCCTGCCCTCCTCTGTCTGCGACAGCGTTTCAAAAACTTTCACGAACTCATCATTGACGCAGAAAAGGGAAAATGCTACAATGAACTGAATATCATGAATAATGGAGCAGTATGACTATGTGGATTGCAGACCGGTGGACGGACTATGAACTGATCGACTGCGGCGGCGGCGAGAAGCTGGAGCGCTGGGGCGGCGAGATTCTGGTGCGCCCCGACCCCCAGGCCATCTGGAACACCCCCCGCACCCATCGGGGCTGGAAGAAAAACGACGGGTACTATCTCCGCTCAAAGACCGGCGGCGGCCACTGGGAGAAGGACAGCCTCCCCGCCAGCTGGCAGATTCGGTATGACGACCTGACCTTCAAGGTGGGCCCCATGAACTTCAAGCACACCGGCCTCTTTCCGGAGCAGGCCGCCAACTGGGACTGGGCCCGGCAGATGATCGGGCGCCAGCGGCGGCAGGTCAGCGTGCTGAACCTGTTCGCCTACACCGGCGGGGCCACGGTGGCCTGCGCGGCGGCGGGGGCCAGGGTGTGCCATGTGGATGCGGCTAAGGGCATGGTGGCCTGGGCGAAGGAGAATGCCCGCCTCTCCGGGCTGGAGAACGCCCCGGTGCGCTGGCTGGTGGACGACTGCACCAAGTTTGTGGAGCGGGAGATTCGCCGGGGCCACCGCTATGACGCCATCATCATGGACCCGCCCTCCTACGGGCGGGGCACCGGCGGCGAGGTGTGGAAGCTGGAGGAGAACCTCTATCCCTTCCTGGAGCTGACGGCCCAGGTGCTGTCGGACAGGCCGCTGTTCGTGCTGGTGAACTCCTACACCACCGGTCTGGCCCCATCGGTGCTGACCTACCTGCTGGAAACGGTGTTTTCCCGGAGGTTTGGCGGCCACACCGAGTCGGGGGAGCTGGGCCTTCCGGTGACGGAGTCCGGCCTGGTGCTGCCCTGCGGGGCCACCGGACGCTGGCAGGCGGAATAACACGCAAGGAGCTTTTACATGGCAAACAGAATCATTGAGATACAGAACGTGACCTTCTCCTACCAGGAAGAGGAGGGGCAGAAGTCCCCCACGGTGCTGGACAGCGTCAGCCTGGACATTGAAGAGGGCAGCTTTGTGGCGGTGCTGGGGCACAACGGCAGCGGAAAGTCCACCCTGGCCAAGCATATGAACGCCGTGCTGCTGCCCACCGGCGGCACCGTCTACGTGGACGGCATCGACACCGCCGACGATGACCGCTGGCTGGATGTCCGGCGGACGGTGGGCATGGTGTTCCAGAACCCGGACAACCAGATCGTCGCCAACGTGGTGGAGGAGGATGTGGCCTTTGCCCCGGAGAACCTGGGGGTGCCCTCCGCCGAGATTCAGCAGCGGGTGGACGAGGCCCTCCGCATCGTGGGCATGAGCAAGTATGCCCAGCACGCCCCCCATCTGCTGTCCGGCGGCCAGAAGCAGCGGGTGGCCATCGCGGGGGTCATCGCCATGCAGCCCCGGTGCATCGTCCTGGACGAGCCCACGGCCATGCTGGACCCCATCGGCCGCCAGGAGGTCATGGAGACCATCCTCCGCCTGAACCGGGAGCGGGGCACCACCGTGGTGCTGATCACCCACCACATGGACGAGGCGGCCCAGGCCCAGCGGCTGGTGGTGATGGACCACGGTAAAATCGTGGCCGACGGCCCGCCCAAAACGGTATTTCAGGACGTGGAGGGCATCCGCCGGCTGGGGCTGACGGTGCCGGACACGGTGGGGCTGCTCTATGAGCTGAAACAGCGGGGCATGGATGTGCCGCTGGACGCACTCAGCGAGGACGAATGTGCCGATGCCATCGTGGCGGCGCTGCGTCAGGGAAAGGACGAATAAGTTGGAACCAGTGATTGAAACCCGAAAGCTGTGCTGCACCTACAGCATCGGCACCCCCTTTGAGCATAAAGCGCTGATCGATGTGGATTTCCGGGCCTACCCCGGAGAGTATATGGGCATCATCGGCCACACCGGCTCCGGCAAGTCCACCCTGATTCAGCACCTGAACGGCCTGCTGAAGCCCACCTCCGGCCAGGTGCTGGTGGACGGGGAGGACATCTGGGAGACCAAGGAGCGCACCCACGCCGCCCGGTTCAAGGTGGGGTTGGTGTTCCAGTACCCGGAGTATCAGCTCTTTGAGAACACGGTGTATGAGGACATTGCCTTCGGCCCCAAGAACATGAAGCTGCCGGAGGATGAGATCGACCGCCGGGTACACGAGGCGGCCTACTTTGTGGGCCTCCGGGACGACCTGCTGCAAAAAAGTCCCTTTGAGCTGTCCGGCGGCCAGAAGCGCCGGGTGGCCATCGCCGGGGTCATCGCCATGGAGCCCAAGGTGCTGATTCTGGACGAGCCCACGGCGGGGCTGGACCCGGCGGGCCGGGACGGGGTGCTGAAAAACATCCGCAACTATCACGATGCAAAGAACGCCACCGTCATCATCGTCTCCCACTCCATGGAGGATGTGGCCAGAATGGTGGACCGGGTGGTGGTGGTGAACGACGGCAGGCTGCCCCTGGACGGCACCCCCCGGGAGGTGTTCTCCCACGGGGACGAGCTGCGGGCCATGGGGCTGAACACCCCCCAGCTGACCCGGCTGTTCCAGAAGCTGAAGGCCAGGGGCCTGCCGGTGGAGGACAATATTTACACCATGGAGGAAGCGGTGGCCGCCCTGACCGCCCTGAAAAACGGACAGTGATTCCGCCAAACGGAACCCTGACCCCACCTGATTGAGAGATTTGAGATAAGGAGGCCCGCCCATGCCTGCAACGGATTCCCTGAAGCATCTGCTCTGGCTGAGCCAGACCCTGGATACCCAGACAGCCTGGCAGGTCTACACCCACTTCGGCTCCGCCTCCGGGGCCTACTATGGGGACAGGCGGGATTACCGCCTGCTGCCCTTCCTCCAGGCCCGGCAGATCGCTCTGCTGGAGGACAAGTCCCTGCGCCGGGCGGAGGAGATTCTGGCGGACTGCCAAGACCGGGGGATTCAAATCATCACCGTCCAGGACGCCGTCTACCCGCCCGCCCTCCGGGACATCGAGGACCCGCCTCTGGTGCTGTACCTCCGGGGGCAGGCGCTGAACCTGAACGCCCCCTTCATCGTCGCCATGGCGGGCACCCGCCACGCCACCCCTTACGGGAAGAAGCTGGCCCACAGCTTCGCCTTCGACCTGAGCCGGGCCGGCCTGCTGGTGGTCACCGGCGTGGTGATGGGCTGTGACGAGAACGCCCTGCTGGGGGCTTTGCAGGCGGGGCAGCCGGTGGGGGCTGTGGTGGCCGGCGGCGTGGATGTGCCCTATTACAACACCGACGCCTGCCGCAGGCTGTATGAGGACATCACCACCTACGGCTTCCTCCTCAGCGAATCCCCGCCAGGCACCAGACCCACAGCCCAGCTCTTCCGCGCCCGGAATCGCATTCTGACCGGCATGGCGGACTGCGTCATCTGCGTGGAGGGGGATCTGGCCAGCGGCGCCGTGCAGGTGGCCCACCTGGCCCTGGAGCAGGGCCGGGAGGTGTTCGTGCCCCCGGCCAACATCGGTGTTCCCTCTGCCCTGGGCACCAACGACCTGATCCGGGCCGGGTACGTCTCCGTCCTGCTGGACAAGGAGGACATCTTTGATCTGGCCCGTCAGCGCTTCGCCGCGGTGGGCCGCCTGCCGGAGCTGCCGGAGGCGGTCCGGGCCCAGCGCATGGCGGTGGAGTCAGAAGCGCTGTCTGACCGGCCGCCGAAGCAGAAGGCGGAGGCCCCGGAGGCGCAGCCCTCCCCCGGAAAGGAGGAGGAAAAAATCAGTCAGCCGGAAAAAAGCCCGGAAAAAAAGGTTGACAGTTCGCCCGTCTCAGATTATATTGACTTAAATGCCCTCCGTGACCGCTGTTCGGATACGGAGTTTCAGTGCTGCTCTGTGCTGGCAGGGGGCCCTGCCACCGCGGACGAGGTGGCGGCGGGCTGCAGCCTGCCTGTGGTGGCGGTCAACTCCGCCCTGACCATCCTCTGCATCAAGGGGCTGGTGACGGAAGGGCCTGACAGCCGCTTCTCTCTGGCGGCACATTAGTTTGCGCTCTGCGGGGAGGGTTCCCCGCCTCCATACTGGGAGGAAGTTTCATTATGTCAAAAACCAATTTGGTCATCGTGGAGTCTCCGGCCAAGGCCAAGACCATTGGCAAGTACCTTGGCCCGGACTACCAGGTGATCGCGTCCATGGGGCACATCCGGGATCTCCCCAAGAGCAAGCTGGGTGTGGACATCGAGGCCGACTTTGAGCCGGTCTACACCCCCATCAAGGGGAAGGAAGAGGTCATTGACAGCCTGAAAAAGGCCGCCAAAAAGAGCAAGACCATCTATCTGGCCACCGACCCTGACCGGGAGGGGGAGGCCATCTCCTGGCACCTGAAGGCGCTGCTGGACATCCCGGACGACAAAACCTATCGGGTCACCTTCAACGAAATCACGAAAAAAGTTGTCACGGAGTCCATCCGGCACCCCAGGGACATCGACCAGGACCTGGTGGACGCCCAGCAGGCCCGCCGGATTTTGGACCGCATCGTGGGCTACCAGCTGTCCCCGCTGCTGTGGCGGAAGATTCGCCGGGGCCTCAGCGCCGGGCGGGTGCAGTCCGTGGTCACCCGCATCGTGGTGGAGCGGGAGCGGGAGATTCGGGCCTTCATCCCCCAGGAATCTTGGTCTCTGGACGTGAACCTGAGCCGCATCGCCCCCAATGTCGGCTCCTTCACCGCCCACTACCACGGGGAGGGCAAAAAAAAGGCGGAGCTGCCCAATGAGGCGGCGGCGGACGGGATTCTGGCCGACCTGCCGAAACAGACCTTTGTGGTGTCCGCCGTCCGCAGGACGGAGAAGCAGCGCCTCCCCGCGCCCCCCTTCACCACCTCCACCTTACAGCAGGAGGCCAGCCGGAAGCTGGGGATGACCCCCCGGCGCACCATGTCCATCGCCCAGCAGCTTTATGAGGGCATCGACGTGGCCGGGGAGGGCACCGTGGGCCTCATCACCTATATGCGTACCGACTCCGTCCGCCTCTCCGACGAGGCCACCGCCGCCGCGGCACAGATGATCACCGGCCGCTACGGCCAGGCGTACTACTACGGCAAACCCCGGGTGTACAAGACGAAGTCCGGCGCCCAGGACGGCCACGAGGCCATCCGCCCCACCGATGTTTCCCTGGCGCCGGAGGACATTAAGAAGAGCCTGACTGCGGAGCAGTTCAAGGTCTACAAGCTGATTTGGAGCCGGTTCCTGGCCTCCCAGATGTCCAACGCCGTCTATGACGCCGTCTCCATCGACGTGACGGCGGGCACCCACCTGTTCCGGGCCACCCACTCCAGCCTGAAATTTGCCGGCTTCACCGCCGTCTATGTGGAGAGCAAGGACGAGGGGGAGGAGGGGCTTGGCTCCCCCCTGCCCGACCTGACGGAGGGAGAGGTCGTCCGCCTGGACAAGTGGGACAAAGCCCAGCACTTCACCCAGCCCCCGCCCCGCTACACGGAGGCCTCCCTCATCAAGACCCTGGAGGAGAAGGGCATTGGCCGCCCCTCCACCTATGCCCCCACCGTCTCCACTATTTTGGAGCGGTATTATGTGGTGAAGGAGGGCAAGGCCCTGAAACCCACCCCGCTGGGAGAGGTCACCACCGAGCTGATGGAGGACAAATTTACCGACATCGTGGACCCGGACTTCACCGCCCATATGGAGGAGCAGCTGGACGAGGTGGAGCAGGGCAAGACCTACTGGAAGGAGGTGCTGCGCACCTTCTACGCCGGATTCAGCGCCGAGCTGGCCCAGGCGGAGAAGGACCTGGACGGCACCCGTATCAAAATCCCCGCCGAGGAGACGGACGAGGTCTGTGAAGTCTGCGGCAGGAAGATGGTCATCAAAACCGGCCGGTTTGGCCGCTTCCTGGCCTGCCCCGGCTACCCGGAGTGTACCTTCACCAAGCCTTTGGTCATTGAAATGCCGGGCAGGTGCCCCAAGTGCGGCAGCCGCATCCTGAAAAAGACCAGCCGCAACGGCTACACCTACTACGGCTGTGAGCATAACCGCAGCGCCAACGGCCTGGTCTGCGACTTTATGACCTGGGATGTTCCCACCAAGGAGAACTGCCCCGTCTGCGGCAAGACCATGTTCAAGCTGTCCGGCAAGGGGGCGAAGAAGCCCTTCTGCGTCACGCCGGACTGCCCCAACTTCCTGCCGGAGGACCAGCGGGGCTACCGGAAGAAGAAAACGGAGACTTCCTCCTCGGAGACGGTCAGCGGCATTGCGGCGGACGCCGTCGCCGAACCGACGGCAAAGGAATCGCCTGCCGGGACGAAACAGACCGCCGCCGCTGGGAAGAAAACCGGTACCGCCGCAAAGAAGCGCACATCCGGCACGAAGAAGGCCGCAGCCACGAAAACCGCCTCCGCCGACAAACCCAAGCGGCAGCTGACGGAGGCCCAGAAGGCGGCGCTGGCCAGAGGCCGGGAGATTGCAAAGGCCAACCGTGAGGCCGCGAAGCAGGCCAAAGCGCCGGGAACGGAGGAGTAAATGGAGCCTGTGATCGTCATTGGGGCCGGGCTGGCCGGTTCCGAGGCCGCCTGGCAGCTGGCCCGGCGGGGCATCCCCGTAGATCTGCGGGAGATGAAGCCGGAGAAGATGACCCCCGCCCACAAAAGCCCGGACTTTGCCGAGCTGATCTGTTCCAACAGCCTCCGGGCCAACAATGTGGAGAACGCCGTGGGCCTGCTGAAAGAGGAGATGCGCCGCTGCGGCTCCCTGATCATGGCCTGCGCCGATGCCACCGCCCTTCCGGCGGGCGGAGCCCTGGCGGTGGACCGGGAGGCTTTCGCCCGGAAGGTGACCCAGGCTGTCCGCAGCCACCCCAACATCACGGTGACGGCGGGCGAGGTGACGGCCATCCCCCCGGAGGGGACGGTGCTGGTGGCCTCCGGCCCCCTGACCTCCGACCCCCTGGCGGAGGACATTGCCCGCTGCTTCCCCCAGGAGGAATACCTCCACTTCTTCGACGCTGTGGCCCCTCTGGTGTCCTTCGAAAGCATCGACATGGGGAAAGCCTGGTTCGCCAGCCGCTACGACAAGGGCACCCCGGACTATATCAACTGCCCCATGAGCCGGGAGGAGTACGACGCCTTCTGGCTGGCCCTGTGCAATGCGGAGGAGGCCAAACTCCACGGCTTTGAGGACAAGACCGTCTTTGAAGGCTGTATGCCGGTGGAGGTCATGGGCCGGAGGGGCCACGACACCCTGTGCTACGGCCCGCTGAAGCCGGTGGGCCTCACTGACCCCCGGACGGGGAAGGAGCCTTACGCGGTGGTGCAGCTGCGCAAGGACAACGGGGAAGGCTCCATCTATAATATGGTAGGCTTCCAGACCCACCTGACCTGGCCGGAGCAGCGGCGGGTGTTCCGGATGATTCCCGGCCTGGAGCAGGCGGAGTTCCTCCGGTATGGCGTGATGCACCGGAACACTTATCTGAACTCCCCCCGCCTGCTGAACCGCTACTATCAGGTGGCGGAGGAGCCGAGGCTGACCTTCGCCGGGCAGATGACCGGCGTGGAGGGCTATGTGGAGTCCGCCGCTTCCGGCCTGGTGGCCGGGGTGGAGCTGGCCCACCGCCTGCTGGGGCAGCCGCCGGTGGATTTTCCCCCGGAAACCGCCCTGGGAGCCCTGGCCCGCTACGTCAGCAACCCCACTGTCACTGACTTCCAGCCCATGAACGTCAACTTCGGCATCATTCCCCCACTGGAGAAAAAGGTGCGGGGCGGCAAGAGGGCAAAAAATGCCGCCCTGGCGGCCAGGGCGCTGGAGGCCCTGGCAAAGCTGGAGCTGTGACCCGGTAACGGTCGGGAGGCCAAATGCAGGAAGCCCTGGCCTCTCCCCGTACCCTGTCCCCCTGGGGGTGGGCATGATGCGTTCCGCATGGGAACGCCTTATGCGCGCCCCTTACAAAAATAGAAGAGAAGGAGCGACCACAGATGAACATTATTATTGACGCAATGGGCGGCGACCTGGCCCCTGCGGAGCCCGTCCGGGGCGCACTGCGCGCCCACAAGGAGCTGGGCTGTGACATCACCCTGGTGGGCCGGGAGGAGGACATCCGCAAGGTTCTCTCGGACGACAAGGCCACCCTGCCGGAGGGGGTCACCATCGTCAACGCCACCCAGGTGGTGGAGATCTGCGACGACCCCGCACGGGTCTGCCTGCGGAAGAAGGATTCCTCCATGTCCGTGGGCCTGCGGATGGTGCGGGACGGCAAGGGGGGTGCCTTTATCTCCGCCGGCTCCACCGGGGCGCTGCTCAGCGGCGCAACCCTGATCGTCCGGCGGATTCCCGGCATCAAGCGGGCCGCTGTGGCCCCGGTGGTGCCCACCGGGGCGGGCAGCGCCGTGCTGATCGACGCCGGGGCCAACGCCGAGTGTACCGCCGAGTATATGCTCCAGTTCGCCTTCATGGGCAGTTTCTATGCCGAAAAGGTGCTGGGCCGGGAGAACCCCAGGGTGGGCCTCATCAACATCGGCGCGGAGCCCAGCAAGGGCAGCGAGCTGTATAAGGAGGTCTACGCCCTGCTGAAACGGGCCGGAGACGCCGGGCGCATCAACTTCGTGGGCAACGTGGAGCCCACCAGTCTGGCTAGCCCTGACGCGGTGGACGTCCTGGTGGCGGACGGCTTTGTGGGGAATATCGTCCTCAAAACCATGGAGGGCACCGCCAACTTCATCGTCCACGGCCTGAAAGACCTGTTCATGACCAACACGAAAACCAAGCTGGGCTACCTGATGATCAAGGGCGACATGGGCGGCTTCCGGAAAATGCTGGACAGCCGGGAGACCGGCGGCACCGCCTTCCTGGGGGTACAGGCCCCCGTCATCAAGGCCCACGGCAACAGCGACGCCTTCGCTTTCTTCAACGCCGTGAAGCAGGCCATCCAGTTTGTCAGCGCGGATGTGGAACAGGAGATCATTGACAACATGGACCACATGGTTCTGCCACCGCAGGCCGCACAGGAGTGACCGGGCGGTGCATCCAAAGGAGTTAAGCAATATGAAATCACTGGAAGAAAGGCTGGACTATCATTTCAAGGACATCTCCCTGCTGGAGAACGCCCTGATCCACAGCTCCTACGCCAACGAGCATCACCTGGGCGGCATCCACTCCAACGAGCGGCTGGAGTTCCTGGGGGACAGCATCCTGGGCATGGTGGTGGCGGACAGCCTGTACCGCACCTTCCCGGAGCTGCCGGAGGGCAACCTGACCCGGCTGCGGGCCAGCCTGGTGTGCGAAAACAGCCTGGTGCTGGTGGCCAAAGAGCTGCAGCTGGGGGCCTACCTGAAGCTGGGCAAGGGGGAGGAGGCCGGCGGCGGACGCACCCGCCCCTCCATCAACGCGGATGCGGTGGAGGCGGTACTGGCGGCGGTCTACCTAGACGGCGGCATCGACGAGGCCCGGCGCATCATTCAGCGTTTCATCCTGAACAACATGGCCAAGGCCTACGAGGCCAGCCGGGACTACAAGACCGCCCTTCAGGAGCTGGTGCAGCGCAAGAGCGGCCAGGTGCTGACCTATCATCTGGTGGGGGAGTCCGGCCCGGACCACGCCAAGCAGTTCACCATGGAGGTGCGGCTCAACGAACAGCCCGTGGGCCAGGGCACCGGCCGCAGCAAAAAAGAGGCGGAGCAGATGGCGGCCAGAGCGGCCATTGCGAAGCTGAGCCAGTAAGCTCTGTCCAGCCGGCGGCCCAGGGGCCGCCGGCTGGTTTTTTATTCAAAGGGGGAATTTCTGTGAGAGATACCGTTCGTACCGCCCTTGCGCGGTCACTCAGCGCCGCCCTTCTGCTGGCCCTGCTGGCAGGCTGCGGCGCACCGGCCGGAGCGGACAGCGGCAGCTCCGCCGCCGGGGCGCAGTTCTCCGGCCCGGTCTCGGAGGAAAGTGTCCTCTCCTCCACCGCGGAGCCGGAGGCTGACAACCGGGAAACGTCCTCCAGTACAGAGCCGGAGGTGCAGGCCCTGACGGAGGAGGACGTGCTGAATATGGCGGCAGGCACCGTGCTGACGGCGGAGGAGCTGTCCGGGCTGGACGCCGACCTGCTCTTCACCGAAAGCGCGCTGACCGATGAGGTGTTCGCCCGGATGGATGGCGTCTCCTATCCGGAGGGCTGCACCGTCAGCCGGGACGACCTGCGCTACCTGCGGGTGCTCCATATCGGCTTCGACGGGGAGGTGCATCTCGGGGAGATGGTCTGCAACAAGAGCATCAGTGCCGACCTGCTGGAAATCTTCCGGGGGCTGTATGACGCCCAGTACCCTATTGAGAAGATGCTGCTGATCGACGAATACGGCGGGGACGATGAGGCGTCCATGGCGGACAACAACACCTCCTGCTTCAACTATCGCACCGTCTCCGGCAGCGACCACCTGAGCGCCCATGCCTACGGCCTGGCGGTGGACGTCAACCCGCTGTACAATCCCTATGTCACCTCTGCGGGCTACTTCCCCGCCAATTCCGGGGACTATGTGGACCGCTCGGCGGACACGCCCTATAAAATCGACGAAACCGACCTGTGCTACCGGCTCTTTACCGACCACGGCTTTTTCTGGGGCGGCAACTGGAACAGTGTGAAGGATTATCAGCACTTCGTTATGGAGGACTGATCTCAGGGGGGCGCGGCGGCGCTCCCTCTTTTCACAGAAAGGCTGCAAAAATATTTTTTGATTTTCTTTAAAAAAGTGCTTGACAAACCCGCCGGGATGTGGTATCTTATAATCACAAAAACAAAAGAGCCAAGACAAAGGCGAAGCGAGTGAGCCGGAGAAAGCCTAAGCTGCAGGCAGTTCACTCGGGGTCTGGCGAAACGGATGAAAGCATCAGCAGGGTGTATGAGTAGAAGCTCCACCGGGACAATGTGTTTGTAAAGTGAGTAGTCGTAAGCGCAGACAAAGGCAGCGAAAGCCCCTACAATTGAATAGGACGAAAGGAGGCATCCATAGAGATGAAGCTTCTGATTTCCAGTGAACGGTAACCCAGTCCAGAGGTTGAATGGACTGGGTTACTGTTTTGCTGCGCTCCGGGACGCCTCAGGCCGGGTTGGGGAAAATTGAAAGAAAAAGAAGCTTCGGGATTGACAAAAGCCTCCTACAAGTGTAGTATAGTGCTATGTACTACATTTGTAGGAGGCTTTGCCATGAAAATCACGGATGCGGAATGGGCTGTGCTGGATGTCCTGTGGTCCGGCCAGCGGTTCGCCCTGGGAGAGCTGACCGCCGCCCTGAAGCCGGTCAACGGCTGGAGCAAAAACACGGTTCACACTTACCTGACCCGGATGGAGGCCAAGGGGCTGGTGTCCATCGACCACAGCCAGCCCAAACCCTACGCCGCCGCCGTCACACGGGAGGACTGCGCCCGGCAGGAGCGGGACGATCTGCTGACGCGGGTTTACGGCGGGGCCGCCGGAGATCTGGTGGCGGCCTTTTTGCAGGAATCCAAACTATCCCCCCAAGAGCGGGAGCGGCTCAGGAAGCTGCTGGATGAGATGGAGGTGTGACCCATGACCAACCTGTGGGCCTTTCTGCTGCAAACCCTGACGGTGTCGGCGGCGGCGTTGCTGCTGCTGGCGGTGAAGGGGCTGTTTGCGGACAAACTCTCCCCCCGGTGGCAGTACGGGGTGTGGTGCCTCCTGGCGCTGCGGGTGCTGCTGCCCGTCAGCACCGGCCGGGACACCCTGCTCCCCCTGCCGGTGTGGGTGGAGGCGGTCAAGACGGCGGCAGAGCAGCACCTTTCCTCCGCCTGTTCCGCCCCCTATGCGCCGGTGTCCGTGGCCGCCCCCGTCCCCTGGCTGACGGCCATGCCCCAAAGCGTGACGGACTGGCTTTTTGCGGTGTATACGGCGGGGGTGGTCCTCTCCCTGCTGTGGTACGCCCTTTCCTATGTCCGGCTGCGGCGTCTGCTGCGGTTCGGGCTGCCCTTGACGGAGAAATTAGAGGGACAGCTGGAGGGTGTTTGTCAACGGTACGGATTGGATGCCTGCCCAGCCCTCCGGCTGGAGGGGCTGTCCTCTGCCTTTGTCTGCGGGGTGTTCCGTCCGGTGCTGGTGCTGCCGGCGGACCGGGAGGTGGACGACAAGGTGCTGCTCCACGAGCTGCTCCACCTGCGGCACCGGGACGCACTCCAGAACGTCTTTTGGTGCCTGCTCCGGGGGCTGCACTGGTGCAACCCGTTTTTGCAGTACGTCTTTGACCGCATCGGCAATGATATGGAGTCCCTGTGCGACCAGCGGGTGCTGGAGCGGCTGGAGGGGGAGGAACGCCGGGCATACGGCCAAATCCTCCTGAGCATGGCGGACGAAACCTACGCCCGTGCCCCCGGCACCACCTCGCTGTCCAACGGCGGCAAAAACATCGCCCGGCGCATCGCCGCCATTGTCCGCTTCAAGAAGTATCCCAGGGGGATGGCGCTGGTGTCCGTCTGCATCGTGGCGGTGCTGTCCGGCCCGGTGTTGGTGGGGACGGCCTCCGGCTATACCGGGGCGGACACCGCCCCCGACACGGACGCAGCCCTGGCCCTGTCCATGGCCCGCACCCGGCTGGTGGGCTGCTCCACCGTGGCGGGGGCTTTGGACACCTACGCCAAGGGCCTGCTGCTGGAGAACGGGATATATCTGGCGGCGGCGTCTCCCCTGGAGCGGCAGGAGGAACTGGAAACAGCCATGGCAGAATCCGGCGGCACCTACCTGCTGTATCCGGGGGAGGCGCTGGCCGAGGCGGAGCCCGGCCTGGGCTATTCCGTCTGCGGCCTGACCCGGACGGAGGGCGGCTATCAGGCCGACCTGCTCTTTGCCATGGCGGAGGACGAGGACGGGGAGGAAACCGCCTATATACTGGTGCCCGTTGCCGTCTGTCAGGAGAACAGGGGCTGGGTGGTGGAGGAGACCGGCCCGCGCCAGACCGGCGTGGCCGAAAGCGACCTGCCCGCCGCCCGCTACGAAGCCTTCGGGGAGAGCGGCTCCGTCGCTCTGTCCGCCTGCGTGTTTTGCGAGGTGGACAACGGCATCAGCGCCACGGATAACGTTTCCGTCAGCTTCACGGACGGCAATTCCGTCTTTTGGAGCAGCAGCGCCGCCTTTGACGAGACGCTGAAACCGGATGCGGCTTTTGACTCTGTGGAGGCCCGGCTGACCCTGACCTATACCTACCCGGAGGACGGCCCCAGCCAGACCGTGGGCGTCCTGTATGGCCCGTCCCCGATTACGGATGAGTCGGAGGAGATGCTGGGCGACCTGTTGGCTCTGATGGATGAGGAGGATAGCGTCAGCGCTGTCGGCAACAGCAGCGGGGGCTGGAGCATGGAGGCACAGATGCTGTCCCGGCTGGATGGAACCCTCTGTTCCTCCGGCGTCCTCACCCTGGAGGGTGCGGACGCCCTGCCCGAAGCGTTCTGCGTTCAAACCTGCTGGGACGGGGAAGTGCAGGAGATTCTGACCCTGGAGGAGGTGGAACAATGACCAACCGGGAAAAGCTGGCCGCCGCCGCAAAGCTGACGGCCTGGGGATACCTGCTGATCCGCATTGACCTGAACCTGGGCACGATGGACATCCTGCCGGGCTGGCTGGGCTACCTGCTGATTTTGAAGGCCCTGCCCGCCTTCGGGGAGGAGGAGCCGTCCGCAAAGCTGCTGCACCCCCTGGGTATCGTCCTGGCCCTGTGGGAAGGGGTGGGATGGGTGGCCGCCCTGTTGGGGGTGACGGTGGACAGCTACCTCCTCACCGTTCTGGCGGGGGTGGTGGAGCTGTACTTCCACTTCCAGCTCCTCACCGACCTGTCCCGTATCGCGGGAAAATATGCCTGCCCCCAGGAGGGAAAGCTGCTGACCCTCCGGACGGTGTACACCGTGGCCGCCACCCTGTCCCTCCTGGCCCTGCCCTGGGAGGACTGGCTGGCGGTGGGCATTGCGGTGATGCTGACCGGGGTGGCGGCGGCGCTGTGGATCTGTAAGACGCTGTTCTCCTTCCGTCGCTCCCTGGCGGAGGGGACCGCCGGAGCAAAGAAAACCGGTTGACCTGTCCACCGCGAACTGTTACAATGTTACAATAAAGATGCGTTGCGGTGAAGGGAGGGAGTGCTATGTGGGTCTGTCCCCGCTGCCATATGGAAACTGACGATGAACAGATGCTTTGTCAGGGCTGTGGCTTCGACCGCAGCTGTGACTATGCCCGGTATCCGACCTTGTGCGCCGTCCCTCTCTCCGGATGGAGCGCCGCCCGGTTTGACCTGTCCGGTTCCCCGGGGGACGGCGGCAGCCGCACTGCCGGGAGAATGGAAGCGGACACCTGGTTCTCCAACGGAATCTACGGGCTGTATGTGGCCTGGCTGGCCTGCCACTACCACCTCATCCGTTCCATCGGCAGGGACGCCTTTGTCTATCGGAACACCTGCCTCTTTACCCCGTGTTACAACGTCCCCGCCGACGGCGGGGTATCCCCCTCTTACATCGTGCGGGGCAGAGACGGCAAAGCCCGGCTGGATTGCTCCGCCTTCGCCGGCCTGGTGCTCCGGGGCATCCCCTACGAAGCGTCCCCCTTTGCAAACCACCCCGGGGCGGAGGGGACTACGGTTTTCTGGACGCCTTCCAGGGAGCTGGTCTACGGGACGGACTGGTACAAGACCGTCATCTACGACAGAATGTCGGCAGGCCGGTATGTGAACCTGGGCATCGACGACTACAGTTCCCTCCGCACCGCCGCACAGCTTGCCGAGTATTTTTACAGGACGGGGCTGATCCTGTTCGACGCGGAGACGGACGGGGACAGCGCCAACTATGGCAGGGACTTTTCCTCTGTCTTCCGTCTGGAGCCGGGGGATCTGATCTTCTGGGCAAAGTCCACCGCCAGCCCGGCGCAAAAGGCGCGGTTTCGCTCGGTCAGCCATGTCGCCATTGTGGAGGAGCGGAGCAGCTTCTTTGTTCAGGCCACCACCGGCGCCTCCGTCATCACCCGGTCGCGGCTGACCGGCACGTTGGCAGACCGCCGCGGCAGGCACCCCTATGACGAAATCACGCTGGTGGTCCGCCCGGACTACCGCTTCGACCGGAGCACCACGGTCTGGGCGCCCATCGGCGTCAACCTGTGCCACTATCCCTGGAATTTTGGCTGCCCTCCGGGCAACTGCGGCCACTTTGCCAACGGGCTTTTCTACGCCGCCACCGCCTGCAACGCTGCCGGTGACGACGGCATACGGATCTATGGCGAGAAATCCCCCGCCTGCCGGGGCGTCCCCCTGACCGTCTGGCTGCGGGGGAACCCAGACGACGGGCTGGGGATGCTCCGCCTCGTCCCCGGCCGCTACCGGCTGACCGGCATGAACGGTACAGGAATCCCGTCCACGGCCTTTGCGCTGCAGCTGCGGCAGGAGGACGGCTCAGAGTTTGCCCCGCCCATCCGCTGCTATGACGGGCAGAGCGTCCGCTTCACCATCACCAAATCCTGCAAGGCGCGCCTGTGCCTGTACATCGGGAGAAGCGGCGCAACCGATGCCATGGACTGCACGATCTACCCGCACCTGGAGCGGACGGCGGACTGAACCGGAGGGCGGGGAACGCCCGCCTGTCCCCGGTTGAAGTACGGCAAATCCCGCCCCTATCTGACGGAGCATTTTCCTCAGGAGAAGGAGATGCCGGCGCTTTGCCGGGCGGGCCTTCGTTCCTTCGCATTGGCAGAAAATCCCGATTTCCCCGTCCGTTTTTACCATAACTTTTTGGCAAAATTGATTTTCAAGGAAAAAATGTCCATTGCTCTTGACTTTTGTCCCCTGAGCTGTCATAATTGAAGAGCGAGGAATATGTTTAGACCTCGCGGTCTGAGCATTACTTTCACCATCAATGCAGGAGGTTAGGCTAAACTATGGCAAAGATTGATTTTACAAAGTATGGAATCACCGGGACAACGGAAGTTGTCTACAATCCTTCCTATGAGCAGCTGTTTGAGGACGAGACTGATCCCAGTCTGGAGGGCTTTGACAAGGGCCAGGTCAGCGAGCTGGGCGCCGTCAACGTCATGACCGGCGTTTACACCGGCCGTTCCCCCAAGGACAAGTTCATCGTCATGGACGAGAACTCCAAGGACACCGTGTGGTGGACCACCCCTGAGTATCCCAACGACAACCATCCCGCCTCTGAGGAGACCTGGGCTGCCGTGAAGGCCATCGCCCAGCAGGAGTTGTCCGGCAAGAAGCTGTATGTGGTGGACGCGTTCTGCGGCGCCAACAAGGACACCCGCATGGCCATCCGCTTCATCATGGAGGTGGCTTGGCAGGCTCACTTCATCAAGAACATGTTCATCGTCCCCACCGAGGAGGAGCTGGCGAACTTCGAGCCCGACTTCGTGGTCTACAACGCTTCCAAGGCCAAGGTGGAGAACTACAAGGAGCTGGGCCTCAACTCCGAGACCGCCGTTGTCTTCAACATCACCAGCCGTGAGCAGGTCATCATCAACACCTGGTACGGCGGCGAGATGAAGAAGGGCATGTTCTCCATGATGAACTACTATCTGCCCCTGAAGGGCATTGCCGCCATGCACTGCTCCGCCAACACCGATATGAACGGCGAGAACACCGCCATCTTCTTCGGCCTGTCCGGCACCGGCAAGACCACCCTGTCCACCGACCCCAAGCGTCTGCTCATCGGCGATGACGAGCACGGCTGGGACGACAACGGCGTCTTCAACTTCGAGGGCGGCTGCTATGCCAAGGTCATCAACCTGGACAAGGACTCCGAACCCGACATCTACAACGCCATCAAGCGCAACGCTCTGCTGGAGAACGTCACCTTGGACGAGAACGGCAAGATCGACTTCGCTGACAAGAGCGTTACCGAGAACACCCGTGTGTCCTATCCCATCAACCACATCGAGAAGATTGTCCGTCCTGTGTCCGCCGGTCCTGCCGCCGAGAACGTCATCTTCCTGTCCGCCGACGCCTTCGGCGTGCTGCCTCCCGTGTCCATCCTGACCCCGGAGCAGACCCAGTACTATTTCCTGTCCGGCTTCACCGCCAAGCTGGCCGGCACCGAGCGGGGCATCACCGAGCCTACCCCCACCTTCTCCGCCTGCTTCGGCCAGGCCTTCCTGGAGCTGCATCCCACCAAGTACGGTGAGGAGCTGGTCAAGCGCATGGAGAAGAGCGGCGCCAAGGCTTATCTGGTCAACACCGGCTGGAACGGCACCGGCAAGCGTATCTCCATCAAGGACACCCGCGGCATCATCGACGCCATCCTGGACGGCTCCATCAAGTCCGCCCCCACCAAGATGATCCCCTATTTCAACTTCGAGGTTCCCACCGAGCTGCCCGGCGTTGACCCCGCCATCCTGGATCCCCGGGACACCTATGCCGACGCTTCCCAGTGGGAGGAGAAGGCCAAGGATCTGGCCCAGCGCTTCATCAAGAACTTCGTCAAGTATCAGACCAACGACCTGGGCAAGAGCCTGGTGGCCGCCGGCCCTCAGCTGGACTGAGTTCCTGACAACCGAAACCTCCGCATAACCCCATAACCATGCGCCGCATCTCCCCGGAGGTGCGGCGCTTTTTCACACAAAAAAGAACCGCCGCCAGCGGATCACGCTGGCGGCGGAATGCTTCATGATATGATTCGATCAGAACAGGCCCACGATTTTGCCGTTTTCGTCAATGTCGATGCGCTCGGCGGCGGGCACCTTGGGCAGGCCGGGCATGGTCATGATGTCGCCGGTCTGGACTACGATGAACCCGGCCCCGGCGCTGACCTTCACCTTCGTCACATTGACGGTGAAACCCTCCGGCCGTCCCAGCAGGGTGGGGTCGTCAGAGAGGGAGTACTGGGTCTTTGCCACGCAGATGGGCAGATTGCCATAGCCCAGCTCCTCCAGCTTGGCGATGGACTGCTCCGCGGCCTTGGAGTAGGTCACCCCCGCGCCGCCGTAGACCCGCTTTACCAGCGTCTCCAGCTTGGCCTTGATGGGGGCGTCCAGGGGATAGGCGAAGCGGAAGTCGTGAGGCTGCTGACACAGCCGCAGCACTTCCTCCGCCAGCTCCACGCCGCCTGCGCCGCCCTTGCCCCAGACCTCGCTCATGGCCACGTTGACCCCCAGCGCCCGGCACTTGCTGCGAATCAGCTCCAGCTCGGCGTCGGTGTCGTTGGTGAAGCGGTTGATGGCCACTACGCAGGGCAGGCCGAACACCTGGGTGATGTTTTCTACGTGCTTGAGCAGGTTGGGCAGGCCCTTTTCCAGGGCCTCCAGGTTCTCCTGGCCCAGCTCCGTCTTGGGGACGCCGCCGTTGTATTTCAGCGCCTTCACCGTGGCCACGATGACCACCGCGTCCGGGTCCAGCCCGGCGGCCCGGCACTTGATGTCCAAAAACTTCTCCGCGCCCAAATCCGCGCCGAAGCCCGCCTCCGTCACCACATAGTCCGCCAGCTTCAATGCGGTGTCGGTGGCGGAGACGGAGTTGCAGCCGTGGGCGATGTTGGCAAAGGGGCCGCCGTGGACGATGGCGGGGTTATGCTCCAGGGTCTGCACCAGGTTGGGCTTGATGGCGTCCTTCAGCAGGACGGTCATGGCGCCCTCCGCCTTCAAATCGTGGGCGGTGACAGGGTTGCCCTTCCGGTCATAGGCCACGATGATGCTGGCCAGCCGCCGCTTCAAATCCATCAGGTCGGAGGAGAGGCACAGCACCGCCATGATCTCCGAGGCCACGGTGATGTCGAAGCCGTCCTCCCTGGGGACGCCCTGCATCCGGCCCCCCAGGCCGTCGATGACGTTGCGGAGCTGCCGGTCGTTCATGTCCACGCAGCGCTTCCAGGTGATGTTCTTCACATCGATGTCCAGCGCATTGCCCTGCTGAATGTGGTTGTCCAGCATGGCGGCCAGCAGGTTGTTGGCCGCGCCGATGGCGTGGAAGTCGCCGGTGAAGTGGAGGTTGATGTCCTCCATGGGGATGACCTGGGCGTAGCCGCCCCCGGCCGCACCCCCCTTGATGCCGAATACCGGCCCCAGGGAGGGCTCCCGGAGGCACAGGAGGGTCTTCTTCCCCAGTAGGGAGAGGGCGTCCGCCAGGCCCACGGAGGTGGTGGTTTTCCCCTCCCCGGCGGGGGTGGGGTTGATGGCGGTGACCAGAATCAGCTTGCCCTTCCGGGGGGCGTCTTTCAGGGAGGAGATGTCGATCTTTGCCTTGTACTTGCCATAATGCTCCAGCAGATCGGGGTCAAAACCGGCCTGCCGGGCCACCTGGTCAATGGGATAAAGTTCCGTGCTCTGTGCGATTTCAATATCGGTTTTCATGGGAGGCTCCACCTTTCTCACATCCGTGACTGTCTGAGGCGCTGCGGCGTTCCTGAAACAGAAAAAGCCAGCCCCCAGACCACATTGGCCCAGACGGTCGGCACTGTTCCCGCCATATTCCCTGTGGTTCCATCCACTTCCGTCAGTCATATGGCTACCTTTAAGGTACCATCAACTTCCCGATTTGTCAACCGTTTTTTTGGGAGAAATGGTTGCAAAAATGCGGGAAAATCAAAGTTATGATTGACTAACTATAGGGAAAGCTGTTACAATATCAATCAAGATATGAGGGAGTAGTCGGCGCCCACGGGCGCGGCAAGTCAACATACTGGTGTGATGAACGCCTGGCTTGCCTCCTCAATGATGAGACTCATGTGCTGCTTTTGCCGCGCATTGGGTCTGATTTTTTGTCCTCAACGCCAGCGGCGGGCAGCCTTGCCCGCCGCTTTTTTTGCGCCGCTCCCCACTGGAGGAATTTTAAATGGATTTACTGTCGCTGTTGCTACTGGCCGTAGGGCTGTCCATGGACGCCTTCGCCGTCTCTGTATGCAAGGGCCTGGCCCTGAAAAAACTGACGCTGAAGGCCCAGCTCATTGTGGGGGCCTGGTTCGGCGGATTCCAGTTTTTGATGCCCATGATCGGCTACGCCCTGTCCAGCCGCTTTGAGCAATATATTGACGCCATCGCCCCCTGGATCGCCTTCGGCCTGCTGCTGCTGATCGGCGGCAACATGGTGCGGGAGGCCCTGGGGAAGGAGACGGAGGAGGCCAACGACAGCCTGGCCGCCGGAGAGATGTGCATGATGGCCATCGCCACCAGCATCGACGCCCTGGCGGTGGGTGTCACCTTCACCTGCGTCAACGTGGAGCTGATAGCCAGCTGGAGCGTGCTGGCCAACACGGTGCTGGGCTGCGTCCTCATCGGTATCACCACCTTCCTGCTGTCCATGATCGGCGTGCGGGTGGGCAACGTCTTTGGCAGTCGGTACGAGAAGCGTGCGGAGCTGGCCGGCGGCATCATTTTGATTCTGCTGGGGGTCAGGATACTGGTGGAGCATTTTATCGGGTGAAGCAGAAAAACTGAATCACTGTAACGGCGGCTCCTGCCTGGATAACACCGGTCGGGGGCCGATTTTTTTGCACAAGCGCTTGACAAATTATAGCTATATAGCTATAATAGAATATAGAAAGGGGCAAACCATATGAAGGACGACTTTTTTCAGGCCCTGGCCAATCCCTACCGCCGGGAAATCATCCACTTGCTGCGGTGGAAAAATCTCAGCGCCGGGGAAATCGCGGAACAGTTTGACATCTCTCAACCCTCCGTTTCCAGGCACCTGGACGTGCTGAAACGGGCGGAAATCGTCACCGCCACCCGCAAGGCTAATCAAATCATTTATTCCCTGAACCTCTCCGTCATGGAGGAACTGTATGTGGAGCTGAGCGGCCTGCTGGGCAAGGTACCGGAGGAAGGGAAAAAAGCTCATGAAACGGAGTAAGACACGGATTTGGATTCGGGTGCTGTGTGTGGCGGCTCTGGTACTTGGGCTGGCTCTTCCCGATCAGATGGCGGGCTTTTTGTTGATGGCGGCGGCGCTGTTGGCAGCGGTGGCGGTACTCTATCGCCATCTGGGTGAATTGACCGACCTACCCGATGGGCACCCCAAGCTGAACACCCTGCGGCTGGTTACGGTGTTCAGTGTGGTCATGCTGATTGGCTGCACAGTAATCATTGTGCTGACGGAAACGGGAAAAATCGTCCTGTCAGAGCAGGGGGAGCGAACGCTGGCCGCCTGCATTGTGTGCATTGTCATGTTGTTTGGCGGAAATGTTGCGCCGAAGCTGCCCCGCAGTTCCCATACCGGACTGCGGCTCCCCTGGACAGTGGCGGACGATGAGACATGGATTGTTGCCCACCGCATTTTGGGGTATCTCTCACTGCCGCTGGTGCTGGTCTATTTGCTGGGGATTCCCGTGATGAAGTCCTTTGAAGGGCTGACAGTGACAATTTTCCTGCTGTGGATTGGGATTCCTGCCGTACTCTCCGGACTGCTGTACTATCGAAAATTTTATCACAAACGAAGCTGAACAGGGCGCGGCGGTCTTATGACCGCCGCGCCTTTTAACTGCGCCGATATTCTGTTCAGGCTGCGTTTATCGCACGCCCAGCTCTCCGCCCATGACGTCGATGGTCATGGTGGTGCCGGGGGCCACGTCGTCCTCCAGAATCCTCCGGCTGATGAGGGTCTCCACCGTGTGCTGGACGTACCGGCGGAGGGGCCGGGCGCCGAAGGCGGGGTCGTAGCTCTCCTCCACGATGAAGTCCTTGGCGGCGGGGGTCAGGATCACGCTGAGCTGCTTGTCCTCCAGACGGCGGTTCAGGGCGTCCACCTGCAGGTCCACAATGCCGGTGATATTGTCCCTGGTCAGAGGCTTGTAGAACACGATTTCGTCCAGCCGGTTCAGGAACTCCGGCCGGAAGGAGCGCTTCAGCAGGGCCTCCACCTCATTCCGGGCGCTGTCCGAGATGTTGCCGTCATCGTCAATGCCGTCCAGCAGAATCTGGCTGCCCAGGTTGGAGGTCAGGATGATGATGGTGTTCTTGAAGTCCACGGTGCGGCCCTGGCTGTCGGTGATGCGTCCGTCGTCCAGCACCTGGAGCAGTACGTTGAACACGTCCGGGTGGGCCTTCTCCACCTCGTCAAACAGCACCACGGAGTAGGGCTTCCGCCGGACGGCCTCGGTGAGCTGGCCGCCCTCCTCATAGCCCACATAGCCGGGAGGGGCGCCGATGAGCCGGGAGACGGAGTACTTCTCCATATACTCGCTCATATCGATACGCACCATGTTCTTCTCGCTGTCGAACAGGGCCTCCGCCAGGGTCTTGGCCAGCTCCGTCTTGCCCACGCCGGTGGGGCCCAGGAACAGGAAGGAGCCGATGGGGCGGTTGGGGTCCTGGATGCCCGCCCGGGAGCGGATGATGGCCTCGCAGACGCTCTGCACCGCCTCGTCCTGGCCGATGACCCGTTTGCGGAGGATGGTGTCCAGGTGGAGCAGCTTCTCCCGCTCGCTCTCCTGGAGCCTGGCCACGGGGATGCCCGTCCACCGCTCGATGATGCGGCAGATCTCGTCCTCCGTCACCCGGTCCCGGAGCAGGCTGCGACGCTTGCCCTGGGCGGCCACCGCTTCCTCGGCGTCCAGTTCCTTTTGCAGCTCCGGCAGCCTGCCGTATTGCAGCTCGCCGGCCTTGCCGTAGTCGCCTTCCCGGCGGGCAAGCTCCAAGTCCTGCTTGGCCTGTTCGATGTCCTCCCGGAGCTTCTGCACCTTGGTGATGGCGTTCTTCTCGTTCTCCCACTGGGCCTTCTTCGCGTTGAACTCCTCCCGCATTTCGGCCAGCTCCTCCTGAATCTGGGCCAGCCGCTCCCGGGAGAGCTTGTCGTCCTCCTTTTTCAGGGCGGCCTCCTCGATCTCATGCTGGGTGATGCGGCGGGAAATCACGTCCAGCTCGGTGGGCATGCTGTCCATCTCCGTCCGAATCAGGGCGCAGGCTTCGTCGATGAGGTCGATGGCTTTGTCCGGCAGGAACCGGTCGGTGATATAGCGGTTGGACAGGGTGGCAGCGGCAATGATGGCTCCGTCCTGGATTTTCACGCCGTGATAGACCTCATACCGCTCCTTCAAACCCCGGAGGATGGCGATGGTATCCTCCACGCTGGGCTCGTTCACCATGACGGGCTGGAACCGCCGCTCCAGGGCGGCGTCCTTCTCGATATACTGGCGGTATTCATTTAATGTGGTGGCGCCGATGCAGTGCAGCTCGCCCCGGGCCAGCATGGGTTTCAGCAGGTTGCCTGCGTCCATGCTGCCCTCCGTCTTGCCTGCGCCGACGATGGTGTGCAGCTCGTCAATGAAGAGCAAAATCTTGCCGTCGCTCTTCTTCACTTCGTTCAGGACGGCTTTCAGCCGCTCCTCAAACTCCCCCCGATACTTGGCCCCGGCGATGAGGGCCCCCATATCCAGGGAGAAGATGGTCTTGTCCTGCAAACTCTTGGGCACGTCCCCCCGGACGATCCGCTGGGCCAGCCCTTCCACCACGGCGGTCTTGCCCACGCCCGGCTCGCCGATGAGAACGGGGTTGTTCTTCGTCTTACGGGACAGGATGCGGATGACGTTCCGAATTTCATCGTCCCGGCCGATGACCGGGTCCAGCTTGTTGGCCCTGGCCCGCTCCACCAGATCGGTGCCGTACTTTTTCAGGGCGTCATAGGTGTCCTCCGGCGTCTCCGAGGTGACGCGCTGGCTGCCCCGGATTTTGGACAGGGCCTCCAGCGCCTTCTCCTTCGTCAGGCGGTAGGTCTGGAACAGCTTTTTCAGATTGCTGTTGGCCGCGTCCAGCAGGCCCAGGAACAGATGCTCCACTGAGATATACTCGTCCTTCATCTGGCTTGCGGACTTGTCGGCGGCGGTGAGGGCCTTGTCCACGTCCTTGGCGATATAGACCTTGCCCTGCTCCCGGTTGCCGTAGCTGACCTTGGGGAGCTGTTCAATCTGGGCCAGGACGGCAGCCTTCAGGCTGTCCGGGTCCGGCCCCATGTTGGATACCAGCTGGGGAATCAGCCCGCCCTCCTGGTCCAGCAGGGCGTAAAGCAGGTGGGCCTGCTCAATCTGGCAGTTGCCGTACTCATCCGCACAGATCTGGGCGGATTGCAGGGCCTCCTGGGATTTTTGGGTTAAATTTTTCTGAGCCATAATCATACCTCTCTTCTGCTTCAGCAGGTTTGGCAAAGGGAAAGGGCGCAGAGGGGAATGGGCCCCTCCGCGCCCTAACTGGATTAAAAGATGTTGATCTCCCGGCGTTGGGGCGCGGCCGGTCTTGCCTTGGGCAGCGTCAGGGTCAGGATGCCGTTCTTGTAGGCGGCGGTGATGGCGTTCTCCTGAATATCGTTCAGGGTGAAGCTGCGGCTGTAGGAGCCGGTGTGCCGCTCCTGCAGCACCCAGCCGCCATTCGTGCGCTGCTGGTCGGCGCTGTGCTGGGCCTTGATGGTCAGGACGCCGGCATCCACCGACAGGTGAATGTCCTCCTTGTTGAAGTCGGGCAGCTCGGCGGTCAGGGTGAAGCTGTCGCCGGTGTCCTGCAAATCCACCCGGAAGGGGATGGTGCTGTCCTCCGTGGCGTAAAACGGGGCGTCAAAGGTGTTCCAAAGGCGGTCAAAGTCGTTCATCCGGCGGGTAATCATGTTATACATAGTAATGCTTCCTTTCCGGCCTCTCTGGGAGGCCCTCTGTGATTTGATGACAGTATACTGCGCAAATATGACGCAATTATGAAGAAATTGTTTTTCTTTTATGAAGGCTTTAGCAAACTTTAAGTTTGAGTGCTAACGCGACGGCAAACCGTTGCCCCCTCGCCCGCCCCGGAGGGGCGGACGAAAGGGAAGCCGGGGCGATGCCCCGGATGGGGTCAGCCGATGGTGATCTCCCGGCGCTGAGGCGCGGCCGGTCTCGTCTTGGGCAGCGTCAGGGTCAGGATGCCGTCCTTGTAGGAGGCGGTGATGGCGTCCTCCTGGATGTCGTTCAGGGTGAAGGTACGGCTGTAAGAGCCGGTGTGCCGCTCCTGAAGGACCCAGCCGTTTTCGTTGCGCTGCTGGTTGGCGCTGTGCTGGGCCTTGATGGTCAGGACGCCTGCGTTCAGCGACAGGTGGATGTCCTCTTTCTCAAAGCCGGGCAGCTCAGCGGTGAGGGTGAAGCTGTCGCCATTGTCCTGCAAATCCGTCCGGAAGGGGATGGTCGCATTTTCCGTGGCATAATACATGGGGTCAAAGTCATTCATGTGACGATTGGAAATCAGAGTATACATAATATAAGCATCCTTTCCGAACCCTCAGGGGGTTCTCCTTTGATTTGTCTATAGTATACCCCTGGATTATGAACAAATCATGAACGAACTGTGTTTCTTTTGTGAAGGTTTTAGCAGACAGAGGAATAGAGCGCTAAAATATGGCAGAGAAAAGCCGCCGTCCACAGCCGGAACGGCGGCAAAAGCGGGGGAATCCCCCATCATAACATCAGTTGAAACGCAGCCTCACCGCTTCAGCCGCTCCGCCAGAGACGGGTCGGGGGTGACGTAGGCGGTGCTGTGGGTGGTGTAGATCACCATGCCCGGCCTGGCGCCCCCCGGCTTTTTGACGTAGCGGACGGGGGTGTAGTCCACCGGCACGTTGCTGCCCTCCCTGGCCTGGGAGTAGTAGGCGGCCAGCTGGGCGGCCTCGGTGAGGGTCTGGGCGTCCACCTCCCGGCCCTCCGTCCAGATGATGACGTGGGAGCCGTGAATCTTCTGTGTGTGGAGCCAGATGTCCCGGAACCCCGCCTGCTTACAGGTCAGCTCGTCGTTCTGGGTGTTGTTCCGGCCCACGCTGATGCGGAACCCGGTGGAGGAGCGGAACTCCATGGGTTTGGAGCACACCCGCTTGGGGGCCTTGCGCCCCTGCTGGGATCGGCGGAGATAGCCGGTGTCCTCCAGCTCCTGACGAATCTCCGCCAAATCCCGCTCCCCTTCGGCGCGGTGTACCGCTTCCAGTACGGAATCCAGATAGTCCAGCTCACGCTCGCCCTTTGCGATCTGCTCCGTCAGCACTTTGTCGGCGGTTTTCGCCTTGGTGTAGCGCTTATAGTATTTGGCGGCGTTCTGCTGAGGGGTCAGGAGGGGATCCAGAGGGATGGTGATGTCGGCGCAGTCCGGGTCGTAGTAGTTTTGGCAGGTCAGCGTCCGTGCCCCCTTCTCCATCCGGTACAGGTTGGCGGTAATCAGGTCGCCGGAAATGCGGTACTGCTCCCGGTTTTCCGCGTCGGCCAGCTCCCTGCGCTGGTTCTCCAGTTTTCGGGCGGTGCGGTTCCGGGCGTTTTGCAGGCTTTTCAGCAGGGTCTGGCCCTTGGCCCGGACCTGCTCCTGCTGCTCCCGGGTGGCGTAGAAGTCATCCAGCAGCTTGGAGAAGCTGTCATACTTCCGGCACTCCATGGAGAGGCCGTACTGATACAGGAACAGGCAGGAAAAATCCTTGGGCTTGCCGCCCTGATACAGGGCACAGGGGGTCAGCCTGCCCTGACGGACGGCCTCCAGGAACTGCCAGAAGGTGTCCAGAAAGCCCCCGTTTTGACAGGGGGACAGGGTCCCCACCCTGGCGTCCATGCTGTCCGTGGCCTGGCACACCAGCTCCCGGCACAGCAGGGGGGACAGGCCGAAGAAGCGGTCCAGCAGCCAGTCCGTCACCTTCTGTTCCGGCGGGGCGGCCAGAAAACGCTGCTCCAGCTCCTCCCGGCTCAGCAGCAGGGGATTCTCCTTCCCCGGCTGGACCGGGGGCTGACGGTACAGCAGGCCGGGGAGGACGGGGTGGGTTTCGCTGGTCTCCATATCCACCCGGCGGACGCAGTCGATGATCCGCCCGTCCTCCTCCGTCAGAATCAGGTTGGAGCGGCGGCCCATGGCCTCCAGAATCAGGTGCCGGGAGACCCGGTAGCCCATCTCGTCCAGGGCCTCCAGCTCCAGATCCACCACCCGCTCCATGGGGGGCTGGACGATGGCGCGAATCCGGGCGGAGGCCAGGTGCTTGCGCAGCAGCATACAGAACATGGGAGGGCTGGCCGGGTTCTCCCGGTTGATCTCGGTGAGCTGGATGCGGGGATGGGCGGGGTTGGCGCTGAGGAGCAGCTTCTGATTCCCGGCGGGGGACCGGAGCTGGAGCACCAGCTCATCCCGGCCCGGCTGAAAGATTTTGTCAAGTTTTGCCCCTTCCACCACGGGGCGCAGTTCGCTGACCACACCGGACAGCGTTGCGGCGTCTAAGGGCATGAGCTAGACCTCCTTTTCCTCCTCGCCGACGACTGCGGCGAAGAGCTGATTGATGCGTCCCTTCCGGCCCTGGAGGTACAGCCAGCCGAACAGGGCCTCCAGCCCGGTGGCGTAGGTGTAATCCCGCCGGGAGGCGTTTTTGGGAATCTGATGCACGTTGGCGTTGCGGCCACGCTTGAATACCGCCGTCTCCTCCTCCGTCAGAAGGGGCAGCAGGCGGCCCATGGCGGCGGCCTGGGCGTCCGCCCGCACCATGGATACGGTGGCCTTATGGAGGTTGCCGATGGTTTCCAGCTTTTGGCTGCACAGCCAGCCCCGGCACAGCACCTCATACACCGCGTCCCCGATGTGGGCCAGCGCCAGCACGTTCATGGTGCCAAGCTGCCCCTCCGGTACGGACAGCGTAAAGTAGTCTTTCATCCCTGGTTCTCCTTCCGGCGCTGCAAATAGCCGTTATTGTAGAGGAAGATCACCACCGCCGCGCCGATGATGAGGAGGTACCCCAAAAAGCTCCAGCCGTCAGGCACGTCCCGGAACACGAAGTACCCCAGGACGGCGGAGAACACCACCTGGGAGTAGTCAAAGACGGAGACCTCTCTGGCCGGGGCGTGGGTGTAGGCCGCCGTAATGCCGAACTGCCCGATGGTGGCGGAGACGCCGGCCAGCAGCAGCATGGCCAGCTGGTAGCCGGTCATGGGGACGTAATTCAATACCAGCCAGGGCAGCAGCACCAGGCAGGAGAAGGTGGAGAAGAAAAAGACGATATAGCTGCCCCGCTCCCCCTTCAGGCCCAGCTTCCGCACCATGGTGTAGGCAAAGCCGGCACAAATGCCGCCCAGCAGCCCCAGCAGGGAGGGCACCAGGTCTAAATTGGACAAGGTGGGCTTGACGATCAGCATACTGCCGCCAAAGGCCACCGCCACCACCCCCACCTGCACCGGGGTCAGCTTCTCCCGGAGCAGCAGGAAGGAGAACAGCAGGGCGAAGAAGGGGGACATCTTGTTCAGCATGGAGGCGTTGGCCAGCAGCAGATGGTCCACCGCGTAGAAGTTGCACAAAATCCCCACGGTGCCCGCCGCGGAGCGCAGGAGCAGGTCGGGCAGGTTGCCCTTTCCCCAGAGCAGCGTCCGGAAGGTGGGGTGGTCATCCTCCCGCAGCAGCAGGAAGGCCGCCACCAGCATGGCCACCAGGTTGCGGAAAAAGCTCTTCTCCATGCTGGGCAGGTCGCCCGCCAGCCGGACAAACAGGTTCATCATGGCAAAGCCAAAGGCGGAGGCCAGGATATACAGCACAGCCTTGGTCTTATTGGACAGGTTCATAAACGGTATCATCTCCTGTGGGACAGTATAGCACAAACTGCCCCGGGGTGACAAGCCTTTGGACGGATTCCGGTTCCATGACAAAAAGGCGGCTCCGAACCGAGGTCCGGAGCCGCTCTATGCGTTTGCGGCAGATTTATGTGGCAGACTGAGGGTCAGCAGCTTGTTTCCGCCCGGCAATGTCTTTCCGGAACAGCGCCTTGAAGATGGTGCGGACAAGGGGCTGAATGAAAAACAGCTGGCTGAAAAAGGCAAAGGGGAAGTTGTAGCAGACCAGCTTGCCCCAGTTGGCCAGCAGGGTCAGGAAGTGGAACCCGCTGTAATACGGATAGTAGAGCCATGCCGCCAGGAAGCTCATGGTGGGGCACATCAGCCCCACCGTGGCGCAGATGACGGCGCTTTCAAAAATCACCGGATGGGTGGTCTTTGGGTCGAAGTTCTTACAGGCCAGCTTGAAGGAGCAGGGGCTGCCCATGAGGCACTCCAGCCCATAGGCCAGGCAGAATTCGACCAGGATCACCGCCCAGATCGGCAGCATCCGCCCAAACATATACACGCCGCCCTGTGCGTTGATGGCGTGAAGCACACTGTCGGCACCAGTGACCTCCATCAGCGTGGCCCCGTTGATCACATACAGGCTGTAAAACACATAGCTGTGTACGGTGATGATGACGGTGATCAGTGCGAAGATCATTCGTTGAAATTGGTTTCTTGGCATATCAGTTCTCCTTTTTTGAGCGCAAAAAGACACAAGCTGCCGCCGTCTGAAATCCAATCATGTTGACATGGTACCGTGATCAGATTTACGTGCAAAGCACAACTTGTGTCGTTCCTGCGCTATTTCGTTACCTTGAGATTCTACCATAAAATGGAAGAAAAAGTCAAGGGGGATTTTGAGGGATGCAGACGGCAGCTTCCATCTGAGATGGGAAGCTGCCGCAAGTGTGCCCCTTTATTTCAATGCCAGTCCATCCCGGAAGGCGTTGCCCACCCGCTGCGTGACCTTGTAATAACCGTGGGTATAGGGGTCAAAGGCGATGGCGGAAACCTTTTCGATGTCCACCCGGCCCTCTGTCAGGACGGATTCATCCGCCGTGGTGTTGACGACCCTGCCAATCACCCCGCAGCCATATTCGCCGTCCTGATACTGGATGAACTCGCACTCCATGCAAAGGGGGAACTCCGCAATGATGGGGGCGTCCACCAGGTTGGACTTTTGCGCGGTCAATCCGCTCTTTGCGAATTTGTTCGGCGTGTTGTTGCCGGAGACCACACCGAAATAGTCCGCCTCTACCATATGCGCCGCATCCGCGATGCTGACGGTGAAGGCTTTTCTGGCTTTGATGTTCTTCACGGTTTTGTGTGTCTCGGTCAGGTTGAGGATCACATGATCACGCTCCAGCATGGTGCCCCAGGCGGCGTTCATCACGTCAACAGTACCGTCCTCGTTGTAGGTTGCCACCATCAGCACAGGCATGGGGAAGATGGCCTCAGTTGTCTTGATAGACTTTCTCATAACAGAAACCTCCAAATCAGGATTGCCATTCAGCTGAAATTATGATACCATGATGTAGAACATTTTACAAGTACCCACATTTTTGTAAGGTACATACCCGGAGGTAAGCTATGAACAGAAAAGATATTCGAAGCGCAAATTTTGAGGAGACGGGATACTGCTACACCCTGTCCCTGATTTCCGGGAAGTACAAGCCCATCATCCTTTACTGCCTGATGGAGTATGAGCCGGTCCGCTTTAACGAGATGCAGCGGTATATCAAGGTAGCGGATAAAACCCTGAGCCAGAACCTGAAAGAACTGGAGGCGGATGAACTGATCATCCGTCACGTCTATCCCCAAATCCCGCCCAAGGTGGAGTATTCCCTTTCTGAGCGGGGCCGTTCACTGGTGGGTGTGCTGGATCAACTGTGTGACTGGGGCAATGAAAACCGGCGGTAACGGTGGGCAGTTCCGTCTTGCACGCAAACCTCCGGTTTCCCCGGCAGTCTGCCGCCCTGCTCCAGCGCCCCGTACAGCCCCTCCGCCGGGCAGCCCTCCGGCACCGGCACCCCCGGCACGGCCAGGGTGAAGCCCTCCGGGGCAGGCCGCTCCGCCCCCAGCAACAGACGGCCCGCCCCCGGCTCCGCCGGGGAAAAGCAAAGCGTCACGTCTCCCGCGCCGGCCAGCACCGGAACGCCGTTTTTTCGCTGGAGGCAGAGCGCCACCCGCTCCCGCTCCGGCAGGTTCAGGGCCAGGGCCCGCACCCGGCCGGACAGCCGTTCCAAGGTGTCCCAAACCTCTTTTGTGGTGCGGCCCGCCAGTATGCCCACGGTGGCCCCGCCCCAGGGGATGCCCCTCCGGGTCAGTTCGGCCAGGGCCAGCTCCGCCGCCACGCTCTGCCACAGGCTGCGGGTGGATACCAGGGACGGCTCCGGCAGAAGCGCCCCGGTCTCCGGCAGGTTCAGGGCGCAGCGCACCCCCGCCCGGCGCAGCACCGCCCCCACCCTGCGGCCGTTCCAGCGGCGGGGCAGCTCCACCCGCAGGAGGGGCAGGCCGCAGACGGATTCTTCATAGTAGCGGGGCCGACTGTGGGCGGGGTTTAACACATAATAGGCATACAAGGCGCACTCCTCCTGTTGCGTGGACGAACTTTTTATGCTAAACTGGCGGTGGAAACCATCCACGACTTCTTCCACAGGAGAATTCTATTATGCTGCATATCAACAATATTACCCTTCCCGTCGGCTATGACGAGGACGATCTGCGCCGCAGGGTGTCCCGGCTGCTGCGCATTTCCCCCGCAGAGATTCAGGCGCTGCATCCGGTGAAGCAGTCCATCGACGCCCGGAAAAAGAGCGACCTCCATCTGGTGCTCTCCGTCAACGTGGCGGTGGGGGATGAGGCGGGAGTGCTGCGCCGCTGCAAAAGCGGACAGGTGACGCTGCTGCCGGAGGCCCGGTATACCTTCCCCAAAGTGAAGCGCACCGGCGGCAGGCCGGTGGTGGTGGGGATGGGCCCGGCGGGGCTGTTCGCCGCCCTGTATCTGGCCAGGGCGGGGGTGCCCTCCCTGGTGCTGGAGCGGGGACAGCCGGTGGAGCAGCGGGAGCAGGCCGTCTCCGCCTTCTGGCGCACCGGCGTGCTGAACCCGGACAGCAATGTGCAGTTTGGGGAAGGGGGCGCAGGCACCTTCTCCGACGGAAAGCTGACCACCGGCACCCACGACAGCCGCATCGCCACGGTGCTGGATACCCTGGTGGCCGCTGGGGCCCCGGAGGACGTGCGCCACTCCTTCCGCCCCCACGTGGGGACGGATATTCTCCGGCAGGTGGTGCGGCACATCCGGGCCGAGCTGCTGGCCCTGGGCTGCGAGATTCGCTTTGAAACTGCCCTCACCGGCCTGGAGATTCAGGGCGGTTCGTTGATCGGCATCACCGTCTCAGGGCCGGAGGGGACCGCCCGCCTCCCGGCGGACACCCTGATTCTGGCCCCCGGCCACTCCGCCCGGGACACCTTCGCCATGCTGTTGGAGGCGGGGGTGACCATGGAGCGGAAACCCTTCGCCATCGGCGTCCGCATCGAGCATTTGCAGGCGGCCATCTCTCAGGCCCAGTACGGGGACGCCTGGACAAAGCTGCCCCCCAGCGACTACCGGCTCAGCTGCCACCTGCCGGGGGGCCGCAGCGCCTTCTCCTTCTGCGTCTGCCCCGGCGGTCAGGTGGTGGCCTCCGCCAGCGAGGCGGGCTGCCTGGTCACCAACGGCATGAGCTACCGGGCCAGGGACGGCAAGAACATCAACGGCGGCCTGCTGGTGGGGGTCGGCCCGGAGGATTTCGGCCCCGGCGATGTGCTGGCAGGGGTGCGCTTCCAGCGCCGGTGGGAGCGTGCCGCCTTTCTGGCGGGAGGCGGCGGCTACCGTGCCCCCGCCCAGCTGGTGGGGGACTTTCTGGCCGCCCGCCCCAGCATCGGCCCCGGCGCTGTTCAGCCCACCTACCGGCCCGGCGTCACCTGGACGGCGCTGGAGGAAACCCTTCCCGGCTATGTCGTCAGCGCCCTGCGGGAGGCCCTGCCGGTGCTGGACAGGAAGGTACACGGCTTCGCCGCCCCGGAGGCTGTGCTCACCGGCGTGGAGACCCGCTCCTCCTCTCCGGTGAAGGTCCTGCGGGACGAGGGCTGTCAGGCCAACGTCCGGGGTATCTATCCCTGCGGCGAGGGCTGCGGCTACGCGGGGGGCATTATGTCCGCCGCCGTGGACGGCGTCCGGGTGGCGGAGCAGGTGGCAATGCAGTAAAGCAAAAAGACTTTACATATCTGCCGAAAAAAAGAACCCCCATCCGGAACGAAATCTGTTCCGGATGGGGGTAAACTGTTGTCAACCCGTCTCCGCTTATGCGCTGGCCTCCAGCTCGGCCACGGCCTGCTGCACCAGTGCGGTCAGGGCCTCCGGGCTTTTCCCGGCGGGGTCAATGGGGGGGCCGTAGAGCACCTGCACCCGGTACCGGTGGCCGGTCTTGAAGTTGAACAGGTTGGGCAGCTTGTGATTTCTGGGGAAGATCTCAAAGCCACCCTTGATGCAAACGGGGACGATGGGAACGCCGGTCTGCACCGCCAGCACGGCGGGGCCTTTCTTGAAGGCGGCCATGTGGCCGTCTTTGCTGCGGGTGCCCTCCGGGAAGGCCAGGACGCCCCACTTTTCTTTCAGGCGGACGGCCAGGGCGTGCATGCTGTCCCCCACGGCGCCGGTTCTGTCGATGGGCACCATGCCGCCCACCCGGCAGAGCAGTCGGTTCAACCAGGAGCCCTGGAACAGCTCCTGCTTCGCCATGCAGCACAGCTTGCTCAGCCGCTCCTTTCGGAAGGTCAGGGTCAGGTAGAGGTAGTCAAAGTTGGAGACGTGGTTGGCGCAGATGATGTAGCCGGTGTCGGTGGGCAGCAGATTTGCCCCCCGGACCGTGACCTTATAGAAGGTGCGAATCAGGAACCAGGCGATGTTCATCAGCGTGTAGTCCATATTCTTCCGGGTCAGGGGGTACTGGATCAGCTTCTTCCGCACCACCGTCTCCGGGTGGCTGCACCAGTCCACCAGGTCGCCCACGGTGGCGTCCTGGTGGAGCATATCGTCGATGCGCACACCGGTGAGCTTCTCCAGCTGGACGCACAGCTCCACCGCAGAGAGGGAGTCCAGGGCCAGATCCTGTTTCAGGCGGCTCTCCTGGGTGAAGGTTTCCTGCCCCGTGACCTGCCGCACCACATAGGCGACCTTCTCCTCCACGGTGCTCAGCCGGGGAGCGCCGGACAGCGCCTCCTCCACAGAGGTGCGCTTCGCCTCCAGCAGCTTCCGGAGCTGGTAGCGTTTGGGCTTGCCCAGGGCGGTGCGGGGGATGCGGGGGACAAAGTGGATGCCGTGGAGCTTCATGTTCTGGGGGCTCTCCGCGCTGCGGCTGCGGAAGGCGGCCTCCACGGCTTCCGTCTCCGCCTGCTCCTCCTGCACCACGAAGCAATGCACCTCGTCATAGCTGCCGTCCTCGCCGCAGGGGATGCCGCAGGCGGTGAAGTCCTTTACACCGGGGAGGCCGGCGTAGTTGGCCTCGATGTCGTCCGGGGCCACCTTCTTGCCGGTGGACAGGACGATGTTCTCCTTGCAGCGGCCGTTAATGTGGACGTTGCCACGTGCGTCCAGGCTGGCCAGGTCGCCGGTGCGGAACCAGCCGTCCGGGGTGTAGGCCTCCGCCGTCCGCTCCGGGTCGTCAAAGTAGCCCAGCATCTGGGAGGGGTTTTTCAGCAGCAGCTCCCCGTCCTCAGAGAGCTTCATCTCCACGCCGGGGTAGGGCCTGCCGCAGCTGTCGGTGGTGAGGTGTTTGCCATAGTTCCCCAGGGTGGGGATGCTGGTTTCGGTGGCCCCGTAGGTGATCAGTACCCGGAACCCGGCCCCGAAGAAGAAGTCCGCCACCTCCGGCCGCATGGGCGCGCCGCCGCACACCAGGATGTCTGCGCTGCCGCCGATGCCCTGATTGATGGAGGAGAACAGCACCTTGCCAGGGTTCAGCCCCCAGCGCCTGCGGATGTTCAGGCACAGGGGATGAAGGGTGCGCACCAGGAAGGAGGCCGCCCGGCTGGCCTGAATCTTCTGCTGGATGGAGCTGTACAGCAGCTCGTACACCTTTGGCACGCCGCAGAAAATGGTGGGATGGTAGGCCCCGAAGGCCCCCATGATGCAGGCGGCGCTGAGCTCCTCCATGTAGCAGACGCTGCTCTGGTGGAGGGCAGGGGCGAGGCACTGGGCGTACAGCCCGTAGATGTGGGAGTTGGGCAGGAAGGCCATGAACCGCTCTTTATCTGTGTCCGCGTTGTTGCAGTGGAGGATCATCTCCACCGACCGGAGGGCGCTCTCCGCGGAATGGAGAATACCGGCGGCGGTGGAGGTGGTGCCGGAGGAGAAGATCAGCACCTCCGCCTCAGGGTTGGCGAAGGGGGTCTCCCCGGCGCGGGGACAGGACTGTGTTTGGGTGCCGTCCTCCAGCCGGTACAGGTTCACCCCCTCCATGGGGTCGTCCGGCACGGTGGCGGTGGCGTCGGTCAGGTAAAGCCCCTGGAGCCGGGCCTTTTTGGCGATATGCACCATCTCCTCATGGGAATAGGAGTGGTCCAAGGCGGCACAGGTGCAGCCCAGCCGGGAGATGGCGTAGAAGGCCATGTGCCACTCCGGGCAGGCGGCGGCGCAGATGCCGATCCGGTCGCCGGGCTGATAGCCCGCCCGGAGCAGCACCTGATAATAGCGCTCGATGCCTTCAAAAAGCTGGCGGTAGGTCAGGGTGCGGAGGGTGACGCCGTCCTTCCGCATTTGGCAGATGGCGGTGCGCTCCATGCCGGAGGCGTTGCGGGATGCGATGACTTCATATAAGCTCATGGGTGAGCCACCTCATTTATCTGTGATATGAACCGGGCGAAAAAGCGCCCAATCCAGTATACCAGAAACGGAGCTGATTGCAACCTTTTTGTAGAAAAATCACGAAAACCGTAAAATTGTCGCATTCTGCAAAAACAGACGCCCAGCCGACGGCAGCGCCGCCGGCTGGGTGTTGGGGGCATGAAACGATTCTGTCAGGCCAGTGTATCCCAGAACGGAGTGGGGGTGGGCGTCTGGGCCAGCATGGCCCGCTGCTCCTCCGTCAGCAGGGATTTGCGGACGATCACCTGCATGGTGTAGGCCCGGAACCACTTCTCGCTGCAAACGTAGTAGCCCTTCTGGCCGTTGGCCTCCCCCCCAGCTGTTTTCAATCTTCCAGCGGTCGGGGGTGCCGTCCTCCGTCAGGTTGACGCCGCAGAGGAACATGGCATGGTTCATGGTGGAGTCCCGGGTTTGCAGCCGCTCAGCGGCGGTCATGCCGAAGGTCAGGCCCCCCAGCACCTGGCCGTACTGGAAGGAATCCTGATCCCAGTAGCCTGCCGCCCGCTCCCGATAGGGGTGGCAGTCGCAGGAGAAGGGGACGCCCTCGCCGCTTTTCAGCTGGGCGATGGCCAGGGCCTCCAGCTCGTCCATGGTCACGTTGAGGTAGACGATGTCGTCCTCCACCACGTTGCCCATGAAGGGCTGGGAATAGGTGCGGTGACAGGGGTGGTCGGGGCCGCAGACGATGTTCACATATTCATCCAGGTCATCCCCCACAAACTCCGCAAAGAAGGTCTTGGGGGTCAGGTTGGGATGGCAGTGATACTGTTTGTCTTTGTCGGTGTAGACGAAGTTGAAGGTTTTCGGCGGCTGTCCATAGAGGATGCACAGGGCGTTGTACAGCTCCTGGAGTATTTCCTCCCGGCGGGCGGCGGTGTCCTGCCCTGCCGTATGGAGGCGGCGCAGCTCCAGGGCGTCCTCCCGGAGCTTGTGGCACAGGACATCGTTCCACTCCGACGTGCCGGAGGAGTGTACCGTCTCCGGCATGACCCAGGAGGGCACCACGCCGTACTTCTTCATCAGGCTCACCGCCATGTCCCACTGGCCGCCGTCCGGGAGGCAGCGCCGCATAAGGGTGACGTTCTCCCTGGCGTCCAGGGGCAGGTCGGCGTAGTACAGCACGCTCTCAAAGAAGTTGTTGCACTTCTCCAGCTTGTCATAAAAGGCCAGATAGGCGCCGGAGATGGAAAAGTCCTCCAGACTGCACTTTTGCACCACCCGCTCCCGCACCAGGTTCATGGCGGAGTACATCCAGCAGCGGCCGCTCTGCTTCTGGTTGGTGATGCCTGTGGTGGGCACCTCCACGGAGAAGTTCATCCGCAGCCTGGCGGCGGCGGATGGGATAAAGGCGGCGCTGGTCAGGGTGGTGTCCGACAGTGCGTTGGACAGGACGTTCAGATGGGGGTCGCTTTCATAACCCCGCTCCAGCCGGTCCAGCAGACCGGCGGTGATGGGGGAGACGTCCTTCATGTTCTATCACATTCTTTCTGTTTCTCTGTTTTAGGGGTTCCTTAATAGCGGTTGATGAAGCTGTTCAGCTCCTCCACAAAGTCGTCCACATCCAGGCCGTGGACGTCGCAGGCCTGCTCCAGCGTCTCGCCGCTGGCGGCCAGGCAGGACAGGCAGTGCATCCCCTGGTTCAGGAAGAGCTGCTCCACATCCGGGTCGGCGCTCAGAATATCGCGCAGCATGGTGTTGGGTGTAATCAGCATCGGTTGTCAGCCTCCTTTCCGGGTGTTATAGTTTCCTGCTTATTATATACAAAAATTCCATGACAGGCAAGGGGGAAATCAAAGCTGCACGGAAATCAAGTTTTAGATTAACATACCAAAGGAACCCCCCAGTCTGGCCTTGCGGCCAGCCAGCTCCCCTTTCAGGGGAGCAAATAACGTGGTGATTCCCTCAGTTCTTTTCCTCCCCTGAAAGGGGAGGGGGACCGGCGACAGCCGGTGGAGGGGTTCCCATACGGAGCGGATTTCAAAATTGATTTCCGTGTCAGAGCCGAACCGTGTTCCGGTACACCAGCGCCGACGCTGCTGCCGCCGCCAGCTCCGTGACCCAGAAGGCGTGCCAAACCCCCTCCGGCCCCCAGAGCCGGCAGAGGAGGGCGGCCACCGGCAGAATCACCACCACATAGCGCAGCAGGGAGATCACCAGGGACTGCGCCCCCTTCCCCAGCCCCTCCAGTGCCCCGGAGGTGGTGACGGACACAGCGGAGGC
>JAJQCJ010000034.1:3756-7066 GCA_021202775.1 Clostridiales bacterium | reverse complement strand
CGCTCCCCCCTAAGAACCCCTCTCCTATCCCGCTGGGGCTTCGCGCTGTCCAGCCGTCAAGTGGTCTATCCCGTTAGAAACGATGTGACTTGTCACGCACCAAAGCTGCCGCCGATGGCGGCTGGCGGGGATTGCCGCCACGTTCCCGCCGTCAAGCGGCATTTCCGCTGCGCTCCCTATGCCTGACGGCGGGACGGGCGACAATTTGGTTGTCCTTTGGTCGTGGAAATCTGACGGTAAGGTTACGTTATGCTCATCAACTTAGGATAGACTGTATCTTAAAATTGATGACATTGCCCGAAAGGGAGGGTTCACGCCTCCCATTTGTAGCCGTAGCCCCAAACGGTGGTGATGTAGGTGGGGGTGGTGGGGTCGTCCTCCACCTTCAGCCGGAGGCGGCGGATGTTCACATCCACGATTTTGACCTCGCCGTAGTAATCACGGCCCCAGACGGCCTCCAGAATCTCCTCCCGGGACAGGGCCTTGCCGGGATTCTCCATCAGCAGCTTCATGACGGTGTACTCCACCTGGGTCAGCTTGACCCGCTGGCCGTTCTTCTCCAGGGTGCGGTTGCGGGTGTTCAGCAGGAAGGGGGGCGAGCTGATCTCCCCGCTGCGGGGGGCCTGCGGGGCGCCGGTGTCCTCCCCCACCCGGCGGTACAGGGCGTCCACACGGGCGGTGAGCTCCGCCGGGGAGAAGGGCTTGGTCACATAGTCGTCTGCGCCGGTCATCAGGCCGGTGACCTTATCCATCTCCTGGGAGCGGGCGGTGAGCATAATGATGCCCACCTTCTTGCCGCTGGCCCGGATGCGGCGGCAGACCTCGAAGCCGTCGATGCCCGGCAGCATCACGTCCAGCAGGGCCAGGCGGATGTCGGGGTTTTGCTTCATCAGCTCCAGGGCGTCCTCACCGGTGGAGGCCTCCACCGTCTGATAACCGGCCCGCTGCAAATTCAGCACCACAAAGGAGCGGATGCTGTCTTCATCTTCCAGAACAAGTACCTTACGCATGATAATCCTCCGATGTTGTTTCTGTTGGAAACCCCTCCGCTGCGCTCACTGCCCTGAAATGCAATGCCATCAACTTAAGATGCAATCTATCCTGAGTTGAGGAGCATAACGTAGCCTGACCGTCAGATGTCCACGACCAAAGGATGACAAAATTGACGCCACGTTCCGCCCACCCTCGGCAGGGCGGAACGGGCGGCAATCGTACCCAGCCGCCATCGGCGGCAGTCTCACCAGTTAGAAGTTACATCGTCTATTGTCTGACAGACCACTTGCAGGCTGGACAGCGCGAAGCCCCAGCGGGATAGGAGAGGGGTTCTTAGGGGGGAGCGAGGCCCCGAAGCTCCCCCCTGAGCCGCCCTCTTTTGCTACTTTTCTCGGCGGAGCGAGAAAAGTAGGCCATGCCCTGGCAAGGGCAAAAACCTATTTCCTTTATCCCGCCTTATCTAAGGAGAAAATCGCCCGGGTGCACAAAGCGCCCCTACCGGCTTCCGGGGAAGCCGTACACAGCCCCCGCCCCTAATCCTCCGACCAGTCCGTCTCGATGAGGCAGAACATGGACCGCAGGGTGGCCACGTCCAGCAGGCCGTACTCCGCCGCGCTGTCGTACAGCCTGGCGGAATAGGTGGCGGTGCTGTCTTCCTCCAGGGAGAAGCGGCTGTCCGCCACGGCCCGCTCCGAGCGGTTGGTGCCGGTGTTTTTATAAATGGCGAAGAGGGGGAAGGCGTCCTCCTCCGACGACGCCTGATAGTAGAACAGGATACCCCGCTCCACGGCGTTGCCGCTGGTGGTGTCCGACCGGGCCAGGGAGAGCCGGGGCAGCCAGTCCTCCGGCAGCACGAGATACCATCCGTCCGTTCCGTTGTAATAGGTGACGGTGGACAGGGTGGCCGCCCCGGTCAGGTCATACTGGTTCCACAGCAGGGCGTTGAAGGTGTCGGTGCTCTCCGGGTCAAAGTTGGCCATCACGGCGGGGAAGGGAATCTCCCAGATGCCGTCGCCGTCAATGTCCTGGTCGTTGGTCAGGTAGTAGTGGACGGTGGAGGAGTCGCCGCTCCGGCTGTCCAGGGCCACAGAGGTAAAGACGCCGTCCACCAGGGCGAAGATGTCGGTGATCTGGTCGCTGTTGCTGATCTCATCGGCGGCGGAGTCGGTGACGTAGCCGGAGACGAACAGGGCGGCCTCCCCGCCGGACAGGACGCCGGTGCGGACATGGTCGATGGAGGACAGGCTCTGGGACAGGGGGGCCGTCCCCACCAGGGCCATGCGCTGATCCTGACAGGCGTAGTATTGGGCCTGCTTCTCGGTGGTGTCGGTGGCGGAGCCCAGCAGCACCACCAGCTCGCTGGTGCCGTCGGCGTCCAGATCCACCACGGAAAAGCGGGAGTAGCTGGTGAAGTCCATCATCTGCACGGCGGCCCCCTCCTCCACGGAGTAGGCGGACAGGGTGTACACCGAGCTGGAGATCTGCCAGCTCACCAGCACCTCCTCCACGGAGTCCTCCCCCCCGTCCAGCTGACAGAAGGTGACGGAGTTGATGGCGTTGCCCTGACCCTCGATGGCGGTCAAAAGGCTGAATTCCCCGTCCTCATTCTGCTGGTACAGGCAGATTTTCAGGGGGTTCTCCCCGCCGTCGGTGTCCCGGAAGAAGGCCACGGCCTCGTCCAGGCCGTCCCCGTCCAAATCCACCACCGACACCGGCTGGGTGTTGGTGCCCTTCAGGGGGGAGACGTATTCATAGCCGCTGTTCAGGGCCTCCTGGAGGTAGGTTTCCAGGCTCTCATGTTCCTCACTGGCCTGGGGGAGGCGGTAGTAGTCCTCCGGGGAGTTGGCGCTGATGCTGCACCCGGTCAGCAGGGCCAGGGCCAGCGTCAGGCTGGTCAGCAGAAGGGCGGTTCGGCGCAAGGCGGGTTCACCTCTTTCAGGGGGAAAATACCGTCCCGGAGGGGCGGGGACAAAGGCGCTGCCGGAGGGCGGCGCGGTAAAAGTGTCTAAACTATATTATAACACAGGAGACGCAAAAAGCCTATCTCTTTTTGCGCTCCAGTTATGAAATAATTTTGAAATTTTGGGAGAAAGGGGTCGTTGGCGGGGCGTGTTGTCAACCTGGGGGGTTGCGCTCCTGAGGCGGCAGATAATGACAGAGAGCGCTCTAAAGTTATGACCGTGTTTCCCGGTTCACTGTAGGGGCGGGCCCGGGGGGCGCCGGGGCCCACCCCCCCCCGGCCCCGGCGGCCCGGGGGGCCGCCCGCCACCCCCGGGGGGCGCCCCCCCCCCCCCCCCCCGCGCGCCGCCCCAGAAGG
>JAJQCJ010000034.1:0-3746 GCA_021202775.1 Clostridiales bacterium | reverse complement strand
TTGGTTAAAACCCCCCTGTGGTGGGGGCGCCCGGGGCCGGCCCGCCTAACCCGCCGGCTGCCCCGGGCGGCCAGGGGCCGCCCCTACACACACGGTTGCAAACCCCTCCGCCTCCGACCGAGGCACCTCCCCTTTCAGGAGAGGCAGGAGTTGGCGGTAATCGCTGCGTCAATGGCGCCCCTGAAAGGGGAGCTGTCGGCGTTAGCCGACTGAGGGGTGGAAATGCCGGACAAATTCTCTACATCAAACGCTGTCTAAAGAAGAAAAGTGGCCGGGCGCACACTGTGCGCCCCTACTGAAAACCGGGAACCGCAGTGAAAACCGGAACCGTCAATCAGCCCCCGCCAGCCGGTCCCTGACCTCCGAGGCCAGGGACGCGCAAACCTCCGCCATCTCCTCTGGGGTCTGCCGCATCCCGTTCACCATCCAGTCCCGGACGATGTTCATCACCGCCCCCTCGACGGCCAGCTGCCAGTAGTGGGTCATCGGGTCTGTGGGCGACTCCTCCGGCTCCGCCAGGGGCGGCAGGGTCAGCACCGCGCTGAGGGAGATGCGGAAGGACACCATGTTCCGGGTGACCCGCTCATTTTCCTTGATTTTCCGGAACAGCTTCAGGGCCGACCGGTACACGTCCTCCGGCGTCCGGTTGGCCTGGAGGAAGGCGTGCAGCTCCAGGGCGGCTGATTCCCCGATCTCCCGCAGCAGGGCCTCCTTGTCGCTGTAATTCCGGTAAAAGGTGGCCCGGGACACCCCGGCCCACTGCGTCAGTTCGGTGACGGAGATCTTTTGAAAGTCCTTCTCCCCCAAAAGCTGCATCAGCGCCGTCCGCAGGCACTCCCGGGAGATGCGGTTGGACTCCTCCCCGGACAGCCGCCGGATGTTGCGCTTTTCCAGCTCTGACGGCGCCGTTTCATTCGCTGCCATAGAATCGCCTCCTGCCTGTGCCGGTGATACAGTTTCCGCGAAACTGTCTATTTTCCGGCGGACCCTCTGGACGTATCCCTTAGAATATGCTATTCTTTAGTAGGATACATCTGTTTCACAGAAACAATCGTATCACATTTCACGGAGGCTGTCAACGCCGGAGGGCGGACAGCCACGGAAATCAAGTTTTAGGTCAAACATGCCAAAGAAACCCCTCAGTCTGGCCTTGCGTCCAGCCAGCTCCCCTTTCAGGGGAGCCAATGACGTGGTGATTTCCACAGTTTTCTTGCCTCCCCCGAAGGGGGAGGGGGACCGGCTAACGCCGGTCCCCCTCCGCCGTCGAGCGGCATTTCCGCTTCGCTCCCTACCCTTTCAGGGGAGGCAGGAGGTTGTTGTAACCGCTACTTCAATGGCTCCCTACCCTTTCAGGGGCGCCAATGACGTGGTGATTCCCACAGTTTTCCTGCCTCCCCTGAAAGGGGAGGGGGACCGGCGACAGCCGGTGGAGGGGTGTGTTGCCTTAGGCTGATGACATTGGGATTAAGCGGATTCATCCAAGTCCATTTTCGCCAGCGCAGCCGGACAGCGCGCCCACAGGGCGCCTGTCCTCCCTGTGCGTTCCGGCGTGTTCCGGAGGAGCGGAGGAAAGGAATCAATCGTTATGAAAAAGCTGAAAAACAACTATCTTTACCTGATGCTGGCCCTCTTTGGGGCGGCGGCGCTGAGTATCCTGCTGTTCTTTCTGGTGTCCCGGTTTGACGGGATACAGGACGCCCTGTCCGTCCTCCAGGGGGTGTGGATGCCCTTCATCGTGGGGGCGGTGATCGCCTACCTCCTGAAACCCGGCTGCAACCTGCTGGAGGAGCGGCTGAACGCCTTCTCCCAGAAGCGGGGGAAGGGCCCCAACCGGATGGCGGGGGCGCTGAGCATTGTCATCACCCTGGTGTTGGCGGTGGTGGTCATCGGTGTGCTGCTGGTGCTGGTGGTGCCCACCCTGCTGGACAGCCTCTATGCCATACTGCTGCAAATCCCCGACGCGGTGGAGCAGGGCAAAGCCTGGCTGCTGAAATATGCGGGGGACAACGAGACCCTGAGCAACTACATCAGCAGCCTCACCGACAGCGTCTCCACCTCTCTGCCGGAGTGGCTCCGGGAGACGGTGCTGCCCAACCTGGAGACGCTGATCGGCGGCGTATCCAGCGGCGTGTCCGGCGTGGTGTCTGTGGTCTACAACCTCTGCATGGGAGCCATCGTGTCCATCTATATGCTGGCCGACCGGAAAACCTTCGCCGTCCAGGCCAAAAAGCTGAGCTACAGCATTTTCGGTCAGAAGTGGTCGGACACCATCCTCCGTGAGGTGCGGTATGCCGACAGGGTGTTCGGCGGCTTCATCAACGGGCGGCTGGTGGACTCCCTCATCATCGGCATAATCTGCCTGGTGTTCACCCTGATTGCCGGAACGCCCTATGCGGTGCTGGTCAGCGTTCTGGTGGGCGTCACCAATATTATCCCCTTCTTCGGCCCCTACATCGGCATGATTCCCTCCTTCCTGCTGATTCTGATGGTAAGCCCGGTGAAGGCGGTGGTGTTTCTGGTCTTTGACATCGTCCTCCAGCAGTTTGACGGCAACATTCTGGGGCCGCGGATTCTGGGCAACGTCACCGGCCTCTCCGGGTTCTGGGTGCTGTTCGCCATCCTGACCTTCGGCGGGCTGTTCGGCTTCGTGGGGATGCTGATCGGCGTGCCGGTGTTCGCCGTGATTTACGACGTGGCCCGGAAGCTGGTGCACCGAGGGACGGCGTTCCACCGGGAACGGGAGGCGGAACGGCAGTAGGTGGTTGAAGGGGTTACATCCCAACCTTTCCCTTACACAGTAGGGGCGCACATTGTGCGCCCGGCGAACCTTTTTCCTTTCTGCCGCCTTTTCCTAAATGAAAACTTTTGCGGAATGTATTTTTATCTGGGAATACAGGACAAATCCTCTATTGCAAACCCTATTGAAGGAACAAACGGGGCGGGCGCACAATGTGCGCCCCTACGGAAAACCGGAACGTGGTATGATACCCCGTCTGCCCCCCCGAAAGGGTAGGGAGCGAAGCGGAAATGCCGCTCGACGGCGGAAGGGAACCGGCGACAGCCGGTAGAGGGGTCACTAACAGCTCATAGCGTACAGCCGGTGTCCGCCCACGCAGGGGGCGGACACCGGCTTTAATTTTGTAACGCTTTTTATTATTTTCGTCAGAATGACGATTGTAAAACCTCTTTCCAAATGATAAAATAGTTATAGTATGCGCAAGCGTTTGCGCAAGGCAGCGAACGGACACCATCACAAAGGAGGAATCTTTATGAAAAACAGGCTGAAACAATGGCTTTCCGCCCTGCTGGCGGTCTGCCTGCTGTTCTCCGTGACGACGCCGACGGCGTTTGCCGCGATCAACGGATACGCCGATCTGAGCGACACCACCATGACGGAGAGCGGCTCTATCACGGTCACATTCTCCGGCGAAGCGTCTGACACAGAATATTATAATGTGCAGATTGCGGATGAAAGCTGGTCCACCATCTATGTGAACACCAACATCACCAGCGGCAACAGCTACACCATCGCAGGCTACTCCGCCGGAACCTACAATATTTATGTCGGCTACTATAAGGACGGCACTTGGCAATCCACGGCTTACGAGGGTAACTTCACCGTGACGGAGGATGAGGGCGATCCCCCCGACTATGCCCTGTCCCTGGAGATCTCCAACCCCACCCCGGCACTGGGCGACAGCGTGACGATTACAGCCGACTTCACCGTCAACGGCCACTCCCAGGTC
>JAJQCJ010000135.1 GCA_021202775.1 Clostridiales bacterium | reverse complement strand
CGCTCGCCCACCAGCACGTTGGTGACGGCCTGGTTGCCCACCATCTGGGACAGGGGGGTGACCAGAGGAGGATAGCCCATGTCGGCGCGGACGGCGGGGATCTCCGCCAGGGCGTCGTCAAACTTGTCCATGGCGCCCATGTCGGTCAGGTTGGCGATCATGTTGGACAGCATGCCGCCGGGGACCTTGTACACCAGAGCCTGGGCGTCGGTGGCCATGCTCTTGGGGTTGATGAGGCCGTTGTCGATATACTTCTGCTTCACGGGCTTGAAGAAGTCGTTGACCTCGTTGATGACCTTCTCATTCAGGCCGGTGTCGATGCCGTACTGGGTCAGGGCATAGTACATGGTCTCGGTGGCGGGCTGGGACGTGCCGTTGGAGAAGCAGGAGGTGGCGGTGTCGATGACGTCCACGCCGCTCTCCACCGCCTTGGTGACGGTCTGATAGGCCATGCCGGTGGTGCAGTGGGTGTGGAGGATCAGGGGCATATCGCCCACGGCGTCCTTGATGCCCTTGATGAGGTGTTCGGCCTCATAGGGGCTCATGGTGCCGGCCATGTCCTTCAGGCAGATGGTGTCAAAGCCCATGCGCTGCAGCTCCTTGCACATCTCCACATACTTCCCCACGGTGTGCACCGGGGACTGGGTGTAGGAAATGCAGCCGGAGGCCACAGTGTTGGCGGTGGCATACTTCTTGGTGGCGTCCAGGGCGGTGCCCAGGTTGCGGAAGTCGTTCAGAGCGTCGAAGATACGCAGAATGTCGATTCCGTTTTTGATGGACAGCTCCACGAACTTCTCCACCACGTCGTCGTGATAATGTTTGTAGCCCAGCAGGTTCTGGCCCCGCAGCAGCATTTGCAGCTTGGTGTTGGGCATATTCTTGCGGATGCCCCGCAGACGCTCCCAGGGGTCCTCACCCAGGTAGCGCAGGCAGGAGTCGAACGTGGCGCCGCCCCAGCACTCAACGGAGTAGTAACCGGCCTTGTCCATGGTGGACAGGATCGGCTCATAGTCGGAGTAGGGAAGGCGGGTAGCCATCAGGGACTGGTTTGCATCGCGCAGTACGGTTTCAGTGAATTGAACGCGCATACGTACACCTCCATAGTCTTGTAGCAGCAGTTGACAAGGTATAATGATATTGTCAATTTCAATTATAACAAAAAGTGGCGAAATGTAAAGGGTTTTTTAAGAAAAAAGGAGGTTCTCAAAAGGGAAAATGCCAAAGTATCCCGGACGAAAGCGGTTGAAAAAAGCCGGGCTTTCCCGCCGGGGAGCCGCCCTTTCCTCCTGTTTTCCCGCTTTTTGTCACCTGTGACAAAAATGACGGAATCTGTGCCGTTTCCCTTTGTGCGGAAAGGGGATGATGCGGCCCCGCCGGGAGAAAGACAGCCGCAGCTGCCCTGGGGCAGCCGCGGCTGGAAGGTTCCTGATGCGGTTTACAGCCTGGAGTAGCCAAAGCTGTTGACCAGCGCCTCGATGCGCTGGCCCGCCCTGCACATGGGGCAGCTGCGGGAATCGTAGCTGGCATAGTCCGGCAGGGTGCTGGGGTCGAAGATGGAGCTGACCGGATAGCCCATATACTCGTGGCAGGTGGAGAAGATGGCCGACAACCCGGCCACCATGCCGCCGTAATACTGCACCGCCTCGATGGCGGCCTGCACGGTGTAGCCGGTGGAGATGGAGGCGGCCAGAATCAGGACGTGTTTATCCCGCACCATGGGGGAAAGGTTGTCCCGCAGGATGAGCTGGCTGCCGGAGGTGATCTCCGGGGTGATGACGTAGATGGTCTGATGGGCGTTCATGTTGCGGAAGCCGTCCTGGGTCAGCTCGTCGGCGATGCAGGTGCCGATGACCTGGGTGCCGTCCAGGCAGAGGACGGTGTCCACAATGGTGGTGGTCTGGTAGGTGCGCACCAGCTCCTTCGCCACCTCCTTCGCCTCGGACAGGCGGGTTTTCTGGGTAGTGACGTCAATGTAGTAATTGATATGGCTGTGGCTGGTGGCGAAGTGCCCCTGTGCCACGCGGAGGATCAGGCGGTCATTTTTGGTGGGAATCCGTATCATATGATTCATAATCAATCCACTCCTGTTTCTTGGGCCTCGGCATGGCGGGCCGTAATGATAGTCGTATGAGGCGGGGGCCGGCGCGGTTCCGGGGGCGGATTTGGCGGCGGAGCCCCGTGTCATGGTACTATTCTACCATAAATTATCGGAGGGGGCAATAAAAATTTGTGAGTTTTTTGAAATATTTTCGTAATTTAACTGCGGGAATGGGGGCGATAGCTGTTAGCTATTAGTTATTAGTTATTAGTTATTAGCTGTTAGCAGTCGGGCGGTCTCTGGCCGCCCGACATCCCGTAACGGGAACGCTGTGCTTCGACCCCTCCACCGCTTCGCGGTTTCCCTCCCCTTTCAGGGGAGGGAAGAGCGTTGTGGGAGTCGCCACGTCATTGGCTCCCCTGAAAGGGGAGCTGTCGGCGTTAGCCGACTGAGGGGTGGGAAAGCTGTACAACAGTTCTATAGCGCACGTTTTCACCCTGAAAAAGCCTTCGATTGCCCGATACCCTGTAGGGGCGGCCTTTGGCCGCCTTGGGTAAGCAGGCGGTTTCCAAGGACGGCCGAGGGCCGCCCCTACAGAAAGACGGAAAGACGGGAAATGGAGTGCAAAACCCTCAAGTTGATGACATTGCCCTTTCAGGGGAGGCAGGAGCGCTGCGGGAATCACCGCGTCATTGCCTCCCCTGAAAGGGTAGGGAGGTGCGAAGCGCCGGAAATGCCGCTTGACGGCGGAGGGGCAGCTAACATCTGCCAGTGGCTAGCCACTGACCTCCGGGGTCAGCACCAGCGCCTCCCCCTCCGCCGTCACCCGGAGGGTATCCCCCCCGGTTCAGGGCGCGGCTCAGCAGCAGCTCTGACGCCGGGTTCTCCAGATGCTGGCGGAGATACCGCCGCATGGGCCGGACGCCGTACACCGGGTCGTGGCCCTGCCGGGCCACCAGGGCCAGGGCAGACTGCTCCAGGGCCAGGGCGACCCCCTGGCTCCGGAGCCGCCCGGCGCACTGCTCCGCCAGCAGCCCGGCGATTTGCAGGATCTCCCCTTCCGTCAGGCTGTGGAAACAGATGACCTCGTCGATGCGGTTCAGAAACTCCGGCCGGAACATCTGCCGCAGGGCGGCGTGTACCGCCCGCTCCCCGTCCTGGGGGGTGCCGCCCCCGAAGCCCAGAGGGTGGGTATTCTGTGCCAGGGCCTCCGCCCCGGCGTTGGTGGTCATAACGATCACCGCGTTGCGGAAGTCCGCCCGGTTGCCGTGGCTGTCGGTGAGGATACCGTCCTCCAGCAGCTGGAGCAGCAGGTTGCACACCTCGCCGTGGGCCTTCTCCAGCTCGTCAAACAGCACCACCCGATAGGGGCGCTTGCGGATGGCCTCGGTGAGCCTGCCCCCCTCCTCGTAGCCCACATACCCCGGCGGGGAGCCGATGAGCCGGGCCACGCTCTGGGCCTCCATGAACTCGCTCATGTCCAGCCGGAGCAGGGCATCCTCGCTGCCGAACAGGGCCTGGGCCAATGCCCGGCACAGCTCCGTCTTGCCCACGCCGGAGGGCCCGGCGAAGAGGAAGGAGCCCACAGGCCGGTTTTCCTCCTTCAACCCGGAGCGGCTCCGGCGGATGGCGGCGGCCACGGCGGAGACGGCGCTGCTCTGCCCCACCACCCGGCGGTGGAGAGTGTCCTCCAGGGTCAAGAGCCGCCGGGTCTCGTCCTCCGTCAGGGCAGAGACGGGCACCCCCGTCCACAGGGACAGCACCTGGGCGATATGCTCCCCGGTGACATTGCCGTGGCGGGGGCCGGAGCGCTGCCGCCACCGGGCCTTGCCCTCCTCCAGCTCCCGGCGGAAGCTCTGCTCCACATCCCGGAGGAGGGCGGCCTTTTCAAAGTCCTGCTCCCGGATGGCGGACTCCAGGGCCTGCACCGCCTCCTTCCGCTTCCGGTCCAGGGCGGCCAGCTCCGGCGGCAGGGATTCCGCCGCGATTTTCGCCCGGGCGGCGGCCTCGTCCATCAGGTCCACCGCCTTGTCCGGCAGGTTCCGCTCCGGCAGGTACCGCTGGCTCAGGGTGACGGCGGCAGTCAGGGCCTCGTCGGTGATGTTCATCCGGTGGTGGGCCTCGTACTTGGGCCGCAGGGCCTTCAAAATGGCCAGGGCGGTGGCCTCGTCCGGCGGCTCCACCGTCACTGGCTGGAAGCGGCGCTCCAGGGCGGCGTCCTTGCGGATATACTTCCGGTATTCCTCATGAGTGGTGGCCCCCAGTACCTGCAGCTCCCCCCGGCTCAGGGCGGGCTTCAGGATGTTGGCAGCGTCGATGCTGCCCTCGGCGCTGCCCGCCCCCACGATGGTGTGGAGCTCGTCGATGAAGAGGATGATGTTGCCCATCCGCTGCACGTCCTTGATGAGCCGTTTCACCCGTTCCTCAAACTCCCCCCGGTACTTCGTCCCGGCCACGGTGCTGGTCAGGTCGATGGACATGAGCCGTTTGGATTTCAGTCCCTCCGGCACCGTCCCCGCCGCGATGCGCTGGGCCAGAGCCTCGGCGATGGCGGTCTTGCCCACGCCGGGCTCCCCCAGAAGGACGGGGTTGTTCTTCGTCCGGCGGCACAGGATTTGAATCACCCGGTCCAGCTCCTCCTCCCGGCCCGCCACCGGGTCCAGCTGGCCGGTCTCCGCCATCCGGGTCAGGTCACGGGAGAACTGCTCCAGCAGGCGGCTCTCCCGGAGGGCCTCCCCTTCTCTGGGCTTCCTGTCCCAGAAGGAGGAGCTGTCCCCGGCGGAGGCGTACACCTCCCGGTACAGGGTGTGGAGGTCGATGCCGCTGCCCCCCAGAATCCGGGCGGCGGCCCCGTCCCCCTCCTTTAAAATGCCCGCCAGCAGATGGCCGGTGCCCACATAGCGGGCACCGCTGCGACAGCACTCCGCCGCGGCCAGCTCCACAATGCGCCGCAGCCGGGGGGTCATCCCCTGGGCGGGGGGATTGCCGGAGGCCCCCACCCCCACAAAGGAGGAGACCAGGGTGCGCACCGTGTCCTCCTTCAGCCCGGCGGCGGCCAGGGTGCGGGCGGCCACCCCCTGACCCTCCTCCATCAGTCCCAGCAGCAGATGCTCGCTGCCCACATAGCCGTGACCCAGCCGCCCGGCCTCCGCCTGGGCCAGGCGCAGGGACTCCTGGGCCCGGAAGGTCAAATCACAATTCAAAGGGTTCTCATCCTTTCCTCACAGGTTTCCTCTATTCTATGCCGGTTTTTCCGGATTTAAACGGGAAAGGAAGGAGATGGGAAAATAGCTGTGAGCGGACAGTAGAGCGTGAAGCCTAAATCTTTGCTTTTCTGTAGGGGCGGCCCCTGGCCGCCCGGGGTAAGCAGGCGGTTTCGGCGGGCGGCCAAGGGCCGCCCTTACATACATGGCTGCAAAAAGCGAAACGATTTCTCTGCCTGAACAGAATCACAGGCAATTTCGTCGGCATTTCGCGATAGTTGGATAAAGTGAAGATTTCGTTTTCACGCTCCAGTAGGGGCGCACAGTGTGCGCCCGGCCAGCTTTTTTGTTTGTCACTGTCTCTGCACAGGAGAGCAGGGCTTTTCCGATGCAAATTCCCCCATCAAGCCTTATTGCAAAAGGGAACCAGAGCGGGCGCACACTGTGCGCCCCTACTGGAAAACAGGAAACGGTTTGAAATTTTCTTTTTGCAGCCATACAGGCGTGAAGCCTCCTGCGCTGCGAACAGTTGTCGGCTCCTGTCCCCTGCCTCTCCTATTTTATCCCTTTTGTCACTTTTGCCATCGAACAGAATATCCAGTTTGAAGGACACCCGTCCGCCCCGCGGCGATTCTGAAAAAATGGTTATTCTGCGGTTTCCACATTTTTGCACATTCTCCACAGGCTTTTCCACAAGAAATCCCCGCCGGGCGTTGGGAAAGCCTGTGGGTAACTTTGGTTCGGCGGCGGAACCAAATCCGGGGCTTCGGCAAAATGCCGAATTCTGTCGGCTAACGCAGCTCCCGGGGGGAGACGCCGTACCGTTTCCGGAAGGCCCGGAGGAAGGTGGAGTAGTCCTGAAAGCCGCTGTCCGCGGCGGCCTGCCGGACGGGAGCCCCTTCCCGCAGCAGCTCCGCCGCCCGGATCAGCCGCTTCTGCACCACATACTGATGGATGGTGCAGCCGGTGGCCTCCTTGAACCGGCTCATCAGCCCCGATCGGGAGATGTGGAACCGCTCCGCCAGGGCGTCCACCGACAAATCCTCGGTCAGGTGGGCCCGGAGGTAGGCCAGCACCGCGTCCACCCTGGGGTCGTTGCGGCCCTGGGCGGTATCCTGGGCCTTTTGGCCCCCATAGGCCCGGTTCAGGGCGATGAGGAGCTGGATGCAGTAGGTGCGGGCCAGCAAAGCGCTGGCGAAGGCGGCGCTGCCCTCCGCCTCCTCCAGCTCCTCCGCCAGGCGCAGGGCCTCTACCCTGCCCTCCTGTCCGGAGCGCAGCAGGTGGCTGCCGGTGGCCGCCGCCTCGTCAAAGCAGGGGGACAGGCCGTACTCCGTCAGCAGCTCCGGGGAGAGCCACAGCAGCCGCCGCTCATAGGGCTGAGCGCTGCGGATAATGGGCTGGTGAATCTGGTGGTGGGGGATCAGCAGCACGTCTCCGGAGCGGAGGTCGTACACCCGCCCCTCCACCAGGTAGGTCACCTCCCCGGCGTAAAAGAACAGCACCTTGTCAAACTCGTGGTAGTGATAGCCGATCTCCTCGGCCCGGCTGTCCCGCAGGTGGAAGAGGCGATAGTCCTCCCGCAGGTAGCCCCGTACATCTGCCAGCATGGCGGCCTCCTTTCTGCCCCGTCCGGGGGCAAGGTCATCAATTGAAGGGGGTGGGTTTCTTAGACAAGGATTGATAAAGGAAGCAGGTGTTTACACTCCCGGCGGGCCGTCCGTTCCTTAGATTAGGATACTGGAAGGAAATAGAGCGTTTGCCCTCCCGGCGGGCCGTCCGTTCCTTAGATTAGGATACTGGAAGGAAATAGAGCGTTTGCCCTCCCGGCGGGCCGTTCGTTCCTTAGATATGGATACTGGAAGGAAATAGAGCGTTTGCCCTCCCGGCGGGCCGT
>JAJQCJ010000075.1 GCA_021202775.1 Clostridiales bacterium | reverse complement strand
TTGCCTGGAGACGGGCCGGAAAAATAGGTGGTGCCTACATGAACCCCCGCTCAGCGGATGCTGGGCGGGGGTTTTACTGTGCATACATGGACAGGGGCAGCCGAAGTAAATTCGACTGCCCTGTCCTTCGTTCACTTTATGGAGGATACCGCTGCGAGAATATCGTCAGATGTCGCCGTATCGGGAGAAATCCCAACATAAATGTCCCCATAAGAGATGTGGAAGGTGCCGCCATCCAGTGCTTCAAGCAGGCCCTCTGTAATGTCTGCCGCTGTATAAATCTGCTTTTCTGTTGCAGGTTCGTAATTCATAACAAAGACAACAAAACTCTTGTCAGAATCATTGGGGTCGGCGGCAAGTTCTTCCTCCGCATTTCCCTGAGCCGTGCCGCTGCCGGTAGCATATTGCACGCGGAGCATATAGTACCTCGTACCATCCTTCATTGTGGTCTCATAAAGGTTTGCGGCGTCAAACTGATACCCTTCCGGTAAGGAAGTCGGCAGGTATTCACCCAAAGTATCAAATTCATAAGCGTCCCCTTCGGAAATGCTGTCAACCGCAGCATCTGCGACATCTTCAATCCCTTCGGTGGCGGGATACACCGCTAAAGACGCAGTGACTGAGTCTATTCCGTCGGAGAGTGTTCCTCCCGGTTCAACGTCATCCCCTGCCCCTGCATCGGTATTGCCTGCGGATTCGGTCAGGTAGGGAGCTGCGGCAATACAAATCACGAGGCACAGGCACGCCGCAATCGCCCCCACCGCCGCCCAGCGGGGCCGGACGGCCCGCTTGTAGCGGACAGCCTCCTCCACATATCGGTTATCCAGTTCTCCCATCGCCTCAGAAAATTCCTTCGTGTTCATACAAATACCTCCTGTTCCGTTAAATACTGCTTCAACTTGCGTCGGAGCCGGGTCAGCCGCACAGAGACCGCCTTCTCCGACAGCCCTACCCGCCCGGCAATCTCCCGGCCGCTGTCCCCGAACCAGTACCGCCCCAGGAAAATCGCCCGGTTTTCCCGGCTCAGGGTGTCCAGAAAGCCCTCGATGATACGGGCCAGCTCTCTGGCCTCCAGTTGACTCTCCGCTGTGTCCGGCGCGGCCAGATACGGCTCCAGCTCCTCCATGGCCACCGTGAAGCCGCCGCCCCGCTTGGCCGCCGCCCTGCTCCAATAGCGTTTCAGGGCGAGATTGCGGACAATTTTGCAGAGATAGGCTGCCAGGGGGTTGGGCCTGGCCGGGGGAATCGTGTTCCACGCCCCCAGATAAGCGTCGTTGACGCACTCCTCCGCGTCCTGCCGGTCGTTCACAATGTTGTAGGCCAGACTGTGGCAGAGGGCACCGTATTTGGTGTCCAGCGCCCGGATGGCGTCCTCGGAGCGGGCATCGAACAGGGCCAGGATGGCTTCGTCCTCCATTGCTGCATCGCCTCCTTTCCAGTTTCACTTTTCTACTACGGTTTTCGGAGGGAAAACTACCTTCCATTGAAACTTTTTTTGAGCTGACGTGGGTGAAAAAACGAACGCCGCTCCAAAAGGGCAATGTCATCGACTTAAGGAAAATGTTTCTCTTAGGGAGAATTGTTTACAGTGAAAGCATCTGGCGTTCCCACCCCTCAGTCTGACCTTGCGGCCAGCCAACTCCCCTTTCAGGGGAGCCAATGACGCAGCGGTTATAATAACCTTTTTCCTCCCCTGAAAGGGGAGGGGGACCGGCGGCAGCCGGTGGAGGGGTGTGTTTCAAGCTGATGACATTGCCCCAAAAGGACAAAAGGGCAAAAAACAGCCAGTCCGGACAATGCCGGGCTGGCTACTTTTTTCACTCCAGACAATCCTCCAGCCGGAAGGTGACGCTGCCGTCCTCCTTCCGGAAGCAGGGGATGCCGATGGTGCCTTTCTCCTTCACCCGGTCAAAGGCCGGGCTGCTGTCCCGCAGGTGCAGGAACTCCTTCAAATTGGCGGTGGAGGCGGTGATGTCGATGAACTCGTAGTCCATCCCCTTTTCCCGCAGCGCCTCCTGGGCCTCCACGCAGTTGGGGCAAATCATGGTGCCGTAAAATTTCAGAGGATGTTCCTCCCGCCGTTCACAGAAGAACTCGATCTTCTCCCCCAGCGGCCCCTGACAAAAGGCGATACGGATGGGGCAGGGAGGCACGCTGGGGAGGGTCACGTTCTTCGGCTCTACGGTGACGGGGTAGCCCGCCGCCCGGACGGCGGCGATGTATTCATCCACATCGGGGGTGGACAGGGCCACATGGCGGATGGTGCCCTGAGGCAGCGGGCCTTCGGCGCTGTCGTACAGCTCAATGACGGAGTTCCCGGCGCAGAGCATCACGCCCCCCGGCCACTGGCGGCGCACCGCCAGCCCCAGAACGCGCCCGTAGAAATCCAGCGCCTGTTCCCATTCCTCCGGGGTGGACGCTTTTAGGCAGATATGGTGGATGGCGTTGATTCTCATACCGCTGCGCCCTCCCGGATGATTTCCTCAATCAGCTCACGCTCATCCATATGGTGGCGGACGCCCCGAATCTCCTGATAGTCCTCATGGCCCTTCCCGGCCAGAATGACCACGTCCCCGGCTTGGCCCTGCTCCATGCAGTAGCGGATGGCCTCCTTCCGGTCGGGGATGGTGACGAAGGCCCCGTCCGCCTTCCGGACGCCCACCAGAATGTCGTTGATGATGGCCAGGGGGTCCTCGTTCCGGGGGTTGTCGCTGGTCACAACGGTCAAATCCGCCAGCCGGGAGGACACCTCCCCCATCTCATACCGGCGGCTTCTGGCCCGGTTGCCGCCGCAGCCGAAGAGGCACAGGATGCGCCGGGGGCCGTAGGCCCGGATGTTGGTCAGCAGGGCCTCCAGGCTCATGGCGTTGTGGGCGTAGTCGATCATCAGGGTGTAGTCCCCGGGGGTGGGGTAGATTTCCAGCCGGCCCTTCACCTGAATGGTGTCCAGGGCGTTCAGAATGGCCTCCTGAGACACCCCCAGGTGGCGGCACAGGGCGATGGCGGCCAGAGAATTGTACACCGTGAAGTCGCCGGGAATGTCCACCCGGACGGTGTACTGCTCTAGCCCCTCCAGGTCATACTGCACCCCCAGGTAGCCGGGCTGGTGGATTTTTTGGATGTTCACCGCCCGCAGGTCGGCGTTCTCCCCCATGCCGAAGGTTTCCAGCCGGCAGGTGTGGCCCGCCATCACCTGCTCCAGATAGTCCGCGTCGGCGTTGGCCAGGCCCACTTTGCACTGGCGGAACAGCTTGCCCTTGCAGGCGATATACTCCTCCATGCTCTCATGTTCGCCGGGGCCGATGTGGTCCGGCTCCAGGTTGGTGAAGATGGCGTAATCATAGGTGAAGCCCGCCACCCGGTCCAGCTTCATGGCCTGGGAGGACACCTCCATCACCACATACTGAATCCCGGCCTCCACCATTTTGGCAAAGTATTCCTGCACCAGGAAGGACTCCGGCGTGGTGTTCACCGCATGAATATGCTCCTCCCCGATGATGGCCTCGATGGTGCCGATGAGACCGGTTTTCAGCCCCGCCTTTTCCAGAATGCCCCGAATCATATAGGTGGTGGTGGTCTTGCCCTTGGTGCCGGTGACGCCGATGGTGGTCAGCTTCTCCGCGGGATGGCCGAACCAGGCGGCGGACAGCTCCGCCAGGGCCACCCGGGCGTTCTCCACCTTCAAAATGGTCACGTCCTCCGGCACGGTGACATCATGCTCCACCACCACGGCGGCGGCCCCCTTGGCAATCACGTCGGGGATGTACTTGTGGCCGTCGGTGACGGCACCGGGCATACAGATAAAGATGCATCCGGGCCGGGCCTTCCGGGAGTCGTACACCAGGGCGGAGATCTCCCGCTCCATGGTGCCCTGGCACAGGGTGTAGTTCATACGGAATACCAAATCAATCAGCTGCATGGCTCTGTTCTCCTTTTCATAGATGAACGCAAAGGGTCAAAGGTCGATCTCGCCCCGGAATACGGTGGTGGCCGGGCCGGTCATCAGGACGGTGTCCTCCGTCACCTGAATGGTCAGGTCGCCCCCCAGCAGGTGAACGGTCACCAGGCTGTCGCAGAGGCCGTTCCGGTAAGCGGCCACCGCCGTGGCGCAGGCCCCGGTGCCGCAGGCCCAGGTCTCCCCGGCCCCCCGCTCCCAGACCCGCATTTCCAGATTCTGCCGGTCCATGACCCGGACGAACTCGGTGTTCACCCGGTCGGGGAACATGGGATGATGCTCAAAGAGGGGGCCGAACTGCTCAATGGGCAGGTACTTCACATCGTCGCACCACACCACCGCATGGGGGTTGCCCATGGAGACGCAGGTCATGACCCACGCCCGTCCGCCGACGGAGACCGGCTGGCCGATGACCTCATCCCCCAGCCCCACCACAGGGAGGTCTTTTGCCAGGGTGGAGGGAGCGCCCATATCCACCCGCACCTGGGAAACCTTGCCGTCCTCCACCGTCAGGGAGAGGTACTTGATGCCCGCCTTCGTCTCAATGGCCAGCTCCGTCTTGGAGGACAGCCCCTCGTCGTAGACGAACTTTGCCACGCAGCGGATGCCGTTGCCGCACATGGCCCCTTCGCTGCCGTCGGCGTTGTACATGGCCATGCGGAAGTCGGCCACGTCGGAGGGACAGATCAGGATCAGCCCGTCGGATCCGATGCCGAAGTGCCGGTCGCTGACCAGCTTCGCCACGCCGCCGGGGTCGGCCAGGGGGGCCTTCGTGCAGTCCACATAGACGTAATCGTTGCCGCAGCCGTGCATTTTGATGAATTTCATGGTGCTTCCTCCCCGTATGATGGTTCTCACTTCATTATATCGTGTTTTTTTGCCCTGTAAACTGGCAAATCCTCTAAAAAAGAGGCGAAAAGGATAATTTGTGTGGGGGAGCTGTCAGCTGTTAGAAAACCCTCCACTTCAGGGGAGGCAGGAGATTGTTATAACCGCTGCGTCGCATTCATCCGGTAGGGGCGCACAGTGTGCGCCCGGCGAACCTTTCGGTTCTCACTGAGGTTGCCGAAGGAACGGGTTTTTCTGTGGGCAGGTATCGCGGAGAGAAAAGAATGTTGTCCCCCATACAGACAATTTCCGCATAGCAGGCTTGTGTAAGGGGCAAAGGGGCGGGCGCACACTGTGCGCCCCTACGGAGAAACGGGAAACGCGGTGTCCTTCTAAGAGGAAAGATGTAGCGGGACAGTCAGATTTCATCGACCGAAGGACAACAAAATTGCCGCCCGTCCCGCCGAAGGCTGGGACGTGGGCGGCAATCCCCGCCAGCCGCCATCGGCGGCAGCTTTGGTGCCTTTCAAGTTACATCGTCTCTAACGGGACAGACCACTGATAGGTCGGACGGCGCGAAGCCCAGCGGGATACGGGGAGATTCTTAAGAGGGACGCACAGCGACCCTCTTGAGCCGCCCTCTTTCCCCCATTTCTCGGCGGAGCGAGAAATGGGGCCCGCCCGGAGGGCAAAAACCTATTTCCTTTATCATTCCTTGCCTAAGGAAAACCAGCTCCGCCGCCTCAAAACTCCCCGCCCTTTCGCCCCAAATGGGGCTTATCATCCGCCCGCACCTGATGCATCCGGCCCCCGTCGATGCCCTCCGGCCTGCGCTTGTGCTGGGCGGTGTGTCCCCCGTCCTGCACGTCCGGCGTCAGGTCGAAGGCGAACTCCGCGTCGTCCTTCTGGCCGTCCAGGGGACGGCGGAGGCTGTTCTTCCATTTTGCCAAATTCTGCATCTCCTTTCCAATGGATAAAGGGAGTGTGCCCGCGTTTCAGGCCGGATATTCCGGCATTTTTTCAGAGATTTGGGTTATACGTCACTAACTTTTTTGACACATACTTCCGGTATTTCCGGGTTAATTGCCGCTAACTTTTGATTTTTTTTGAAAATTTCCCTTGATTTTTTTCGCAATCATGCTACAATGAACTCATCCAGAAACAAGGAGGAATTTATCATGGCATTCAAGATTGGCGAAGGCTGCATTTCCTGCGGCACCTGCGCTGAGAACTGCCCCGTCGGCGCGATCTCCGAGGGCGATGATGCTTATGTCATCGATGCCGATGCCTGCATCTCCTGCGGCACCTGTGCTGAGAACTGCCCCATGGGTATCATTGCTGAGGACTAACCCCCAACCTTACATAAAAATGCGGACGGAGCCCTCCGTCCGCATTTTTATTCACTCTATTCTGCATATTTATACATTTCTCGTGGGTATATCGGGAAACGGCCGGGAAGCAATTTGCATTTTTATGCAAATTGATGCTTGCAATCCGGCCCGGGCCGTGGTAAGATAACCCTCGTAGACAAGCTTCTGCGGTTTCGCAGTTCATTTTTAGGAGGAATCCCCATGGCAAAGAAAGAAATCAAGAAGGTCGTTCTGGCTTACTCCGGCGGTCTGGATACATCCATCATCATCCCCTGGCTGAAGGAGAACTACAACAACCCTGAGATCATCGCCGTGGCCGGCAACGTGGGCCAGGCGGACGAGCTGGACGGCCTGGAGGAGAAGGCCCTGAAAACCGGGGCCAGCAAGCTCATCGTGGCCGACTTGGTGGACGAGATGGTGGACGAGGTCATCGTCCCCTCCGTCATGGCCGACGCCAAGTATGAGACTTACCTGCTGGGCACCGCCTTTGCCCGCCCCATCATCGGCCGGAAGCTGGCCCAGATCGCCCTGGAGGAGGGCGCGGACGCCATCGCCCACGGCTGCACCGGCAAGGGCAACGACCAGGTGCGGTTTGAGCTGGCCATCAAGCGCTTCGCCCCCGGTATGACCATCATCGCCCCCTGGCGTGAGTGGGACATCGTCTCCCGCGACCAGGAGATCGACTACGCCGAGGCCCACAACGTCCCCCTGAAGATCACCCGGGAGACCAACTACTCCAAGGACAAGAACCTGTGGCACCTGAGCCATGAGGGCCTGGATCTGGAGGACCCGGCCAACGAGCCCCAGTACGACAAGCCCGGCTTCCTGGAGATGGGCGTCTCCCCCATCCAGGCCCCGGACGAGCCCACCTATGTCACCCTGGAGTTTGAGCAGGGCAAGCCGGTGGCCATCAACGGCGAGAAGAAAAAGGCCTCCGACATCATCCGCGACCTGAACGAGTACGGCGGAAAGAACGGCATCGGCATCATCGACATCGTGGAGAACCGTCTGGTGGGCATGAAGGA
>JAJQCJ010000099.1 GCA_021202775.1 Clostridiales bacterium | reverse complement strand
TTATAGCATATCTGTGGCCGATGCGGTTAGGTGAGATTAAATCAGAGGTTCCCTACTTCCTCCATTTTCGCCCGGATGCGAGCCTCCTCGGAAGGGCTGACCCGGAAGTGCAGCACAACGTCCCGGTTCTCTTTGTCCTGGCCCATTGCAACACTTCCTCTTGCGGCCTGTCGCCCTTCTTCGAGGGCGGCACCTGGCTGGATTTCTGCTTCAAATCCGCCAGAACAGAAAGGCGTTCCTCACTATTTCCCCGTTCTTCCTGGGGCATGGGATTCTCCGCCAGGTTCAGGGCGGCGTCCAGCTCCGCCAGTCGTGCGGACTTCTCCCGCAGTTCAGCCTCCTGGGGGAAGGGCTTGCCTATCTCCGCCTTGGCTGCCTCCCGCTGGTTTTCCAGGTTGGCAAGCTGTTCTTTTGCCGCCTCCAGTCTCCCCGGAATCCCCGCCAGTGCGTTGTCGATGCGGGTCAAGTTGCCTCTGGCATCGGTGCCGAGGGCCAGCCGGTGGCTCATAACCCCTTTCAGCGTCAGGCCTACCTCTTGCCGAAAGGAATCGTAGGACAGCTCCATCTGGAATCCCCGGTAACTGCCCAGCGGCACCGGCTCGGCCCCCTTGCAATCCCGACAGGCAGCGAGGATCGCCTCGCCCGCAAGCTGTTTTTCGGTAAACATCCGTCCGTTGATCTCCATCCCCACAAACCCCTCCTTGGGCAACGGATGCTCTGCCGCAGTTTGGATGTCGGCCCCAAATCCTTGGATATAGCCTTGTTGCTTCTCAATTTGTGCCGGGAAGTTCTTCAACAGCCGGTCTTCCAGCCGGTACTGGTTGCTCAGAAAATCTGCCCGCACCACCTTCAACCGGGCCACGTCAATGTCTAAATCCATCTTTTCCTTGATGCGCTCGTCTCCGGCGCAGAGGGCCTTGACCTCGGCATAAGACAATACCTGTTCGTCCACGTCGTCGCAGGAGCGCACCGGAGATTTGCTGGTCATAATTTGCGAGATGAACTTCTACTTGTTCTCCAACGTCTGCCAGAGGTAAGCGTCGAAGGTCCCTTCGGTGACATAATTGAAAATTTGAACGCTCTTATTCCTGTTGCCCTGCCGGATGATACGCCCGTTCCGCTGGGTCATGTTGGCAGGTCGCCAGCCCACATCCAGGTGGTGAACGGCCACAAGCCTGTCCTAGACGTTGGTGCCTGCGCCCATTTTCTGCGTGGAACCTAGCAGCACACGCACCTGGCCAGAGCGCACCTTTGCAAACAGCTCCTTCTTTTTCGCCTCCGTGTCGGCGTCGTGGATAAAGGCGATCTCCTCATGGGGAACGCCCATCGCCTCCAGCTTGGAACGAATATCGTCATAGACGTTGAAGGTGCCGTCATTGCGTCCTCGCAAACTCCACTCCGCTACGCCCTCGCAAGCTCGGGCATCCGCTCCACTCCGTTGCTCGTCCTTTTCCCACGGAGTCTCACGACTCCGCGGGAGCCCTTTAGGGGTGGACATATCACAGAACAGGAGCTGGGTCAGTCGCCCCGGCGTCCCTTCCTGCCAGATACGGAACACATTGTTCACGCAGGCGTTCAGCTTGCTGCCTGGGTCGTCCGGGAGTAACGGGTTCATGAGCCTCTGGTCGAGGCCGATTTTCCTGCCGTCCGACGTGATGCAGAGCATATTATCCTCCGAGGCATCTACAGCCCCAGCGTGGACTTTGGACGCCCGTTCCGATAGTGCAGCTACCATCTCTTTCTGGATCTCCGAGGGCTGCACCACCACCGTCTCAAAATGAGCCTCCGGCACAGGCAAATCGAGCTGATCGCTGGTTTTGATGTCCGCAACCTCTTTGAACATTGCCATCAATTCGGGTAAATTGAAGAACTTAGCAAACCTCGTTCTTGCCCGATACCCAGTACCTTCTGGCGCAAGTTCTATGGCAGTTTGGGTTTCTCCAAAGGTTGACGCCCATGCGTCGAAGTGCGTCAAACCCTTCTGCTGGAGAGTGCTGTACTGGAGATAGCGCATGACGGTATACAGCTCGGTCATGCTGTTGCTGACCGGTGTACCGGTGGCGAACACAATGCCCCGCCCGCCGGTCATTTCGTCCATATAGCGGCACTTCATATACATATCGGAACTTCTCTGCGATTCAGAGGTGGATAATCCGGCCACATTCCGCATCTTCGTGTATAAAAAGGGGTTTTCGGTTTTTTCTTTCCTTGCCATAGTCATTTTCCTCCTGTTTCTGAAAAAGATTCCTTTGGCGATACTCCACGAAGTGTTTCGCCTTTCTGCACATCATTATAGCCTTGGCGTACAGCTCAGCGTTATCAAAAACTGGTGATTTATGATAATTTTTTGCATACAACTAAAACAAAAGCATTTTTTAACAATTTTCGCTAATTTATGATTGACAGAAACAGCAGAAGTCAGCTACAATAGGTATAATAACAGTGAAAAGAAGTTTTTGCCATGAAACTCAAACCCAATATCCGGTTGGTAGATTTTTTGCAGCAGATAAACCTGTGTCATGGGGAGGTGCGCTTTGAAACAGACGAAGGAGATGTGCTGAACCTGAAAAGCCAAATTTCCAAATATATCTTTCTTGCTGCCGTCAGCCAAGAAGGTACGGGAGAGGAGCTCTCGTTACAGGGAGACGTTATTTGCGACTGTCAGGAGGATGTGTCAGTGTTATCTGCGTTCTTACAACAGACTCCACCGAGAATAGAAAGGAGTGCGTCGCATGGCCGATTTTTCTGCACGTCTGGAAACCATGCGGGATATGTTCCTGTACGCTCACCGACTTTATACCTGGTGTATGACGCCCAACCTGGCTCCACTTTACAGCAACTGCCCTGCGCAACAGTTTTTTGCAGACTTTTTACCATCAGTGCCAGCAGCCAGGCTGTGAAAGATCACTTTACGCACAGCCGATTGCCAATCATCGTCAATGATAAGTTGGGAATTGCATGGGTTGCCGCAGGCCGATTTGAAGGGGAAGCTTTGTGAGAGGTGCATTTGCTGGGGCCAGCTTTTACAGTGGAAGCATCGGAGGAGTATCTTTACAACCTGTGCTCCAAAATGAAGCTGAAACACGATTTGACAGATGCTCTGTTAAACCAAATGGCTTTGGTACCCACCATAGCATTAGGAAGCGCATTTAGCTGTGGCGTCATGCTCCATTACTGCGTGACGGGAGAGCAAATTGCAACTGACGATATCAGCACCTTTATTGAAGCTGTGGATGAGCCTTCACCGGCAGAAGAACGATGGGAAGGTAGTACAGGCATGGAACATGGCTGTTGGAGCGTGAACTGTTCGAACAGATGAGAGCCGGTAATTTGGAAGATGTAAATGCAGTTATCTCTCGAAATACCCAGGGAATGGTTGGAACGCTCAGCATTGACGATCCACTCCGTCAAGCGAAAAACGAGGCACTTACCCTTGTCATCCTGTGCAGTCGGGCATCAATACTTGGGGGAATGTCCCCCGAAGGCGGATATAATATGTCGGACTACTACATCCAACGGATTGAAGCCTGTAACGACACATCTTCCGTCTATGGCTGCTGTGGGGAGATGTTAGAAGCATTCATGCGGCGGGTACGTCTGACAAAGAAACGGCAAACATACTCACCCGTGTCGGCTGCCTGCATGGAGTATATTGAAACTCATGTGCTCGAGAAGCTCAATCTGGATGCTATGGCTGCTGAACTGGGATACACACCTTATTACATGAGCCGACGATTTCAGGCAGAGGTCGGTGAGAGTATCAATACCTTCATGAAGCAACGGAAGGTAGAGATGGCCATATCGGGTTCAATGAGCCGGGAGCGGCTTTTGAACTTGGGACACACTGCGTAAACCTGACGGAAAGCACGATTGAAGCAAATGCCCGCTTTTTTGATACTATGAATGAGGTGCCGCGTCAGGCTTATACGATGGGAATCAAGACAATTATGCAGGCACACAAGGTGCTGATGGTGGTGAACGGACGCAGCAAGACGGCGATCATCAAAGAGGCTTTCTTCGGTGCAGTGACACCGCAGGTGCCGGCATCTATTCTTCAGATGCATCCGGACTTTACACTGATCGGGGATATGGAAGCACTTTCGGAGATCGACTGCTAAAAGAAGATAGCCTCTCATTCTGGCACAGGTAGAAGTTGCATTCATTAGGAATGAAAAACGCAATATTGAGATGCAAAAGGAATTTTCAATCACCTTTTGCCTGTTGCTGTAGACCGAAAAATGTAAAAGCGGATACCAAAGGAGAGCCTGGATATGCCTGGTAGTCTGCGGTAAAAAGGAGGCCCATTTATGCTCTACATCGGAATCGACCTGGGTACCTCAGCGGCCAAACTGCTGCTGATGGACGAAACAGGTCAAATTTTACACATCGTCTCCAAGAACTACCCGCTGGAGTTCCCCCACCCCGGCTGGAGCCAGCAAAACCCGGAGGACTGGCTCTCCGCCGTGGAGGAGGGGATACCGGAGCTGTTGGCGGGTTTCGACGCTGCTCAGGTAGAGGGTATCGGAGCGGGCGGCCAGATGCACGGCCTGGTGGTGCTGGACAGGGATGACAACGTCATCCGCCCCGCCATCCTCTGGAATGACGGGCGCACCGCGAAGCAGGTGGATTGCCTGAACAACGTAGTGGGGAAAGAAAAACTTTCTCAGCACACCGCTAACATCGCTTTTGCGGGCTTCACCGCCCCCAAGCTGCTGTGGATGCGGGAGAACGAACCGGATCTGTTCGCTAAAATCGACAAGATCATGCTCCCCAAGGATTTTATCAACTACAAGCTGACTGGCGTTCACTGCACCGACGTATCCGACGCCTCTGGGATGCTGCTCTTTGACGTGGCGCACAAGTGCTGGTCGAAGGAAATGCTGGAGATTTGTGGAGTGAAAGAGTCTCAAATGGCCCAAATTTTTGAATCCTACCAGCCAGTTGGGACGCTTCTGCCGGATATGGCAAAAAAGCTGGGCCTCCCGGAGACGATAGTGGTTGCCGCCGGAGCCGGAGACAACGCCGCCGCCGCAGTGGGGACCGGCACCGTGGGCGAGGGGGCCTGTAACATCTCCCTGGGCACCTCCGGGACGATTTTTATTTCCAGCGAGAAGTTCGGCGTGGACCCGCAGAACGCCCTCCACTCCTTCGCCCATGCAGACGGAAATTATCACCTGATGGGCTGTATGCTTTCCGCCGCAAGCTGCAACAAGTGGCTGATGGAGGACATCTTCCAGACGGAGGATTACGGCGCAGAACAGGCCCCCATCACGCGGGACAAGCTGGGCAGAAATCACGTCTTTTTCCTGCCTTATCTGATGGGGGAGCGCAGCCCCATCAACGATACCAACGCCCGCGGTACCTTCATCGGGATGACCATGGACACCACCCGCGCCGACCTGGCTCAGGCGGTACTGGAAGGCGTGGCCTTCGGCATCCGGGACAGCCTGGAGGTGGCCCGCGCGCAAGGAATCACTATCGAGCGCAGCAAAATCTGCGGCGGCGGCGCGAAAAGTGCCCTATGGAAAACTATCTGCGCCAATGTGCTGAACGTCACGCTGGAAATCGTGGAGTCCGAACAGGGACCGGGTATGGGCGGCGCGATGCTGGCGATGGTGGCGGACGGGACCTATCCCACCGTCAAGGCGGTCTGCGACAGCCTCGTTCATGTGGTGGACACGGTGGAGCCGGAGCCGGAACTGGCGGCGCTGTATGAGGAACGGTATCAGCAGTTCCGAAAAATTTATCCGGCTTGCAAAGCGCTGTTCCCCCAACTGCTGTGAGAGGTGACAGAAATGAAAATTTACTCTGCGTTTGACGCCGAATTTAAACCTTACGGGCAGGTGCATGAGAACTTTCCTGTGGAGGAAATCCTGGCGGCTCTGGCAGCGACCCCGGTGACGGAGGGCGTGGTCTACACCGCCGAGGACGAAAACTTGCAGGAACTGCCCACTACGGCGGAGGTCTCCGACAACCTGTTCGGCGGAATGCCCGTCCAGATGGGCTGGTGCAACGGCCACAACACCCGGCTGAACTGCCTGGAGTACCACAGGGACAGCGAGTTCAACCTGGGAACGTCGGACTTTATCCTGCTGCTGGCCCGGCAGGACCAAATCGCCGATGGGGTGCTCGACACCGCCGGCGTGAAGGCGTTCCGCGTTCCCACCGGGGTGATGGTGGAGGTCTACGCCACCACCTTGCACTATGCCCCCTGTCACACCGACCCGGCCAAAGGGTTCCAGGTGCTGGTGGCCTTGCCCAGAGGCACCAACGGCCCCAAGCCGGAGGGCATGAAACCCTACGGCAGCGACGACGCGCTACTCTGGGCCGCTAACAAGTGGCTGCTGGCCCACCCGGATTCTGACGAGGCCAGTCAGGGCGCGCACATCGGCCTAACAGGAATCAATATCGACATTTCCAGCAACATTTGACTGATGCACACGGATTTAAACAAGGAGGAGTCCCCAATGGTAAGCAACAATATTCCAACCATCCAGCTGGGCATTATCGCCGTCAGCCGGGACTGCTTCCCCATCGCCCTGTCCACCCAGCGGCGGAAGAACATCGTGGCCGCCTATGGCGAAGGCCTCTACGAGTGCCCCATCACTGTGGAGAACGAACTGGATATGCTCAAGGCCGTGGATGATGTGAACGCCGCGGGCTGCAACGCCCTGGTGGTCTTTCTGGGCAACTTCGGCCCGGAGACCCCGGAGACGGAGATCGCCCAGCGCTTTGACGGCCCCTGTATGTTCGTGGCCGCCGCTGAGGGGGACGGCGACATGATCAACGGCCGGGGCGACGCCTACTGCGGCATGCTGAACTGCTCCTACAACCTGGGGATGCGCCACCTGAAAGGCTACATCCCCGAGTACCCCGTGGGTACGGCGGCGGAGCTGGCGGAGAAGATGCACGAGTTCGTTCCCATCGCCCGCGCCATCATCGGCCTGAAAAATTTGAAGATCATCACCTTCGGCCCCGTCCTCAGGACTTTTTCGCCTGCAACGCCCCCATCAAGGGCCTGTATGAGCTGGGGGTGGAGATCGAGGAAAATTCCGAGCTGGACCTGCTGGTGTCCTACAAGGAGCACGCCGGCGACGAGCGCATCCCCGCCGTCTGCGCGGAAATGGCCGCCGAAATGGGCGAGGGCAACTACTACCCCGAACTGAACGAGCGCATGGCGCAGTTTGAGCTGACCCTGCTGGACTGGGCCG
>JAJQCJ010000028.1 GCA_021202775.1 Clostridiales bacterium | reverse complement strand
ACGTCCCCGCCGTCAAGCGGCATTTCCGCTGCGCTCCCTATGCCTTACGGCGGGAAGGGCGGCAATTTTATTTTCCAACGACAGATAACATCTGCCTGAACCGCAAAGAAATCGCTTCTGATGAAAAAACGCGATAATTGATTGTTTTTTGCATTGGGCACAAGCCCCCTCCCCCGCAAATTTTCAAATTTTTTCAAAAAAATCCCCCTCCGGTGCAGACATTTCCTCCCGCCGGAGGATATTATAGTTGAAGGGCCTTTCAGACGTGAGGAAGTGATACATTGACGGAGCAGGAATTTACCCGGGCGGCGGAGCAGTACAGCGACATGATCTTCCGCCTGGCCTTCCACTACTGCGGCAACCGCTGCGACGCAGACGACATCGTCCAGACCGTCCTGCTGAAGCTGCTGGAGACCACCCGCCCCTTTGACGGGGAGGAGCATCTGCGGAATTGGCTGCTGCGGGTCACCATCAACGACTGCAAGAAGCTCCTCCGCGCCCCCTGGCGGTGCAGGCACGAGGCGCTGGAGGACTACGCCAACACCCTCTACGCCGACAGCCCGGAGGATAGCGGCCTGTTCCTGGCGGTGATGGAGCTGCCCAGACGCTACCGGGTGGTGACCTGTCTGTACTACTACGAGGGCTACAGCGTCAATGAAATTTCCCAGATCACCGGCAGCAACCCCTCCACCATCCGCACCCGGATGCAGAAGGCCCGTTCGCTGCTGAAAGCAAAGCTCAAGGAGGAATGGAGCGATGACGAATAGGGAACGGTACCGGCGCACCTTTGGCGCACTCCACGCCTCGCCGGACACTGTATTGGAGGCAACAAAGATGAAACAAAACAAACGGCGGGCGCTGCGGCCCCTGACCGGGCTGGCGGCAGCCGCGGCGGCCACGGCGCTGCTGGTGGGTTCCGCCTTTGCCGTGAACGAGGTTACAGACGGGGCGCTGGCGGAGCGCATCCAGAGCATCCGGGTCTGGTTCAACGGGGAGGAGACGGAGATCACCCTGGTCAGCACTGGAGAGGGCACCTATGACGTGGTATCCGATGGCGGAGCCATCGCTACCGTCACCGAGGGTGAGGACTCTGTGGAGTTCAACGTTGATTCCGATGAGGACGAGGGCCGCATCGCCATGGAATGGGACGGTGGCTCCATCGAAATGGAGTGGAGCGGCACCGGCGGCGGCAGCGCCGGCGCCGGCTTCGGCACAGGGGCCGGGGACGAGGAAACCGTCACCGTCACCGAAGGCGTCAGCGAGGCCGACCCGGAACCGTCGGAGGACAGCGAATAACCCGCAGCCATCGGTGGGGGCTGCCGCGCGCTGCGCGGCGGCCCCCACATTCTGTTTTCAGAGGCAGTTTGGGCCGGAAACCGCTCCCCGCTCCCGCCGTTTTCTTCAAAATCCCAAAAAAAGCCCCACAATCCGCGATGTTTTTGGTTTGATTGCTGATTTACGCGGAGCAAAATAAAAGTTAATATAAAAGTGGTAAAAGCCGGCGAAGGATGGGCTCCGCCCGGCGCGAGATACTATACTTATAGGAGGAACACACATGAAGAAGTTTTTGGCTCTGATGCTGGCCCTGTGCATGACCTTCAGCCTGGCCGCCTGCGGCGGCAGCAGCGACAGCGAGGACGAGGGCAGCGCTTCCACCGCCTCCGGCTCCACCACAGAGGAGGAGGGCGGCGACGCCTCCACCGACGGCGACGCTTCCAGCTCCGCTGAGGGTGAGAGCACCGCTGCCAACAGCGACGTCAAGATCGGCGTTGTCCTGCTGGGCGACGAGAACGAGGGCTACACCTACGCCCACATCGCCGGCATCCAGACCGCCGCCGAGAACCTGGGCCTCAGCGACGACCAGATCCTCTGGAAGTACAACATCAGCGAGGACGAGGGCTGCTACGACGCCTGCGTTGACCTGGTGGAGAGCGGCTGCTCCCTGATTCTCACCAACTCCTACGGCCATCAGTCCTACTGTCAGCAGGCCGCCAGCGAGTTCCCTGAGGTGGAGTTCGTGGCCCTCACCGGCGACACCGCCAACCAGACCGGCATGGATAACTTCCACAACGCCTTCACCTGCGTCTATCAGTCCCGCTACGTCTCCGGCGTGGTGGCCGGCATGAAGATTGCCGAGCTGGTGGAGAACGGCGAGCTGTCCGACGCGAACTATGACGCCGACGGCAACGTGAAGATCGGCTATGTGGGCGCGTATCCCTACGCCGAAGTGGTCTCCGGCTACACCGCCTTCTTCCTGGGCGTCCAGAGCGTCTATGAGAACGTCAGCATGGAAGTGCAGTACACCAACTCCTGGTTCGACCTGACCGGCGAGTATGAGGCCGCCAAGGCCCTGATCTCCGACGGCTGCGTCATCATCGGCCAGCACGCCGACTCCACCGGCGCCCCCTCCGCCTGCCAGGAGATGTATGAGGCCGGCACCACCGTCTACTCCGTGGGCTACAACATCGACATGCTGTCCGTGGCCCCCGACGCCGCCCTGGTCTCCGCCACCAACGTGTGGGCCGTCTACTATGAGTACGCCTTCAGCTGCGCCCTGAACGGCGAGGAAATCGCCACCGACTGGGCCGAGGGCTATGAGACCGGTGCCGTGGCCATCACCACCCTGGGCGACGCCTGCGCCGAGGGCACCGCCGAGAAGGTGGCCGAGGTAGAGGCTGCCCTGACCGATGGCTCCCTCCAGGTCTTTGACTGCTCCACCTTCACCGTGGACGGCGAGAATCCCACCTCCATCCTGATTGACATGGATCTGGACTATGTGGGCGATACGGAAGGCGTCGTGGACGGCGTGTTCCAGGAGTCCGTGCTCCGCTCCGCCCCCGGCTTCACCGCCAGGATCGACGGCATCACTGAGCTGAACTGAGTCCAACCAAATAACTGTTACTGCGCAGGGAAGCCGGGAAAACCCGGCTTCCCTGACTTCCAATTTGGAACCCCGTTCTTCCCTTCGGAAAGGGAGCGGCGTGACGCTCTCCTTCCAAAAGGCAGAATCAGGAAATGAAAGGTTGTCAACGGAAAACTGCGTTTCCCGGCCGCAGTAGGGGCGCACAGTGTGCGCCCGCCTGTTATCGCCCTGGAAATTGCTCTCAAATGTTACGATACCTTTATAGTAGTAGATTGTGAAGCCCAAATCTTTGCTTTTTTTGTAGGGGCGGCCCCTGGCCGCCCTGGGTAAGCAGGCGGTTTCTTCGGGCGACCAAGGGCCGCCCCTACACATATGGCTGCAAAACGCAGAAGCGCCACACCCTTGCCTGAGGAAAAAACGGGCGGGCGCACACTGTGCGCCCCTACGGAGGGACGAAAACGCAGTCATAACTTTAAGAGAAACCCGCACCCATTCAAGGGTCAAAAACACCACCCAACCGACACCGGAACGACAACAAGAGAGGATGATTCGATTGGCAGAAACACCAGTGATAGAGCTGCAAAACGTCACCAAAACCTTCGGCTATGTGGTGGCCAACAGCGAGGTCAGCATGGACATCCGGCAGGGGGAGATTCTGGCCGTGCTGGGCGAAAACGGCAGCGGCAAGACCACCCTGATGAACATGATCGCGGGCATCTACTTCCCCGATTCCGGCCACATCCGGGTCCGGGGCAAAGAGGTGTCCATCGCCTCCCCCAGGGACGCCTTTGACCTGGGCATCGGCATGATTCACCAGCACTTCAAGCTGGTGGACGTGTTCTCCGCCGCGGAGAACATCATGCTGGGCCTGGACGGGGGAATGCTGCTGGACCGGAAGGGCGTGGCGGCGAAGATTCGTGAAATCTGCGACAAATACGGCTTTGAGGTGGACCCCGACCAGAAGGTCTACGATATGTCCGTCTCCCAGAAGCAGACGCTGGAGATCGTGAAGGTGCTGTACCGGGGGGTGGACATCCTGATTCTGGACGAGCCCACCGCCGTCCTGACCCCCCAGGAGACGGACAACCTCTTCGCCGTCCTGCGGAACATGAAGGCGGACGGCAAGAGCGTGGTCATCATCACCCACAAGCTCCACGAGGTCATGAGCGTCTCCGACCGGGTGGCCGTTCTCCGGAAGGGCAAGTACATCGGGGACGTGGCCACAAAGGATACCAACCCTCAGGCGCTGACCAATATGATGGTGGGCCGGACGGTGGAGCTGAACATCGAGCGGCCTGACCCGGTGAACCCACAGCCCCGGCTGGTGGTGGAGCATCTGTCCTGCACCTCCCCGGCGGGGGTGCAGGTGCTGAAGGACGTGTCCTTCACCGCCTACTCCGGCGAGATTCTGGGGGTGGCGGGCATCTCCGGCTGCGGCCAGAAGGAGCTGCTGGAGGCCATTGCGGGCCTCCAGCCGGTGACGGCGGGCAGCAGCGTCCGGTACTTCCCGGAGGGTCAGGCGGAGGAGCAGCTGGTGGGCCGCTCTCCCCGGAAAATCAAGGACATGGGGGTACACCTGTCCTTCGTGCCGGAGGACCGGCTGGGCATGGGCCTGGTGGGCAGCATGGGCATCCCGGACAATATGATGCTCCGCAGCTACAGCGAAGGCCACTCCATCTTCGCCGGGCACAAGAAGCCCAACCAGATGGCGAAAGAGGTGGTGGACGAGCTGGGGGTGGTCACCTCCAGCATGAACGCCCCGGTGCGGAAGATGTCCGGCGGCAACGTCCAGAAGGTGCTGGTGGGCCGGGAGATCGCCCTGAGCCCCTCCGTCCTGATGGCAGCCTACGCCGTCCGGGGGCTGGACATCAACACCTCCTACACCATCTACCATCTGCTGAACGAGGAAAAGCGGCAGGGGGTCTCCGTGATTTACGTGGGCGAGGACCTGGACGTGCTGCTGGCCCTGTGCGACCGCATCCTGGTGCTGTGCGCCGGTCAGGTCAACGGCATTTTGGACGGCAGGACCGCCACCAAGGAACAGGTGGGCCTGCTGATGACCAGCCTGCAGGAAAAGGAGGGTGACTGACCTATGCAAACAGCTGCTTCCGGAGGGTCCCGCCTCCGCATTGTCAAACGGGACAGTCTGCCCATGTGGAAAGCCGTGGGCATCCGCCTGCTGGCGGTGCTGCTGGCCCTGCTGGTGGACGCCATCCTGATTTACTGCATCGTGAACCTGAACCCGGTGGACGTGTACAAGACCATGTTCGGCGGGGCCTTTGGCACCACCCGCCGGGCCTGGATCACCGCCAGGGACACGGCCCTGCTCCTGTGTATGTCCGTGGGCCTGGCCCCCGCCTTTAAAATGCGGTTCTGGAACACCGGCGCGGAGGGCCAGATTCTGGTGGGGGCCATCTGCACCGCCTTCTGCATGATCAATCTGGCCGACGTGCTGCCCACCGGCCTGCTGCTGGTGGTGATGGCCCTGGCCTCCATCGTGGGGGGCGGCCTGTGGGGGCTGATTCCCGCCGTCTTTAAGGCCAAGTGGGACACCAACGAGACGCTGTTCACCCTGATGCTGAACTATGTGGCCATTCAGCTGACCTCCTTCTGCGTGGCCTGCTGGGAGAATCCCTACGGCTCCAACACCGTGGGCATCATCAACCAGAACTCCCAGGCAGGGTGGTTCCCCGCCCTGTTCGGCGCGTCCTACGGGCTGAACATCCTGCTGGCGGTGCTGCTGACGGTGGGGATGTTCTGCTACCTCCGCTACACCAAGCAGGGGTATGAGATCGCCGTGGTGGGGGAGAGCCGCAATACCGCCCGGTACGCTGGTGTGTCCATCACCAAGGTGTACATCCGCACCATGATCCTCTCCGGGGCCATCTGCGGCTTCTCCGGTTTCATCGCCGTGGCGGGCTCCTCCCACACCGTGTCCACCTCCACCGCCGGGGGCCGGGGCTTCACCGCCATCATCGTGGCCTGGCTGGCCAAGTTCAACACCTTCTTTATGGTGGTCATCTCCCTGCTGCTGGTCTTTCTGGAGAAGGGGTCCAGTGAGATCGCCTCCCAGTACAACCTGAACGAGTACGCCGCCGAGATGATCGAGGGCATTATCCTGTTCTTCATCCTGGGCAGCGAGTTCTTCATCAATTACCGTCTGGTCCGCACCGGCAAGGAAAAGGAGGGCAAGTGATATGTCTCAGCTGGTTTCCCTGTTGCAGGCCGCCATCACCTTCGGCACCGTCATCATGTTCGGCGCCCTGGGGGAGGTGGTGACGGAAAAGTCCGGCAACCTGAACCTGGGCACCCCCGGCATCATGTACCTGGGGGGCATCGCCGCCCTGGCCGGGGCCTTCTTCTACGAGAGCGGGGTGGAAAACCCCAGCGCCGTGGTGGGCGTCCTCATCGCTATGGTGTGCTGCATGGCAGCCTCCGCCCTGGGCGGGCTGATTTACGCCTTCCTGACCGTCACCCTCCGGGCCAATCAGAATGTCACCGGCCTGACCCTGACCATCTTCGGCTCCGGCGTGGCCAACTTCTTCGGCGGCAGCATGAACAAGCTGGCCGGCGGCGTGGGCCAGATCTCCGTGGCCACCACCAGCGGCGGCTTCCGGGCCACCCTGCCCCTGGCAAAGCTGGGGACGGCGGGCAGCATCCTCTTTAACCACGGCTTTCTGGTGTATACGGCCATCGCCCTGGCGGTGGTGCTGCACCTGATGCTGGGCCGCACCCGGGTGGGTCTGAACCTGCGGGCGGTGGGGGAGTCCCCCGCCACGGCGGACGCCACCGGCATCAACGTCACCCGGTACAAGTACACCGCCACCTGCGTGGGGGCAGTCATCACCGGCCTGGGCGGGATGTTCTACGTCATGGACTACATCAAGGGCACCTGGGCCAACGACGGGGCCATCGAGTCCCTGGGCTGGCTGGCCCTGGCGCTGGTGATTTTCGCGGCGTGGAAGCCCCTGAACACCATTTGGGGGGCGTACCTCTTCGGCATCCTGTACTGGCTGTACTACTACATCAGCGGGCTGACCCGGTACTCTCAGGAGCTGTTCAAGATGCTGCCCTATGTGGTCACCATCGTGGTGCTGGTCATGACCTCCATGCGCAAGAAGCGGGAGAACTTGGGGCCTGCCGCCCTGGGACAGAACTACTTCCGGGAGGAGCGGTAAGCGCTCCGGACAGCGCCCTCCGGGCCGCACGGCTGTGCGGCCCGGAGGGCGCTGACAGCTGTTAACTAATAGCTATTAGCTGTTAGCTGTTAGTGGGCGTGGTTGACTCCTTAGACAAGGAGGGATAAAGGAAATAGGTGGTTTCCCTCCGGGGGCTGGGTTCCGCGCTCTAACTTTTATGTTATCCTCCTCGGTCAGT
>JAJQCJ010000012.1 GCA_021202775.1 Clostridiales bacterium | reverse complement strand
CCCTGGGCACCCAGATGAAGGCCACCGGCGAGGTCATGGCCATCGGCAACAGCTTTGAGGCGGGGCTGATGAAGGCCATCCGCTCTCTGGAGCAGCACGTCTCCTCCCTCCAGCTGCCCAAGCTGGCCCGGATGCGCACCGACGAGATTCGGGATAAGCTGTACGTCATCGACGATGAGCGCATCTTCGTCTGCGCCGAGGCCCTGCGCCGGGGCATTTCGGCGGAGGAGATCAACCACATCACCAAAATCGACATCTGGTTCCTGGACCGCCTGAACAACATCGTGGACATGGAGAACACCCTGAAAAAGGGCGTCCCCAACCAGGAGGTGCTCCGTCAGGCCAAGGAGCTGGGCTTCGGCGATGCCCTGATCGCCGAGCTGTCCGGCACCACCCGCACCCACATTCGGGACCTCCGGAAGCTGTACAACATCCACCCCTCCTTCAAGATGGTGGATACCTGCGCGGCGGAGTTCGAGGCCCAGACCCCCTATTACTACTCCACCTATGACGACGAGAACGAGTCCATCCCCACCGACCGGAAGAAGGTGCTGGTGCTGGGCTCCGGCCCCATCCGCATCGGCCAAGGCATCGAGTTTGACTACTGCTCCGTCCACTCCGTCTGGGCGCTGAAAAAGCAGGGCTACGAGACCATCATCATCAACAACAACCCGGAGACCGTCTCCACCGACTTCGACATTGCCGACCGGCTGTACTTTGAGCCGCTGACCGCCGAGGATGTGGAGCATGTGGTGGAGCTGGAGCATCCCGACGGCGCCGTGGTGCAGTTTGGCGGCCAGACCGCCATCAAGCTGGCCCAGGCCCTCACCGACATGGGGGTGAAGATTCTGGGCACCGATGCCGACGGCGTGGACGCGGCGGAGGACCGGGAGCGGTTCGACGTCATCCTCCGCAAGTGCGGCATCCCCCGTGCCGAGGGCCGCACCGTGTTCACCACCGAGCAGGCGCTGGCCGCCGCCAACGAGGTGGGCTACCCCGTGCTGGTGCGCCCCTCCTATGTGCTGGGCGGCCAGGGCATGGAAATCGCCTATAAGGACGAGGACATCCGTTCCTTCATGAACATCATCAGCATGACCGTTCAGGAGCATCCCATTCTAGTGGACAAGTACCTGATGGGCCGTGAGGTGGAAGTGGACGGCGTCTTCGACGGGGAGGACATCCTCATCCCCGGCATCATGGAGCACGTGGAGCGGGCCGGCATCCACTCCGGCGACTCCATCGCCGTCTATCCCCCGCTTCATGTGGAAGAGAAGCACAAGCAGACCATCTTGCAGCACACCAAAAATCTGGCCAAGCACCTGGGGGTCATCGGCCTCATCAACGTGCAGTTCATCATCTATAACGACACGGTGTATATCATCGAGGCCAACCCCCGTTCCTCCCGCACCATCCCCTATATCTCCAAGGTGACCAACGTTCCCATCATCGACCTGGCCACCCGGGTCATGCTGGGGGAGAAGCTGAAGGATATGCCCTACGGCACCGGCCTATACCCGGAGGCCAGCTATTACGCCGTAAAGATGCCGGTGTTCTCCTTTGAAAAGCTCACCGATGTGGACATCAACCTTGGCCCTGAGATGAAGTCCACCGGCGAGTGCCTGGGCATTGCGGAGAGCTTCCCCCAGGCCCTGATGAAGGCCTTCAAGGGGGCCAACATGAAGGTGCCCAAGCGGGGCTGCCGGGCCATCCTGACGGTGAAGGATGAGGACAAGGACGAAATCGTCTCCATCGCCAAGGAGATGGAGGAACTGGGTATCGAGCTGTTCGCCACCCGGGGCACCTACAACTACCTGAAGGAGCGGGGCGTGGATGTGAAGTTCATCCACAAGCTGGGGGCCGCCCACCCCAACATTGGGGACATGATTCAGTCCGGCACGGTGAACGTCATCGTCAACACCCCCCGCCGCTCCAAGCGGGAGGATGGCGACGGCGTGAAGATCCGCCGGATGGCGGTGGAACACTCCGTCCTGTGCCTGACCGCCATCGACACCGCCCACGCCATCCTCACCGCCCGGGAGCAGGGCCGCAGCGAGGAACTGGTGCCCATCGACATCACCGAGATCTGACCTCTGCCGCATACACCGCACAGTATCCTGAGCCTCCGATTGAGGGCAAGCCTTCAATCGGAGGCTTTTATCGCGGCGGGGGGGCTATAAACTCTTTGATGCGTATGAAAACGCCGTTTCCGGGGAAGCTGTTAAGGAACCTCTGAATAAATGCAGCTGCGGCGTCTTGCGGTAAATTTCCGCCATAAATGCGTTGCAAAAGCTTGAAATCCGTCAGGATTCCTGCGCTTTTGCGCCTTTTTCTGACGCAAATTTCCTCGCAATCCGCTCTTGCGCATTTATTCAGAGGTTCCTTAAAACAGGCAGCCGGCACTTCAAACCGCCCCCGCCGGGGTCTTCCGGCAAAATGACGAAGATTTTCCGGAGGAAAACAGGAAAAAACGGCTTTTTTTATTTGACGGACGGCGGGTTTTCTGGCATAATAGATATTGTGGCAGTTTCTGTACTTTTGGATTGAAAGGTGATGAGAATTTGATGGACGCAAGCGGTCGAAGTTGCAGGTCTGACGGAACGGATGCCCCGGTTCCCTTGTGGGTCACAGTCAAAGGTCTCAGTCACCGGAAGACTGAGGTGCTGTGCTGACCCGGCTCTAAGACCATGCAGCGCAAACCATTTTAGAGCAAAGGCGTAAGGAGTGATCGTTCGCCGCCTGCCTCCCGACACAACGTATCTTTGATGTTTTGATGTTAAGGAGGTAGCTGAAATTGAATATTGAAATCCATATGGAAGAGCTGAAGGAGCTGGTGGAGACAAAGCAGTTCCGGAAGCTGAAATTCGTGTTGGAAAAGTTAAATGAGGCGGATATTGCCGACTTTTTGGAGGATCTGAGCAGCGAGCAGGCCACACTCGTCTTTCGGATGCTGTCCAAGGACCTGGCCAGCGATGTATTCGCCTATCTCCCGGTGGAGGTGCAGCGGGAGCTGATCAACGGCATGACCGACAACGAGGTCCAGAACATTGTGGAGGACCTGTTTGTGGACGATGCGGTGGATATGCTGGAGGAGCTGCCCGCCTCCGTGGTGCGCCGTGTGCTGGAAAACGCCAAGCCCGACACCCGAAAGACCATCAATCAGTTCCTGAACTACCCGGATAATTCGGCCGGCAGCATTATGACCGCCGAATATATCGCCCTCCACAAGGATATGACGGTCAGCCAGTCCTTTGACTATATCCGCGCCCACGGGCAGAATAAGGAAACCATCTATATCCTGTTTGTCATCGACAAGAGCCGCCACCTGGAGGGCGTCGTCTCGGTGAAGGATCTGCTCATGCATAAGTATGAGGATCACATTCAGGACATTATGAACACCAACGTCATCAACTGCTACACCACAGACGACCAGGAAGAGGCCGCCAACCTGATGAAGAAGTACGACCTGATGAGCCTTGCCGTTGTGGACAAGGAGGACCGTCTGGTTGGCATCATCACGGTGGACGACGCTGTGGACGTTTTGCAGGAGGAGACCACGGAGGACATCCAGAAGATGGCCGCCATTGTCCCCAACGAACGGCCCTATCTCCGCACCGGCGTGTTCGACACCTGGAAGGCCCGTATCCCCTGGCTGATGCTGCTGATGGTGTCCGCCACCTTCACCGGTCTGATCATTGACAGCTTTGAAGCCGCCCTGTCCGCCTGCGTGGCCCTGACCGGCTTCATCCCCATGCTGATGGACACCGGCGGCAACTCCGGCTCCCAGGCCTCCGTCACCGTGATTCGGGGTCTGTCCCTGGGGGAGATCGAGTTTCGGGACATCCTCCAGGTCATTTGGAAGGAAGTGCGGGTGGCCCTGTGCTGCGGCGTGACCCTGGCCGCGGTGAATTTCGTAAAAATCTGGGTGGTGGACCGGACGCTGTTTGGCCGGACGGAGATCACCCTGGCGGTGGACGCGGTGGTGTGTCTGACCCTGATGCTCACCATCATCTGCGCCAAGCTGATCGGCTGCACCCTGCCTATGCTGACCAACAAGCTGGGCTTCGACCCGGCGGTGATGGCCTCCCCCTTTATCACCACCATTGTGGATGCGGTTTCGCTGTTGATTTATTTCGAGCTGGCAAAGACGCTGCTGGATGTGCTATAGCGGACCCGGAGAACGGAAAACAAATTTCGGAATGGATGCCGCGTCCCCGGCATCTGTTCCGCTTTTTGTCCCTGGCAAAAGTTTTTGAAATTTTCCCAAAAAGCAGAAGGAAAATCGGCGCGGGCTGCGTATTCTATGGATAGAAGCGGTCAAAGAGCGGAAAAATGCACTTCCGGCTGGTATATCGCACAAAGAATCGCCCAAAATAGATAAAATGGCAGAACGGAGGGGGAACATGGCAATCCCGGAAGCTTTTTTGGAAGAGCTGAACGAGCGGGTCGATCTGGTGGACGTGGCCTCCGACTATACCACGCTGCAAAAAAAAGGCAGCCGCTACTGGGGCTGCTGCCCCTTCCACAGTGAAAAGACCCCCTCCTTTTCCATCACGCCGGAAAAACAGGTGTATTACTGCTTCGGCTGCCACAAGGGGGGGCACCTGGTGAACTTCGTCATGGAGGCGGAGGGCGTCGGCTTTGTGGACGCCGTGGGAATCCTGGCCCAGCGGGCGGGGCTGCCCATGCCGGAGGACGAAGGGCACCCGGAGGAGGCGAAGAAGCGGGAACGGCTGCTGACCCTGAACAAGGCGGCGGCCCGGTACTTTCACGCCAACCTGACCGGCCCCCAGGGCCAGCGGGGGCAGGATTACTTCGCCCGGCGGGGCCTCTCCAAACGGACGGTGACCAATTTCGGCCTGGGGTACTCCCTCCCGGACTGGGACGGGCTGATTCAGGCTATGACGGAGCAGGGCTACACCAAGCTGGAGCTGCTGGAGGCCGGGCTTGCGGTGCAGTCCAAAAAGGGCGGCGTGTACGACCGGTTCCGGGGCCGGGTCATGTTCCCCATCATTGACCTGCGGGGCAGCGTCATCGGCTTCGGCGGCCGGGTGCTGGACGACTCCACCCCCAAGTACCTGAACACGCCGGACACCGTGATCTATAACAAGAGCAAAAACCTGTTCGCCCTGAACCTGGCAAAAAAGTCCAAAGCGGGATATCTCATCCTCACCGAAGGCTATATGGACACCATCGCCCTGCATCAGGGGGGCTTTGACTGCGCGGTGGCCTCCCTGGGCACCTCACTGACGGAGAGCCATGCCCGGCTGCTGGCCAAGTACACGAAAGAGGTGGTCATCTCCTACGACGGCGACCAGGCGGGCATCAATGCCGCCCAGCGGGCCATCGGCCTGCTGAACAAAACGGGGGTCAATGTCCGGGTGCTTCGGGTCACCGGAGCCAAGGACCCGGACGAGTTTATCAAGAAGTACGGACATAACGCCTTCCAGCGGCTCATCGATGGGGCGGCGGGGCAGGTCTCCTACCGCATCGGCCAGATTCAGCAAAAGTACGACCTGACCGACGACAACCAGAAGGTGCAGTACCTCCAGGAGGCGGCGGACCTGCTGGCCCGGCTCAGCAGCCCGGTGGAGCGGGAGATCTACGGCGGCCAGGCGGCGGAGGCGGCCGGCATCGACAAGGCGGCCATGCACGCCGAAGTGGAGCGGCAGCGCAGCCGGCTGGGCTGGAAGCAGAAGAAACAGGCTGACCGGAAGGCGCTGACCCCGGCGGCAGAGAACCAGCCCACGGAGCGGCAGTTCCGCTACCGGAATGTGCGCTCGGCCATGGCGGAGGAGGGGGTCATCCGCCTGCTCCTGCTGGAGCCAGACCTGTTTCCCCAGGCGGAGGCCCTGGGGCAGGAGGAGTTCTCCTCCGAGGTGCTGGGCAAGGTGTTCGGCATCCTGCAAAGCCGCTGGGAGGAGGGGAAGACCACCCCCATCGAGGTGCTCAGCTCCCTGCTGGACAACCAGGAAATGAGCCATATCGCCACCATCACCCAGAAGCCGGAGTCGCTGCAAAACGGCGCGGCGGCGCTGGAGGACTATATCAGAATCATCCAGACAGAACATATGAAGGACGGAATTGCTGACGACCGCGACCTTTTGGCGGTCAGCAGCCGGAAACGAACGGAGGATGCACCATGAGCGACAAGAAAAAGAACACCGAACAGAAGCAGGAAGCGAAGGTCACCGCATGGATTCCGGAAGGGGTCAACGGTGCCGAAAAGCTGAATGAAATGATCGAGCGGGGCAAGAAGAAGGGCAACCTGACCGCCAGCGAGATGATGGAGCTGGACGGCATCGAGCTGGACAGCGACACCCTGGACAAGTTCTATGAGATTTTGGAAAATCTGAATGTCAACATGATCGCCGACGAGGACATCATGGACGCCGTGGACGCCCCTCTGGACGAAATCGAGGACATTCCGGAGGAGGAGACGGTGGACCCCAACGCCCTGGCGGAAAGCTACGGCGTGGACGACCCTGTGCGGATGTACCTGAAGGAGATCGGCAAGGTGCCCCTGCTGAAACCGGAGCAGGAGCTGGATCTGGCCATGGGTATGAGCGCCGGCAACGAGGCCCAGGCCATCCTGGACGACGCGGAGAAGAACGGCGAGGAGCTGCCGGAGGACGTGGTGGCGGAGCTGAAAAAGCAGGTCAAGCACGGCGAAAAGTGCAAGCAGGACCTGGCGGAGGCCAACCTGCGGCTGGTGGTGTCCATCGCCAAGCGGTATGTGGGCCGGGGGATGCTGTTCCTGGACCTGATTCAGGAGGGCAACCTGGGCCTCATCAAGGCGGTGGAGAAGTTTGACTACACCAAGGGCTACAAGTTCTCCACCTACGCCACCTGGTGGATTCGCCAGGCCATCACCCGGGCCATCGCCGACCAGGCCCGCACCATCCGCATCCCCGTCCACATGGTAGAGACCATCAACAAGGTCATCCGGGTCTCCCGTCAGCTGCTCCAGGAGCTGGGCCACGACCCCACCCCGGAGGAGATCGCCGAGGAGATGGACATGGATGTGGGCAAGGTGCGGGAGATTCTGAAAATCGCCCAGGAGCCCGTGTCCCTGGAGACCCCCATCGGCGAGGAGGAGGGCTCCCATCTGGGGGACTTCCTGCCGGACGAGAACACCAGCGAGCCCTCCGAGGCCGCCTCCTTCACCCTGCTGAAGGAGCAGCTCACCGAGGTGCTGTCCACCCTGACCCCCAGGGAGGAGATGGTCCTGAAGCTCCGCTTCGGCCTGGAGGACGGCCGCACCCGCACCCTGGAGGAGGTGGGCA
>JAJQCJ010000086.1 GCA_021202775.1 Clostridiales bacterium | reverse complement strand
TATAGCATATCTGTGGCCGATGCGGTTAGGTGAGATTAAATCAGAGGTTCCCTAGGTTTTGCCGTGCCGGGGCGGGCAAAACCCCGTTTTCTTTCAACCACCTTATCTAAGGAGGGACGGTTGGCCGGGCGCACACTGTGCGCCCCTACACACGCGGGTGCATAAACAGAAACTATTTTCCTGCTTGAACAGCATCACAGGCAATTCCGGTGGCATTTTGCGATGGTTGAATGAAGTAAAGTTTTTGTTTTCACGCTCTACTACTGAGAACCGGGAACGAAGGAGCAGCAACCCCATTTCAGCGGATGGCACTCTATTTACACCGGCAAAAAGCCCCTCCCCACTGCCCACGGCAGCCGGGAGGGGCTCCTTTTGTCACTTCTGCTTTGCCAGCAGGCTGGCAGCGAACTGGTTGGCGGACCGGGGGGTGCGGCTGGGGTGGCGAATGTCCCACTTCACCGCCTCCTTCTCCATCTCCTCCCGCTCCATAGTGACCCCTGCGGCCTGGGCCAGGTCGCAGCACATCCGGATGAAGGGCTCCTTCATCAGCTCGGAGTACAGGATGCGCAGGCCGAACCGGGCGGCCAGGGAAACCTTGTCCTCAATGCTCTCTCTGGCGTCCACCTCGTCCCCCCGCCGGTCAGAGAAGCTCTGGCGCACCAGGTTCCGCCGGTTGGAGGTGCAGTAGATCACCACGTTGTCCGGCCGGGGCTCCAGGCTGCCCTCCAGGATGGACTTCAACGCGGAGAAGGTCTTGTCCTCCTTTTCAAAGGCCAGGTCGTCAATGAAGATGATGAACTTCTGGGGGCGGTGGCCAAGGTTCCGCACCAGCTTGGGGATGTCGGTGAGATCCTCTTTCTCCACCTCGATGAGCCGCAGGCTCTCGAAGCCGGGGACCCCCAGCATGGCCTTCACCGTGGCGCTCTTGCCGGTGCCGGAGGCGCCGTAGAGCAGCACGTTGTTCACCGCTTTGCCCTCCACCAGGGCGCGGGTGTTTTCGATCACCTGATCCCGCTGGCGCTCATAGCCCCACAGGGTATCCAGCGGGCGGAAATCCGGATGCTCCACCGGGCTGACCCGGCCGTCCGCCCAGACGAAGGCGTGGTATTTGGCAAACAGGCCGCAGCCGTTCACCCGGTAGAAGTCCACCAGCCGGTCATACCGGAAGGCCGCGCCAATGTTCCACTCCGGCAGGGCCAGGACGCTCGCCTCCCAGCTCTCCGGCAGCAGGGCGGCCATCATTCCCTTCAGCTCTGTGCAGCTGGTGTTGGCGATATCCGCCAGCACCGCCAGGTCGTGTTGGGCGGCCTTTTCCAGCACCGGCGTCACCCTTCCACGGGCCACGGCGTCGGCAAAGGGGGGCTCGTCATAGCGCAGATGGTCAAACAGGTAGTCCGCCAGGGAGTCATACCCCTCCTCCGCCAGGGCATAGAAGCAGTTGGCATAGCTGTCCACATCGGCGGCGCCGTTCTCCAGCCCCTCCAGCAGGTCCCGGAGGTAGGCCAGGGGCGGCAGGTCCATCAGGCCCCGGTAAACGGAAATGCTGCAAAAGTCCGCATATAAATTCTCTTTCATCGGTGATTATTCCCCTTCCTCCGGCAGCGTCAGCGCGATCTGCTGCTCCAGCCGGTTGCCGGTCTCGGCGGTGGTGGTGATGGTGACGGTGTGGCTGCCGGCGGTGTACGCCTCATAGATATCCCAGAGGACCGTCTCCCCCGGGGCCACCGGGCCGCTCTCATAGAGCACCGTCCCGGTGTCCGTCTCCGTGATGACGAAGGAGAGGGTCACGGTGTTGTCCCCGTCGTTGGCAAGGGGCAGGGTGTGGTCGTCCTCGGTCACCGTCCTGTCCAGAAAACCCGGCCAGGCGCAGTATTCCGCCTCCACCACCTCCGGCTCCGTCCCTTCCGAGGCGGACGCCTCCGTATCGGCCTCTGTGCCAGCGTCCGCGCTGACGCTGCCGGCCGCCTCCGCCGCAAGGTCGCCGCTGGCGGACTGGGGCGCGGCGGTCTCCCCGCCGCAGCCGGTGAGCCACAGGGCGCACAGCAATGCGGCCAAACAGATCCTCTTTCCCTTCATGCCGGTTCCCTTCCCTCCATCACAGGATACTCAACAGACAGTATTATAGCGGATTTTTTCCCGGGATGCAATGGATTGGGGAAAACTTCCCTCAGATTTGCGGCCCCATGACGCGAAAAAACTCAGGGAGGATGCGGAGCATCTCCCTGAGTTCCGTATTCAGACCGTTACGCCTTCCACAGGCTGTGGAGGTTGCAGTAGGCATAGACCGCCTCCACGCTGTCCCCATCGCTGAGGGCGAAGGTGGCCGCCGGCTTCTCGCCGGGGTTCAGGTGTTTGATCTGGACGCCCTCCCTGGTCTTGAGGGCGATCCACTCAATGTAATGGGCCGGAATCATCGGGTGATCCACCGAGCCCACGTTCACCCTGACCAGGTTCCCCTCCACCTTGTAGTCGGGGACGTGTTTTTCCGCCGCGGCGTCCGTGGTGCCGGGGACCAGCTCCGTCATCTTCTGGCCGCAGCACATGACGGGCACGCCCCTGTCCTGCACCTTCATAATGATGTTGCCGCAATGTTCGCAGATGTAAAATTTCAGTTCCATGTTCTGTTCCTCCTGGGATTGATTTTATTTTATAATGTGTATGCCAAATCAGGCCCGGCCGTTCCGTGTGAGTTTGTCACCGGCGGTCAGTCGGTGCAGCGGCCGTGCCGGCATCCGTGGCCGTCCTCCTGATGGCCGCCGCAGCCGCCGTCCTGATGCCCGCCCTCGTGGTGGCCGCAGCGCACGTCCGGGACATAGGCCAGACGCCCGCCCAGGAAGGCCTCCACAGCGGCGTCCGCGTCGCCGGTGACGCCGCCGTACAGCGGAATCCCCGCCGAAGCCAGGGCCATCTGGGCGCCGCCGCCGATGCCGCCACAGATCAGGGTATCGGCCTGCAGGGCGTTCAGCACCTCCGCCAGCGCCCCGTGGCCCTGACCGTTGGTGCTGACCACTTCCGCGGAGACCACCTTCCCGTCCTCCACGTCATACAGCTTGAACTGCTCCGTGCGGCCAAAGTGCTGAAACACCTGGCCGTTTTCATAGGTGACTGCGATCCTCATGATGGTATCCCCTTTCGGTTTTTGAAACATTTGGTGAAGCTCCTGTTTGAAGCAGCCCCCGCCGCAGAACCGGTTCCCGCCGTTGCAGAGCCGGTATTCCCCGCCCTCGATTTTCAGCGGGCGTCCGTCCACCAGCGCGTCCGCCACCTTCTTTCGGGCGGAATCATAGATTTTCTGCGCCGTGGTGCGGGCAACCTGCATCCGCTGGCTGCACTGCTCCTGGGACAGGCCCTCTTTGTCGATCAGGCGAATCGTCTCGTATTCATCCACGGTCAGGATGACAGGCGCTTTCCCCTCCCCGCCCTGCGTTGGAATGAATTCCAGAGTCTGAGGGAAACGGCAAATCATTCTGCATTTGGTCGGCCTGGGCATTGCGGCACCTCTTTTCTGAATCAGCGGCGTTCCGGTGCCGCCGGAGGGTCTCCTCCTCAGGACGGCTCCTTCCCCGGGTTGGCTGTGCCCTTATCATACTCCAATTTATGGCATATGTCAAGAATCATTTCTGACAGCCTCTTCGCGCATCAATTCCAATCCGGCATAGACCAAGTCGGAATTGGAATGAATCGTCAGATTCCTGAAAATCACCCCCAAAATCGCATCCGCCCCTGCTCCACAGCTTCTCATTGCAGCTCTTTTGCAAAATGGCTAATACATCATTCCTTGACAATTCCCGCTGTTTGCGGCTATAATTGAGTCAATTCCAACCCGGGCGGAGCACTGCTCCGGTTCCGCCCGGTCCGACGCAACAACAACCATCCCCCAGAACAGAAGGTGCCCCATGTTAGATCTCTCCAAATTTACAGATTACAGGGAAAAGGTGCTGGCCAACTGCTCCCAGGTCATCGTCGGGAAGGACGATGTGATCACCCTGGTGCTGACCTGTTTCCTCTGCTCCGGCCACGTGCTGCTGGAGGACGTGCCCGGCACCGGCAAGACCATGCTGCTCCGGGCCTTCGCCAAAACGGTAGGGGGCGACTTTAAGCGCATCCAGTTCACCCCCGACCTGCTGCCCTCCGACCTGACCGGCATCCACTTCTACAACCAGAAAACCGGGAGCTTTGAGTTCCGCCCCGGCCCGCTGCTGTCCAACATCGTCCTGGCGGACGAGATCAACCGGGCCACCCCCCGCACCCAGTCCAGCCTGCTGGAGGCCATGGAGGAGCGGCAGGTAACGGTGGACGGGGACACCATGCTGCTGGAGGAGCCCTTCCTGGTGATGGCCACCCAGAACCCCCTGGAATCCTACGGCACCTTCCCCCTGCCGGAGGCCCAGATCGACCGGTTCTTCATGCGCCTCTCCCTGGGATATATGACCCGGGAGCAGGAGATGTCCGTCCTGGCCCGCCCTGCCACCGCCGACCTGCTGGCCGGGCTGAGCCAGGCAGTGACGGCGGAGGAGACCGCCTATGTTCGCTCTGCCTGGCGGGAGGTGAAGGTCTCCCCGGCGGTGCTGGGCTACCTGATGGACATCATTCAGGGGACCCGGCAGGAGAGCGCCTTTGTCACCGGGGTTTCCACCCGAGGGGCCCTGGCCCTGTACCAGGCGGCCCAGGCCACCGCCGCCCTGAACGGACGCACCTATGTGCTGCCGGAGGACGTGAAGTATCTGGCCCCCTTCGTCCTGTGCCACCGGCTGGGGGCCGGGGGCGGAGCCAGGGGCGCCAAGGCGGAGGACTTTCTCCAGCGCATTTTGGAGAAAACCCCTGTCCCGCTGGAAACCCTGCCATGATTGCCCTGCTCATCATTGTGGTGCTGCTGGCCCTGCTGCTGCAATACCTGGGCCAGCGCCGGGGGCTGGCCGGGCTGGAGGCTTCCCTCTCCTTCTCGGAGCCGCTGGTGGAGCCAGAGGCCCAGTTTGACCTGATTTTGCACCTGAAAAATCACAACCGGGCCTTTTTCCCCTTCCTCCGGGTGGTCATCCGGCTGCCGGGCGGCATGACGGTGGATGCGCCTCAAACGCAGCTCCGCCCGGACAACCGGGGCGGACAGAATCTCTCCGTCACCACCTGGCTGTCGCCGCGGCAGCAGCTCTCCCAACGCATCTCCCTCTCCGCCGACGCCCGGGGGCGGTACCTGGTGCAGGGGCTGACGGTTTATAGTGGGGACTTTCTGGGTCTTTCCGAGCAGCAGCAGAGCTATCACCAGTTCCTGGAGGTGGTGGCCCTGCCAAAGGAGGCCCCGGAACAGGACATGGGGCGGATCTCCGGCGGCTTCCCCGGCGACCTGTCTGTGAACCGCTTTCTCTACGAGGACCCGGTGCTGACGGTGGGCTACCGGGACTATACCGGCCGGGAACCGATGAAAATGCTGTCCTGGACCCAGATGGCCCGCACCGGAAAGCTGATGGTGAAGCAGTACGACTACACCCTGGAGACCTCCGTCACCGTGATTTTAAATGTGGAGTGCCGCGGGGAACATCCTGAGCCGCTGATCGAAACCTGCTACAGCCTTGCCCGCACCCTCTGCCGTCAGCTGGAGGAACGGGGGATTCACTACGCCTTTCAGACCAACGCCGTCACCGCCGGAGACTTCGCCTCCTGGCAATCCGTGGGCGAGGGGCTGGGGCAGCGCCACCTCCTGCACATTCTGGAGGGGCTGGGCCGGGGGCTGTATCAGCCTGCCCGCTCCTGCGAGGCGCTGCTGGAACAGGCGGTGCGCAGCTCTGACGGCACCCACGGCCTGCTGTTTCTCACGCCGGAAAACGACCCGGAGGTGCTCCGGCTGGCCGCCCTGTGGGCGGACCGGGCCGGGGTGGGTCTGTGGACGCTGACCGGACAGGAGGTACTCCCATGCTGACCCTTGTGCTGCTAAAACTGCTGTCCGACCTGGGGCTGTACTACGCCTTTGGCGGCTTTTTCGCCGTGTTGGCCGGGGCGGAGGCCCCGGTGCTGCTGTGGGCCTGGGGGGTGCAGAGCCTGACCGGGCTGCTGACCTGGCTGCTGCGGGACCGGGGACGGCTCCGGTTCCTGCCCCTGGCGCTGCTGGCGGTGGGCTGGCTGCTGCCGGGGGGCGGCGTCGCGGCCTGGGTCGCCATGGCGCCCCCGGCCGCCTATGTGGTCTGGCTCACGGCGGGTCAGCGGTACCTGCCGGAGTGGGGCCGACAGGTGGATATCTTTTCCGTTTTCTGGAAGGTATTTCTGATTTTCTGCCTGTTTATGCTGGTGATGGGCTGCGGGGAAATCCTCTCCGCCATCTCCATTCCCGCAGGACTGACCAGTCTGGCCTGCTGCGTTCTGCTGAACCGCGCCCTGCGCCATGACCTGTCGGTGTGCTGCCAGCCCCGGTATCAGGCCATGAACCTGATGATGGCGGCGGGGATGGGGCTGGCTGCGCTGGCCCTCAGCTCCAAAGCCTTCCTGCAGAGCTGCGGCGCGGTGCTCTGGTGGATTTACGAGACCGTGTTCTGGCCCATTCTGATGGCCGTGGGCCAGCTGCTGGTGGGCGCAATTTATGTGGTCATGTGGCTGTTCTCCTGGATCGGCCTCACCGTCACCGGGGAGGAGCAGGAGGCCCGGAACCTCGTCCTGGGGGACACAGATGAGCTGCTGGAAGGGCTGGAGGCCGCAGAGAACAACAGCGAGCTCTTCAGCCGGGTGTGCATCGCCCTGGCGCTGATTCTGGCCGCAGTCCTCCTCGTGCTGGTGTTTCGCTGGCTCTCCCGCAGCTCCCGGCGGACGGAGGAGCAGCCGGACGCCCGGACGGTGCGGTCCTCAGTCCGCAGCGAAGGCGTCCGCCCTCTGTCCCCGTTTGGCCGCTCCCCCGTCTGGCGGGTGCGGCTGCACTACCAGACTTTCCTGAAGCTGTGCCGCGACCGGGGGCTGGAGTTGGAGCAAAGCGACACCAGTCAGGATGTGACCGCCAAAAGCGTCCACCGCTTTGATCCCGCCGCCGTCCGGGAGCTGCGGCAGCTCTACATCGCCGCCCGGTACAACGACCAAGCCACCGGAGAGGATGCGGCCCGGGCAAAGGAGCTGTGTCAGGCGCTGAAACGCGGAGATCACTAGGGAACCTCTGAATAAATGCAGCTGCGGCGCCTTACGGTAAATTTCCGCCAGAAATGCGTTGCAAAGTCTTGAAATCCGTCAGGATTCCTGCGTCTTTGCGCCTTTTTCTGACGAAAATTTCCTCGCAATCCGCTCTTGTTCATTTATTCAGAGGCTCCCTGATTTTTCAGTGCGCAGCCGAATGCGGCCCTTCCTGTTTGTAAACCTTTTTACATGGAAATCAATTTTGAAATTCGTTTCGCATAGGAACCCCTCCACCGGCTGT
>JAJQCJ010000052.1:5599-7540 GCA_021202775.1 Clostridiales bacterium | reverse complement strand
CCATTCGGCCTGCGCTTCAGAAAAAGGCGCAAAAGCGCAGGATCAGGAGCGCCGTCAGGCGCGGGCATACCCCTTGAGGGTAATCCTGACGGATTTCAAGATTTTGCAACGCATTTATGGCGCAAATTTACCGCAAGGCGCCGAAGTGCATTTGTTCAGAGGTTCCTTAGGACTGTACGCTATCTGAAAAGATGTCCGCGCCGTGGAAACAGCGCGGACATCTCCCTTTTTATCAGGAACCTCAGAAAATCAGCATTTCTCGAAGATGGTGGCAACACCCTGGCCGCCGCCGATGCACAGGGTAGCGAGGCCCTTCTTGGCGTCGGGACGCTTCTCCATCTCGTGGAGCAGGGTCACGATGATCCGCGCGCCGGAAGCGCCCACGGGATGGCCCAGGGCCAGCGCGCCGCCGTTGACGTTGACCTTGCTCATGTCAAAGTGCAGCTCGCGGGCCACGGCGATGGACTGGGCGGCGAAGGCTTCGTTGGCCTCCACCAAGTCGATGTCGTCAATGGTCAGCCCGGCCTTGGCCATGGCGTTGCGGGAGGCGGGGATGGGGCCGGTGCCCATGATCTTGGGATCGACGCCGCCCTGGCCGTAGGAGACCAGTCTGGCCATGGGCTTCAGGCCGTACTTCTCAACGGCCTCGCCGGAGGCCAGCACGATGGCGGCTGCGCCGTCGTTGATGCCGGAGGCGTTGCCGGCGGTGACGCGGCCCTGGCCCACGTTCTCGGGCAGGTCCTTCATCTCGGTGGACTCGAAGGTCATCTCGATCTTGTCCAGCGCGCCGTCAGCGGTGGTGGGGAAGCAGGGCTTCAGCTTGCTCAGGGACTCCACCGTGGTGCCGGCGCGGGGGAACTCGTCCACCTTGAAGTCCACCACCTGGCGCTTGACCTTGACGGGGACAGCGACGATCTCATCATCAAACTTGCCGGCCTTCTGGGCGGCCTCGCACTTCTGCTGGGAGGCGGCGGCGAACTCGTCCAGATCCTGACGGGTGATGCCCCAGATGTCGCAGATGTTCTCGGCGGTGGAGCCCATGTGATAGTTATTATAAGCGTCCCACAGGCCGTCCTTCACCATGGTGTCCACCATCTTGTTGTCGAACATGCGGGCGCCCCAGCGGGCGGAGGGCAGGGCGTAGGGTGCGCCGGACATGACCTCGGTGCCGCCGGCCACGATGATGTCGGCATCGCCGGCCTTGATGGCCCGGGCGCCTTCGATGACGGACTTCATGCCGGAGCCGCAAACCATGCCCACCGTGTATGCGGGAACGGACAGGGGCAGGCCGGCCTGGACGCCCACCTGACGGGCCACGTTCTGACCCTGGGCGGCGGTCAGGATGCAGCCGAACATCAGCTCATCCACGTTCTCAGGGGCAACACCGGCGCGGTTCAGGGCTTCCTTCACCACAACAGCGCCCAGCTCGGCCGGGGTTTTGTCCTTCAAAGAACCGCCAAACTTGCCGATGGCAGTCCGGCAGCAATTCACGACATAGACTTCTTTCATGTAAGTGACCTCCTGTAGAAATAAATCGTTCATGGGAATGGTTTACGCACGGTCTGTTATTTTTTTAACAATATCATTATAGTACGGCGGCCAGGGAATGTCAACATGAAATTGACAAAGTTTTAACAAGCTGAGATGGAAAAAACGGGGGATTTCTGGTACTTTTGTAAACAGTGAACCGCTGTGGCGCAAATAACAGGCGGGAACCGGCGCATCGTCCGGCTCCCGCCTGAAAGGTCAGCCTGTCCGTTAACTGAGCCGGACCAGGGTGGACAGGCAGTAACCTTCATAGGTCACGCCGTCCGTTCCCTGAACGGTCAGCTGGTACCAAACCTCGCCGCTGTCGTTGGTGGTGCTGCCCACCACGGTGACGGCGTCTCCGCTGCGGATGGTGGTCACCCGGTCGTAGTCCGTGCCGGGGCCGCTGCGGAG
>JAJQCJ010000052.1:0-5499 GCA_021202775.1 Clostridiales bacterium | reverse complement strand
CTCCGCTGCGGATGGTGGTCACCCGGTCGTAGTCCGTGCCGGGGCCGCTGCGGAGGTTCACCGTGTCATTCACGGTGCCGCTGACGGGCTGGCTCTCATCGGTCTGATCGGCCTCCACTGTGCTGTCGGCCCCAGACTCGCCCCTGGCCTGCTGAGCGATAATGTAGCTGTTCACAAGGGAGACGCTGTAGGTTTCCGCACCGACGCTCTCGCCGCCGTACTGTACCCAGGTGGCGATGAGGCCGTCGGCGATGGCCTGGGCGTAGGCGTCCATATTGGTGTCGTAGAGCGCATTGTCCTCCTCGTTGGACATGAATCCCAGCTCCAGCAGCACGGCGGGCATATCAGTGACGCTGCACACATAGTAGTTTCTGGTGCCGGAGGTTTCCGTACCGGAGGAAATGCCCCGCATCTCCTGGATACCGGCCAGCCGCAGCTCCTCCAGGATGTTGGCGGCCAGGTCGTATTCCTCCTGGGTGTACTTCGCCTGAACCCAGGCCTCCACGCCGCAGGTGGAGGGGTCCTCGGTCAGGATATTGCGGTGGATGGAAACGAACAGGTCCGCACCGGCGTCGTTGGCGGTGACGCACCGATCCGACAGGGACACATATTGATCGGTTTCACGGGTCATCACCACGGTGACGCCGTAGAACTCCAACTTCTCCTTTACCAGCAGCGCCAGGTTCAGCACGTCGGCGGATTCCTCCCGCCCGTCGTCGGTGACGCATCCCGGGTCGTTGCCGCCGTGGCCGGGGTCAAGGCAAACGGTGAGGTCGTACTGGGGGATGGTGACCTCAGTAGTGACCTCGCTGGCGCTGGCCTCCCCTTCGGCGTCCGACGCGGAGGAGGCGTCCTGCTCTGGGTATTCGTCTTCGGCGGAGGCGTCCGCCGACCCGGACGAGGACACATCACCGGAGACGGTAGAGGCGGTCTGGAAAGACGCAAGCAGGGAAGTGATCCCGTCCGGAAGGATATAGTCCACTGCGCAGAACCCCGCCAGAAGCACCGCAACCAGAATCAAAAGCACTTTTTGGGCTGTTTTCATCTCATCACATCCATTTCTTTCTGTCAGATGGCATCGAAAAACCGGAATCGATGCCGGGCTTACATTTTGTCCGGTGCGGAGAAGCCCACCAGGTCAACGCTAAGCTCCAGCACCTTCAGCACCAGCTGCACCAGCAGTATCCAGCTGCCCTGCCGCTGGGCGTCCTGCTCCTTCATAATATTGTGGTCGGCATAGAAGGCGTTCAGGGCGTTGGACAGCTCATAAATATAGTGGCACAGCCGGTTGGGGGCGTTCTGGGTGTAGGCGTCCTCAATGGCGTCCTGGAAGCGGGCCAGCGCCAGATACAGGTCGGTCTCCTTCCGGCTCTCCGGCGGCAGAATGGCTGTCGGTTTGGCCTCCGGCTTTTCGGCGAAGAACCTGGACAGGATGGATTTGATGCGCACCATGGTGTACATGATGTAGGGGCCGGTATTCCCCTCAAAGGCGGTGAAGCGGTCCACATCAAAGACGTAGTCCTTGGAGGGCTGGTTGGACAGGTCGCCGTACTTGATGGCGGCCAGGCCCACCTTGTCCGCAATCTCCTGCAGCTCCGCCTCCGTCAGGCTGGGGTTGGCCGCTTTGGATTTGGCGTAGACCGCATCGCTGACGTCCTTCAGCAGGTATTCCAGCCGGAGCACGCCGCCGTCTCTGGTTTTGAAGGGCTTGCCGTCTTTGCCGTTCATGGTGCCGAAGCCGATGAAGGTCAGCTCCGTCTTGTCCTTGTCCACCAGGCCGGTCTTATAGGCGCAGCGGAAGGTGCGGACGAAGTGCAGCTCCTGCCGCTTGTCCGTCAGGTAGATGATGCGGTCAGGGTGATAGTCCTGCTGGCGCTGAATGATGGTGGCCAGGTCGGTGGTCTCATACTGCACCGCGCCGTCCGATTTCAGGATCATGCAGGGGGGAATCTCACGGGTGTCCCCCTCCTCCTGCACGTCCACCACCAGGGCGCCGTCGCTGAGATAGGCGTAGCCCTCCGCCTTCATCCGCTCCACCATGGCGGGGATGTAGGGCTGGGCGTCACTCTCCCCCTTCCACAGGTCGAAGTGGACATCCAGCCTGTCGTAGTTCTTCTTCAAATCGGCTACGGAGACGTTGATAATGTGCTGCCACAGGGCCCGGTACCCGGGGCGGCCGGCCTGCAGCTCCGCCGTAGCCTGCTGGGCGGCCTCCTTGTAGGCCGGGTCGGCCTTGGATTTGCCGGAGGCGCAGGGATAAATCTCCTCCAGATCGGAGATGGTGAAGGGGGCCTCCTCCGGATAGGGGCCGGAATACCCTGCGTCAAAATAGGGCAGCTCCGGCCGGCGGCAGCGCAGTTCGGTGATGATCTGGCCCATTTGCAGGCCCCAGTCGCCCAGGTGAACGTCCCCGATGACGGTGTGGCCCTGGAACCGGGCGATCCGCTTGATGGCCTCGCCGATGATGGCGGAGCGCAGATGCCCCACGTGCAGGGGCTTTGCCACGTTTGCGCCGCCGTAGTCCACAATGATGGTCAGAGGACGCTCCGCCACCGGCACGCCGCAGCGGTCATCCGCCCGCATTTCATTCAGCAGCCCGGCCAGATAGTCCGGGGCCACATCCATGTTGATAAAGCCGGGGCGCACCATCTCCACCTTCTCAAACATCGGCTCGGCGGACAGCACGTCCACCACCTTCTGGGCAATCTGGAAGGGGGGCTGGTGGTAAAGCTTTGCGCCCGCCATTGCGCCGTTGCACTGGTACTGGCAGAGGTCCGGCCGGTTTGACTGGGCGCACTTGCCCAGCGCGGGGTCAAATCCGGCGATCTCAAACGCCTCAGAAACAACGGCGGTTATCTGGTCCACTAATTTTTCCATATCGTGCCTCACAGCTCTTTCAAAATCATATCAAATCTCAGTATACCGTATTTGAAAAATTCTGTCAATGATTTTCCTCGGCGTTGCAGGGAAATCAAGTTTTCGGCAAACATACCAAAGAAACCCCTCAGTCTGGCCTTGCGGCCAGCCAGCTCCCCTTTCAGGGGAGCCAATAACACAGCGGTTACGACAACTTCCTGCCTCCCCTGAAAGGGGAGGGGGACCGGCGACAGCCGGTGGAGGGGTTCCTATGCGAAACGAATTTCAAAATTGATTTCCATGTCGGCGTTGCAGCGGGCCTCTCACTGGAAGGGGCTCCCGCCCGTGGGCGGCGTTCCAGAACTGCCGCCGGTCACGAAGGATAGCCAAAGCCCTCGTAATCCTCCCTGGTGAACCGGTGATAGATGATGTGGCAGTCCTCCACCGTCAGGCAATACCGGTAGTCGTTGGGGACGCCGTCCTCAAAGTAGACCAGGTAGTCAAAGTCGTCAATCTCCATTTTCCGGACCACGACCCGGTCCGAGTGGGCGTAAAAGACCGCCAGCACCTCCTCCAGCGTGGCCCCGTGCCGCCCAATGACCGAGATGAACTGCACCAGAAAATCGTTCTCATCCAGATGCTCATGGACGTACCGCATTCCCTCCGCCGGAATCGTCAGGCAGAAGCGCCCGTCCCGGGCGGCGATGTCCAGTTTGCCAAGGCGGGGTTGGGCAAACGCCGCAAAGTCCTGTAACGTCCGGGTCATTTGGGGCAGGTCGCAGTCCGTCCCCAGCAGCTTGTTCAGCGCCGACAGGGGATAGTAGAGGTGAAAGGCCTCCTCCTGGTACCCCATCTTGATCTGTGCCTCTCTGACCAGTTCTGTGACGGCCTGTTCCAGCCGCGCATAGGTTTCCGTTGTTTCCATCTTGCAGGTTCCTTTCTGCGGGCCGCGCTTCGGCGCGGCTTTTTTTGTTAGGGACATCCTACCACGTTCCGACGGAGAACGCAAGCCCCGGGCAATTTCACAGTAACTGTGCAGAGCAATCAGGGTTCAGCTTTGCGGAAGGATTCAAAAAGCCTCTGTCCAGAGACAACGCCTGAACAGAGACAGCGGTTTCGTATTGTGTGCAAAAGGGAAGAAGGTGTGGTTGGAAAACAAAACCCCCGGAAAACACCGAATCATCGGAATTTTCCGGGGGTTTCATTGGCAGCGGGAGAAGGATTTGAATTATCCTCTCATTCTTTAAAGCACTATAATATGTGCCAATATCTATGAAATCTCATATAGATTTCTGCTTATTTCATCATTATTTGTTATCCGCCTATACAGGCGTCTAAGCGCATAAGGGAAAAATCAAGGGAAAACATTTGAAGAAAAAACACAGCTTTACCAATCGAGCGGAAAGAAAACAAGCCGGAGGCACTGTGCCTCCGGGTTTTTGCGTCTTATTATAACTATACTTGCAATTTTTTGCGTCCATAATTGCAACCAGACGCAATTTAGAAGCAATCAGCTGGCCAGAATCGCCGCCCAGGTCTTGGGCCCGCAAATCCCGTCCTGCGTCAGCCCCTGCTTCTTCTGATAGCTCTTCACGGCAGCCTCGGTCTTGCTGCCGAAGTCGCCGTCCTCGGTCAGGCTGCTCCCCATCTGGTTCAGGAGCTTTTGCAGCACTGTGACCTGCTGGCCGGTGTCGCCGTTTCGTAACGTGTCCATATCGTGTGCCTCCTCTGTGGTCGTGGTTGTGGTGCTTCGCGGGTTCCCGCTGACCACGATGACGGTATGCCCTTTGGTTTTCGTCACCAGCACGTCCCCGTTGTACACCGGTGTTGCGGTTTGGGACGTGTAGGCGGTTTTTTCTTCAAACAGCCCCGTGTCCGCCAGCGTCGCCGCCTCGGTCAGCGTGGTGAAGTTGCCGGGGTCAGTCCCCAGGGCATATTTGACGCACGCCCGCACCAGACTGGAGCAGTCGCACTCCGTCTTGACCGCGCTGTCGATGCCGTTGGTGATTACGCCGCCCCGGCCGCCCTGGTCATACCCCAGGTTGGCGTTGTTGCACGCCAGCTTCATGGCCGCCGCCAGTTTGTCCGCGCCGCCCGCTTCCTTTGGCCGCAGAATGTACCAGCCTTTGGAATGGGTGTACATCTTCTGCATGGACACCTCCCCAGCGGTGTCGTTGGTGGAACTGGTTTGCAGTTGGTCCCCCGCCGCGCCGCCGGTATAGGTCCCGTTTTCATCGTGTCGGGCGGAGCCCACATAAATCGTCGCCATTACGCAGTTTCCTCCTCCGCCGTTGTTTTATTCATCGCCTTTGTCCTCCTTCGCCCCGAACAGCGCCGTCAGCTTGTCCGGCATCAGCTCCGGGTTAATTTTACAGATGTTCTCCAAACTGGAACCGATTTCCATAATCACGATGTAAGCGCACACCGCCCCGGCCACGGGGACGGACACCCCCAGGTCAAGCCAGGTCTGTGCGTAGTCCACCAGCACCCCCAGCACAATGCACAGCAGCAGGCCCCGCTTGTGGAACAGCCCCTGCCGCATGATGGAACTTGAAAACGTTGCAGTCGCCAGGGACTGAATCAGCCCTGTGATAAAGTCCAGCGCGATGAATGCGCAGGTGATGAGATAAGCCATAAAAATCA
>JAJQCJ010000038.1 GCA_021202775.1 Clostridiales bacterium | reverse complement strand
CGGGGGAGGCAAGAAAACTGTGGAAATCACCACGTCATTGGCTCCCCTGAAAGGGTAGGGAGCGTAGCGGAAATGCCGCTTGACGGCGGAGCTGGCTGGACGCAAGGCCAGACTGAGGGGTTTCTTTGGCATGTTTGACCTAAAACTTGATTTCCGTGTTCGCGGTCCCCCTCCCCTTTCAGGGGAGGCAGGGACTTGCAAAAATCGCTACGTCATTGGCGCCCCTGAAAGGGTAGGGAGCGAAGCGGAAATGCCGCTTGACGGCGGAGCTGTCGGCGCAGCCGACTGAGGGGTGCTAACAGCTAACGGCTAACAGCTCACAGCGCTCACGCGCTGGGGTTCGTCACGGTCCAGTCGCTCTGGAGGCTGACGGAGGCGGTGGCCTCGATCAGTTCGTCCACCCCCACGCCGTTGACCACGGTGTTGATGTAGCCGGTGGTGGAGAAGCTGGTGCCGTCGGGGACAGTCACCACCACGGGGACGATGCCCCCATCATCCTGGAGGGCTTTCAGCACCCGGTAGTCGCTGTCGGCGGCGCTGTTGTCAAAGAGGTAGGTGATTTCGAAGGCGTCCACGTCCTGCACGCCGGGCACCTGCTTCTTCATCTTGTCCTTCAGACAGGTGGCGTCCAGGTCGGAGGGTGCGCCGCCGATGTCGCCGATTTTCGTCACATAGTTCAGCTCAGTGGAGTTGATGGTCACACTGACGCCGATGCTGGCATAGCCTTGGGTTGCCATATAAACTCAATCCTTTCGTTTCGTTGTTAGTGGTTTGGTGCGTAGTGCTCCCTCCGGCGCGGCCACTGTGGGATTCAACCGCCTGCTTCCCCCGCACTCCGTAGGGGCGCACACTGTGCGCCCGGTAAACCTTTCGGTTCCTGCTGCCTTCCCGGCAGAGAAAAACGCGACTCCCTGTTTCGACCTCAGCGGAAGGTGGGAACCTCCCTGCGGGCGAACGCTGTTCGCCCCTACTGGAAAAGGGAAGGGCGTCCTCCTGTGGAGACGTGGGCAGGAATCGCCAGGCGCTAATCAATCAATCTCATATTCCGCTTATCCACCCTCCGGCCGAACCGGAAGGTTTTCCGAAAATACCCGTTCTCCCGCCCCAGCGCCCCCGCGTACTCCCGCAGGAATCCGATGGAGAGGAGGGCCGTATTCACCAGCGGGGCCAACGTCCGCAGTTCGTCCGCCTCCGGCCCCCACAGGTCGATTTGGTAGCTGAGCCGGTCCACCACCAGCCGCCCGGAAATCTGGCTGTTGTCCAGCTCGGTGACGGTGATCAGCGCCCCGGTGGGGACTTTGCGGGGCCATTGTGCGCTGACGGTATAAGATACCTCGGTGTCCAGCCCCTCTAGCGCCGCCCGGATGGTGGGGAGGGCGTCCGCCAGAATCAGGCTTGTTTCCGTCATTTGAGGAACACCTCCTCAATGGCCCCGCCCAGGCCCTCCAGAATGGCGTCCTCGTTGGAGGTCAGGGCGTTGTACATAAAAGCCTTGGCGGGTACGCCCTCGGTGTAGACCAGTCCGTTGCTTACCTGCCCCGGCGGCTTTCGCTGCTCGCCCTTGTGCTTGCCGAATTTGATGGTATCGGGAAGGGGCTTGCCTACCGCAGATTCGGAGTAATACGTCCAGCCGTCCGGCTCATAGGTGACATCCAGCTCCGCCGCTTTGGGGTGGGGGTTTGCCGCCCCCACGGGCCCGGTGCCGAACTCCTGATAGACGGCGGCGGCATAGCTGGTTTTCACGCCGCCCTCGATCTGGTCGCCGTGGGCCTCCACATAGCTTTCCAGACTGTTCCGCAGCTGACCATAGTTCACCGGTGCGCCCTCTCTGGCCTGGGTTGCCACTTTCTCCGCCAGCGTTGCGACCCGCTTCACGGTGGCCCGCTGGAGTTTGTCCGGGGACTGCTCCAGGGCGGAGATCAGGGCGTCAAACCCGCTGACGCTTACGCCCATACCCGCTTCACCTCCACCCTGCGGCAGTTGGGCCAGACGGTGACGGCGGTGATCTCCCACAGCGCGCCGTCGAACACGACCCGGTCGAAGGGGGCCAGCTCCAGCGCGCTGTCATAGACCACGCCTGCCGCCGTGCCCCCTTCCGCCTCGCCTGCCTCCGCCACGTCGGCGGAGCCGGAGGACTGCTGCCACGCCACGGCCCCGGAGGAACCGGCTGCCGCCGTAAAGTCCGGGTTGTCCATGTCATAGACGGCGGTGGGGTCGCCATAGCTGTCCGGCCCCGTCCGGCGGCGGTACAGGCTCCACCCCTTCCCCCACAGGTCGGGGCGGGCGAATAGAATGCCATTCACAGCGCAGCCCTCCTCCGGTACCGGGCCATGGAGCGGAAAATGGCCTCCTCCTGGGCGGCATAGCTGTCGGCGCTCCGGTAGGTGACGCTCTGGCTCAGCTTGTCCTCGGTGACGGAGGTGGACGACACGCCGGGGGCCTCCGCCTCCAGTGCGGTGCGCTGGTAGTACAGCGACGCCAGCTGCATCACCTTCCGCTGAATGGCGGCGGGAAGGTCCCCCGCCCACTCGTCGTCCGTCCAGCCCAGATAGAGCTGCATCTCTGCGGCGGCGTCGGAGAGGCAGTCCGCCAGCGTCGTGTCATCCAGATCCAGCCCCAGCCGCTCCGCCAGGGTCTCCAGCAGCGCCTCGGTGACAGTTTCAGACATCGCGCCGCCCCTCCTTCCTTATTCCGCTGTGGCGGTGTCGGCTTCGGCCCCGGCTTTTGCCTTCGCCTTGGCCTTGGTTTTGGTTTTCTCCTCGATGACGGTGTAACCGGCGTTTTTGAACGCCGCCACCTGGACGCCGCTCACACGGAAGGTCTTACCGTTCTTGCTTGCGAGATACATCGTTCATTCCTCCTTATCAGGTCGTGGTCATGTGGACGCCGATGGCCCCCACCTTGCTGTTCAGGACAAAGGCATCGTAGCGGATGCGGCCCTCCACCAGCCAGCCGGAGATGCCGGGCGGGTTGTCATGGATGGTGTAGTCGGTCAGCTTCTCCGGGCCAGGGGTGCAGATGGGGTTGGTGATGACGAAGTTCACCCCGTCCGGCAGATAGCTGGAGGGCACCTTCACCACGGGCACCCCGTCGATCTCGCCCACCTGGCCGTTGATGGCGATGCCGGTGGCCAGGTCGCCCAGCTTGGTGAAGGTATTGTCCAGCTTGATAAACTTGTAGTAGCTGGGGGAGCAGTAGCACACCCGCCCGCCCTGGGGGGCCTTGTTGTCGTCCAGGTCGGCCTGAACGGTCAGAAAGGCTTCGTAGGCGTTGGTGGCGTCCACGGTGCCGGTCTCGACGCTGCCCGCCCCGGCGCAGATGGCGGCCAGGCGGTAGGTGTCCACCTCGGGGATGATGACCTCGTCGATCTGCCGCTGGAGGGCCTTGCCTGCCTCCATGGTCATCTGGGTGTCGTCCCGGCTCTTCTTGTCGATGGTGAAGGTGAAGGCCCTGTCCTGGGTCACCTTCAGCTCCTGGACTTCATTCTCCAGCTCGGAGGGGTCGCCGTAGCGGTTGGTGCCGCTGGCGGTGTAGTCGTTCATCGCCACGGTGGGGATGGCGTAGACGTTCACCGTCTCCACCCCCAGCCAGTCATAGTCCTGGTTCACCGCGCCCTGGGTGAGAGAGCCCAGGGTGAACCGCTCGTCGATTTTCTCCGCATACTTGCTGGCATAGTTTACTGCCATAGTTCAATCATTCCTTTCGTTGGTTTCGTGGTTTGGTGGCTGGAAACCCCTCCGCCTCCTTCGGAGGCACCTCCCCTTTCAGGGGAGGCAAGGACTTGCAAAAACCGCCACGTCATTGGCGCCCCTGAAAGGGGAGCTGTCGGCGCAGCCGACTGAGGGGTGAATCAGCTTCCGCTCACTTTTTCTGACCCATAAAGCCCATAAGGAAGGGGTCAGGGGCTTCCTCGTGCTGTCCGGCGTCCTTGGGCGGCGTACCGCCCCGCATCTGGTCGTTGACGGCGCTGGCCCGGTAGGCCCGCATCAGGCCGTCGAAGGCGGTCAGGTTGGCGCTGGTGGCCTCCGCGTCCCTGCCGGTCAGGTACTTCGCAAAGCCCGCGTCGTAGCCCATGCCCTGGAGCTGGGCCCCGGTCTGGACCTCCAGCTGCTGGCGTTGGAAGGCGGCCCGCTCGCTCTCCAACTGCCGCCGGTCCTTGTCCAGCTGGTACTGCTCCCGCTGGGTCTTGCTCATCTTCTCCAGCCGTTCCGCTTCGGTCAGGTTCTCCGCCTGCTCCTGCTCCCACTTCGTCCGGGCGGTCTGCACCGCTTTGGTGGCCCGCCGGTCAAATTCGGAGCGGTAAGCCGGGTTGCTGTCCAGCCACTGGTCAAAAGTCAGGCCGCTCCCGCCGGAGTTGTTTTCCCCCTCCGGGGTCTGCGCCGGGGTCTCACCGGTGGTCTGGGTGGTGTTGGGTTCGTCTGCCATGTGAATAACTCCTTTCGCGTCCTGCGAGTTCAAGCCCTCGCAGTGTCGTGGGTTTGGGTATGAAAAAAGCAGCGGTTCGGATGTCCCGAACGACTGCTTTCGTCAACAGATTTCATTTTCCGCCCTCAGTCCGAAGGCTCCGCTGCTTCCTCCGCCGTCTCCCGCCTGCCCCGCAGGAGGGCGGAGGACAGGGTTTTCAGCTGCCCGCTCTCCCGCTCGATCTCGCTCAGCACGAACTCCAGCCCCGGCAGCCACTCCGCCGGGTCAATGTCGGAATCGGTCATGGCGGTGCAGATGGCCTGGGCCGCGTTGATGCGCTCCGCCAGCCGGAAGGCAAGGGCGGAGAGTGCTACTTCGTTGGTCATGGGGTGCCTCCTTTAGGGTGTGAGCATTTTGTTGGGGTCAACAAAATGGTTTGTGGATGGGGTCAGCAGTTTGACGGTCTTGGCACAATGGTCGGAGTATTGGCCTGTAACTGGGTGCAGCAGGGGTCTGCTGCCAGGTCCCCGGCCTCCTGCGCTGCGTCCTGTGCCAGTTGGTAACGCATGGTACCGTCCGGCTTGCGGGTCGCTTCGATGCGATAGTCGCAGTTGGCGTTCAGGAAGGTTTCCACCATCCACAGGCAGCCCACAGCAGTTTCCAGGTCTACCGCCAGTTTTGCATGGACGGCAATGGTTATTACTTCGTCTTTCATGATGTTTCCTCCGTTTCCTGTTTCCTCTGTACGTCCTCTATGATTCGTTCCACGTTCTTCCGGCGCTCTGCTTTTCGCTGAAACAGCTGCCGCTTAAGACGCCACGCCCAGTAGCGCAGCTGGCCGATGCCCACAAAATAGCAATCTATCCAAAGCGCTTGTCCTTTGTAGGTCACGCCGTCCCCTCTGTCTATCCACTCATTCGGTGCAACCTCGTACAGTGTGCGAAACTCCCCGTAGGACAGCCGGGTGTCACCCTCCGCCCACGAACTGATGGGAATATAGCACAGCAGAAAGACCAGAGCAATCCCCGCGCAACCGGCTGCGACAATAAGCACCAGAAGCAGAATCGCAAAAATAAGAGAGATCATGCGCTGTACCTCCTGAAAATTGGCATAAGAAAAGCACGGCTTACGTCGTGCTTTTCAATGTTATTGATTCTTATCTTTTATATCCTTCGTTGTCTCCTATGAACAGATAAAAGACATAGAAAATCTGATGTATCATCACGCCGACAATTCTGCCAAGAACAGGGTTGTTATTGGGATAAAGTCGCATAATCGCAAATTTAGAGTATTCCTTTTCCGGGAAGCGGCTTTTGAATGCCTCTGGAATCGTTCTGTTAATCTCAATATCCTCAAACTCAAACCCTACGGCTTTCCTCCTTTGCATGAGAACAAGGTAGGTATCCTTTGACAATTCAATCATACGATTTAACATCTGGATTTTGTACTTATCCTCAAAATCCTTTGGGGGATTGAAATAAGCAAAGTTGAATTTCAGATATTGAGGATTGTAGCACTTTGTGCAAGGCTTAACGCCTCCGGTTTGCCTCTTAATCTTCTTGTCCTTAGGCATTTTCAATCACATTACGCGCAAAATACTCTCGAATCAGCTCAGTCGGGATTTCAGCGTTAAAGCCATGCTCTCTAACAGTGACATCCCAGGGCGCCCCGTCCTCGTGCGTCATATTGCGAAGCTGCCATGCGGTAAAAATCGCAAAATTATCATAGGCCAGATTAAGCGATTCTACCTCGTTGTCACTAATGTCCTCAACTGCCTCGACATTCTTGGGCGTATCTTCAATCGAAACAGCACCACGCCCAAAAATTTTCAGTTTTTGATATACCTCAGGCACGACCGGGCCATGCTTCCATGCCATAATCTTTTCCGGAAACAGTGGCCGATTCTCCAACGCTAAATGAATTCCCTGGGCGAAATAAAGAAGTTTTTGCAGTTTGAGGTGTGTAAGCCCTTCGTAAGCGCCATATTCATCGGTTTCAAATTCCATTCTCCTGGCGTCATTTTGCCAAACAAGCCATGTTGCAGCAGCAAAAGCAGTGGTCATATCTGTCACATCCTTCCTCCTTGATTTGTTTGTCAACTATAGTATACCACGTTTTGCCTTCTGTGCAACGAAAAAATCGAAAAAATTTTTGCTTATTTGAAAAGATTGATGCTTATTTGCTGCAAATACTACAATCAGTGCAACCAGAGCGGGTCAGCTCCCGCCGCCCGCGTCCTCCTTCGGCTCGAAATGGTGTCCGTTTCCGCAATCGTGTGAATCGGTGGGCCGTCTGAACAGCAAATCGTCAGGAATTTCATTATACCAGTCGCATTTCCTTCGTCCACGGAAGTGCTTGCAGTCGTTACACAAACAGCGAATCACACCGGGGTCTGTGTAAAAGCGGTCTGGATATTTATGAGCTTCCATCGCTATGCCTCCGTCATGTAAATGGTATTCCCGTCAACCTGGTCAACGAAGAACCTTGCGTTTCGCTGGAATAGCACTTCTTGTTCCTTGATATTTATGCTGGAGATGTCTTTTCCGTGTTTGGAAGTAATTACATACTGAATCTCCATACTTGGGTCATAGACGGTTTTTCCGGTGGATGTATAAGCAGAGAAAAGAACGACTTCATCTTTGCGATGCTGTGCCAGAAACGCCGCCGGGTCGTCTATCATGCCGGTGCTGACAGACCGGTAAACTGTCCCTTCGTAGTCGGGCAGCTTGGTCAGCGCCGTGTCCAGATCACGGACAAGCTGCGCCTGCGTTGTGGTCAACGTGTCGCCGTTCCTCAGCGCATCGTTCAGCGGATAGGCCACCCCGGAGGACATATAATCCTGAATGGCCCGTATATCGGTTCCATTCAGTATACCATCTTCGCCGGATTTTTCAACCTCGTTTTTCCCCTCAACGTATTTTGCATACCACTCCCGATACGTCATATACCCCGGAATGGTCACCGATTTCCCCGTCACCGGGTCCCTTGCCGCCCGGTTCACCCGATTCAGCTGTGCCCGGCTCATGTCGCACATGGTGGTGCTGCGGCAATGGGGATGCATGGGCGGCAAATTTGTCCCGGCCTGCGCCTCCGCCACCGGGAACCGCTGACCGTCCAGTTTTCGGCAAATTTCACTGGTGCGTAAATCCAGCGTTGCCAGATAGATGTAATACTCAATCCCCGCCGCCTGGTAGCCCATCAAATGCCCCTGATTGGCCACATAGCTGCACTCGGTCATCACCAGCCGCCGGGCGTTGT
>JAJQCJ010000002.1 GCA_021202775.1 Clostridiales bacterium | reverse complement strand
ACTTGGGACATAAAAAAAACAAACTTTCAACAGGCAGAATGATAAAATCCTCAACTTTACCTTAGCGTTTTCCCCCGAACCGGGGCAAAATTTGTACTATTTAGTAAAAACAACACAAAATTTGTATTGTTTAATTGGGAGAAAGTGTTTAAAATCGACAAAAACTGATTGACTTTTTTGAATGTTCAAAGTTATAATGGGTGCAGACCCGGGAGGGCACCCTCCCAGTGTACAAAACGAGGGCTGCAGCCCAGCTCTACAAAAACGAAAGTGAGGAACCCTAAATGAAAAAGTTGTTTGCTCTGATCCTTGCTATGGCCATGGCCTTTAGCCTTGTGGCCTGCGGCGGCTCTTCCGACAGCGACACGGATGACGACGGCGACGCCTCCTCCGCCAGCTCTGCCTCCACCTCCGAGGACGAGGACGAGTCCGGCACCGAGAGCGAGGGCGAGGCTGAGGCCTCTTCCACCGACGACACCTCCTCCGACGGCGAGCTGATCGTGGTTGGCTTCGCTCAGGTGGGCCACGAGTCCGACTGGCGTACCGCCTCCACTGAGTCCTGCCAGAGCGTGTTCACCGAGGAGAACGGCTATGAGCTGGTCTTCGTGGACTGCGACCAGGATTCCGCCGCCCAGCTGGAAGCCGTCCGCAGCTTCATCCAGCAGGAAGTGGACTACATCATCATCGACCCCATCGTCTCCACCGGCTGGGACACCGTCCTGACTGAGTGCGAAGAGGCCGGCATCCCCGTCATCGTCATCGACCGTACCATTGACGACTCCGACAAGTACGCTGCCTGGGTTGGCTCCGACTTCACCACCGAAGGTCTGGCTGCTGGCGAGTGGCTGAAAGCCTACGCCGATGCCAAGGGCATTGAAGAGCTGAACATCCTGGTCATCGAGGGCACCACCGGCGCCTCCGCCACCATCGGCCGTACCGAGGGCTTCCAGGAGATCGCTGACAAGTATGGCTGGACCATCCTCGACTCTCAGGACGGCGACTTCACCGAGGCCGGCGGCCAGGAGATCATGGAGTCCTACTGCAAGAGCTATGAGGGCCAGTTCAACGTGGTCATCTGCCAGAACGATAACGAGGCCTTTGGCGCCATGACCGCCATGACCAACGCCGGCGTCACCTACGGCGTGGACGGCGACGTCATCCTCATCTCCTTCGACGCCTGCACCGCTGGCCTGCAGTACGTCCAGTCCGGCGACATCAACGCTGACTTCGAGTGCAACCCCCTGGCCGCTCCCTTCGTGGACGAGGTCATCAAGCAGCTGGAAGCCGGCGAGACCCCCGAGACCACCGTTTACATGGAAGAGCATTGGTACACCTATGACGACACCGTCTCCACCTTCGAAGTGGACGGCGTGGAGCAGTCCGTCACCGTGGTCACCGACGAGATCGTCGAGGCCCAGTATTGATGCTTCTGTGAGCCTGTATCAACTCTGAACCCATGCAGGAAGGCTCCCTCCCTCACAGGGAGGGAGCCTTTTCCCACCTATCCGGCGGAAGGAGCAGGCGGCGAGTCTTGCTTTTCTTTCGACAATCCTGTATACTTTGAACTAGACGAGGTGAACAGCAGATGGAACACAGCGTAGTGCTGACTATGCGAGGGATCTCCATGACCTTTCCCGGCGTGAAGGCGCTGGACAACGTCGATTTGACGCTGTATAAAGGGGAAATCCACGCCCTGATGGGCGAAAACGGCGCAGGCAAATCCACCCTCATCAAGTGCCTCACCGGCATCAACAACTTTGAGGCCGGCGAGATTCATCTGGAGGGCATTGACGGGCCGATCCGGAACCATTCCACGCTGGACGCGCAGAAGAAGGGCATTTCCACGGTGTACCAGGAGGTCAACCTGTGCCCCAATCTGAGCGTGGCAGAAAACCTTTACATTGGCCGGGAGCCGCTGACCAAGTTCCACACCATCGACCGGAAGGCCATGGTGGCGGGGGCCAAGCGCATTATGGCCGACCTGGACTTTGACATTGACGTAACCCAAAACCTTGAGAACTATTCGCTGGCATTGCAGCAGATGATCGCCATTGCCCGCGCTGTGGATATGGACTGCAAAGTGCTGATTCTGGACGAGCCCACCTCCTCCCTGGACGACAACGAGGTGGAGAAGCTCTTCACCCTCATGCGCAAGCTGCGGGACCAGGGGGTCAGCATCGTCTTCGTCACCCACTTCCTGGAGCAGGTGTACGCCGTCTGCGACCGCATCACCGTGCTGCGCAACGGCCAGCTGGTGGGCGAATACCCCATCGCCGAGCTGCCCCGTGTGAAGCTGGTGGCCGCCATGATGGGCAAGGACTTTGACGACCTGGCCGCCATCAAGCCGGAGGGCGAGGTGGACCTGTCCGGCGCCGAGATGATGATCGACGCCAAGGGCCTGAGCCACAAGGGCACCATCAAGCCCTTTGACCTGGAGATCCGCAAGGGCGAAGTGGTGGGCCTCACCGGCCTGCTGGGCTCTGGCCGCAGCGAGCTGGCCCGGGCCATCTACGGCGCGGACAAGGCCCAGACCGGCACCCTGAAGGTGAAGGGCCAGGAGGTCAAAATCAACGCCCCCATCGACGCCATGAACCAGGGCATGGGCCTGCTGCCTGACGACCGGAAGGCGGAGGGCATCATCGCAGACCTCTCCGTCCGGGAGAACATCATCCTGGCCCTCCAGGCGAAGCGGGGCATGGGCCACCTGCTGTCCCATGCCGAACAGGAGGAGCTGGCGGACAAGTACATCGAAATGCTGCAAATCAAGACCGCCTCTAAGGAGACCCTCATCAAGCAGCTCTCCGGCGGCAACCAGCAGAAGGTGATTCTGGCCCGGTGGCTGGCCACCGACCCGGACTTCCTGATTCTGGACGAGCCCACCCGTGGCATCGACGTGGGCACCAAGACCGAGATTCAGAAGCTGGTGATTCAGCTGGCCCAGGAGGGCAAGAGCCTGATCTTCATCTCCTCTGAGGTGGAGGAAATGCTCCGCACCTGCAACCGCCTGGCCGTCCTCCGTGACGGCGAAAAGGTGGGCGAGCTGGACGGAGAGCTGACCCAGGAGCGGGTCATGGCGGCCATTGCCGGCGGAGGTGATTCAGAATGAGTAAAGTAAGAAAACTGACCCAGATGAAACTGTTCCTCCCCATCTGCTGCATGATTCTGGTGATGCTGATCAACGTCATCTCAGACGTTGCCCAGGGGAACGGCGCCTTCAACTTCTTTAGCATTTCCATCAACAACGGCCTGCTCTATGGCCGTATCATCGACATCCTGAACCGCGGCAGCGAGGTGGCCATCCTGGCCATCGGCATGACGCTGGTGGTCTCCGTCTCCGCCGGTACCGACATCTCCGTCGGCTCCGTCATGAGCCTGTCCGCCTGCTTCTGCTGCATGCTGCTGGCGGGCTACGGCGTGTCCTCCACCAACGAGTTTGCCATGCCCCTGATCGTGGGCGTCATCGGCTGCCTGGCCATGGGCGCCCTCTGCGGCGCCTTCAACGGGACGCTGGTGGCATACTTAAACGTGCAGCCCATGGTGGCCACGCTGATTCTGTACTCAGCGGCCAGGGCCATCGGTCTGCTGCTGTGCAACAACCTGATCGTCTACGTCCGGGTGCCCAGCGACTTTACCAACACCTTCTTCGTGGGCTATGACATCTTCGGCAGCTACATCGGCCCCATCCCCACCCCCATCATTATCACGGCGGTCTGCGTCCTGGTAATGACGCTGGTGCTGAAAAAGACGGCCCTGGGCCTCTCCGTCCAGTCCGTGGGCATCAACCGGAAGGCCTCCCGCATCGCCGGTCTGAACTCCCAGCGGCTGATCCTGCTGTGCTACATCATCTGCGGTCTGTGCGCGGGCATCGCCGGCCTGGTGGCCTCCTCCCGCATCACCTCCGCCGACTCCAACAACATCGGCCTGAACTATGAGATGGACGCCATCCTGGCGGTGGCCCTGGGCGGCAACAGCCTGGGCGGCGGCAAGTTCAACCTGGCCGGCTCCATCATCGGCGCCTACACCATTCAGGCCATCACCACCACCATGTACAACATGGGCGTTTCCACCTCTCAGGCCCCTGTGTTCAAGGCCATCATCGTGATTCTGATCGTGGTCATCCAGGCGCCTCCCTTCAAGGCGTTCATGGCCAACCGTAAGGCAAAGCGTGACCTGAAGCGGGCAGCAAAGGAGGCGGCGAGCGTATGAATAAACCGGCAAACGCGCTGAAAGAGCGCAGGCAGATCAACAGCAACACCCTGCTGCTGCTCATCACCATCGCCCTGTTTATCGTGATGTATGTCGTCGGCTGCATCATCTACTCCAGCAAGGGCTTCACCCATCTGCAAACCTTCCTGAACATCCTCATCAACAACGCCGGCCTCCTCTGCGTGGCCTGCGGCATGACCTGCGTGATGCTCACCGGCGGCATCGATATCTCCGTGGGCGCCCTGATCTCACTGGACTGCATGATTCTGGCCCAGGGCATGTCGGAGTGGGGGCTGAGCACCATTCCCCTGTGCATCCTGGTGCTGGTCATCGGCGTGGTCTTTGGCATGTTCCAAGGCTTCTGCGTGGGCTATCTGGAGATTCAGCCCTTCATCGTCTCCATGGCGGGCATGTTCTTCTGCCGGGGCATGACGGCGGTGATCTCCACCAACCAGGTGTCCGTCCCTGCGGACAGCCTGTTCTACAAGTGGGCCAACTTCAAGATCGAGCTGCCCTTCGGCGGCTACTACAACAAGAAGGGCATCCTTCAGGTGCCTTACATCCGGGTCAGCGTGGTGATCGCCCTCATCGTGCTGCTGGTGGTCTTCCTGCTGCTGCGCTACACCAAGTTCGGCCGCAGCCTTTACGCCGTGGGCGGCAGTGAGCAGTCCGCCGCCATGATGGGCCTGAACGTGAAGAACACCAAGATGAAGGCCTATATGCTGTCCTCCTTCCTGTGTTCCATCGGCGGCATCTGCTACTGCCTGAACACCATGTCCGGCTCCGTCTCCCAGGCCACCGGTCTGGAAATGGACGCCATCGCATCCTCCGTCATCGGCGGCACGCTGTTGACCGGCGGCGTGGGCAACGTCATCGGTTCCTTCTTCGGCGTGCTGATCAACGGCACCATCTCCAGCCTGGTGAAAACCAACGGCAAGCTGCTGTCCTCCTGGGCCAACATCGCCACGGCGGCGCTGCTGTGCTTCTTCATCGTGCTGCAAAGCATCTTTGCCGTGCTGAAGGACAGGAAAAAGTAATCAACTGAATCCAGCGACAATGGGCGCGTCTCCCCCGGCGAAAGCCGGGGGCGCGTCTCCCGCCGCCAACCTTAAACAGGCAACTTCACGCGGATGGAGCTGCTTTCTGCTGTTTCAGCTGCGTTTAGTATATACGGGACCTCCCCCCGGAGGCTCTCAACTTATGAAATGAGGGAAGTTTATGACAAACGAAGCAAAGCGCCAACTCGCCATCGCCGCCTGTCAGGTGCGCATGGGCGTGGTAACGGCCACCCACGGGGCGAAAGCCGGACATCCCGGCGGCAGCCTGTCCGCGGCAGAGGTGTTTGCCTATCTCTACAACAGGGAAATGCGGATCGACCCGAAGAATCCCAAGTGGGAGGACCGGGACCGCTTTGTCCTCTCCAAGGGCCACACGGCCCCCGGCCTGTACGCTGCCCTGGCCTATCGGGGCTTCTTCCCGGTGGAGGACCTCCCCACCCTGCGGCATATTGACAGCTACCTCCAGGGCCACCCCAACATGAACACCGCCCCCGGCGTGGATATGTCCACCGGCTCCCTGGGGCAGGGGGTCTCCTGCGCGGCGGGTATGGCCAAGGCGGCCAAGTACCTGGGCAAGGACGTAAACGTTTACACCCTCCTGGGCGACGGCGAAATCGCCGAGGGCGAGGTGTGGGAGGCGTTCCTCTTCGCCGCCCACTACAAACTGGACAACCTCTGCGTCATCATCGACCTGAATGGCCTGCAAATCGACGGCGCCACCAAGGACGTCATGAACACCGCCCCGGTGGACGCCAAGCTGGAGGCCTTTGGCTTCAACGTCGTCTCTGTGGACGGCCACGACTTCGACGCCCTGGAGGGGGCCTTCGCCTCCTTCCACGGCTGCCAGGGCAAACCCACCGCCATCCTGATGCATACCACCAAGGGCAAGGGCGTGTCCTACATGGAGAATCAGGTGGGCTGGCACGGCAAGGCCCCCAACGACGCGGAATACAAAATCGCCATGGACGAGCTGAACGCAGCCATGGCAGAACTGGAGGCGGCACAATGAGCGACGTGAAGAAAATCGCCACCCGGGACAGCTACGGCAACGCCCTGGTGGAGCTGGGCAGGGCCCACAGCGACGTGGTGGTGCTGGACGCGGACCTGGCCGCCGCCACCAAGACCGGCACCTTTAAGAAGGTGTTCCCGGAGCGGCACTTTGACTGCGGCATTGCCGAGTGCAACATGGTGGCAGCCGCCGCCGGTATGGCGGCCATGGGGCTGGTGCCCTTTGCCTCCAGCTTCGCCATGTTCGCGGCGGGCCGGGCCTTTGAACAGGTGCGCAACTCCATCGGCTATCCCCATCTGAACGTGAAGATCGGGGCCACCCACGGCGGCATTTCCGTGGGCGAGGACGGGGCCAGCCATCAGTGCTGTGAGGACTTCGCCCTGATGCGCTCCATCCCCGGCATGACGGTGCTGTGCCCCTCCGACGACGTGGAGGCGAAAGCCGCCGTGAAGGCAGCCTATGAGCTGAATGGGCCGGTGTACCTCCGCTTCGGGCGGCTGGCTGTGCCGGTGTTCCACGACGAGGCTACGTTTGAGTTCCAAATCGGCAAGGGCGAGGTGCTGACCGAGGGCAATGACGTTGCCATTCTCGCCAATGGCCTCATGGTGAACGAGGCATTGATGGCGGCGGAAGCGTTGAAAAACGAGGGCATTTCCGCCAGAGTCATCAACCTCTGCACCATCAAGCCCCTGGATGAGGAACTGATTCTCACCGCCGCAAAGGAGTGCGGCAAGGTCATCACCTGCGAGGAGCACAGCGTCATCGGCGGCCTGGGGGAGGCCGTGGCGGGCCTCCTCAGCGAGGAACTGCCCACCCCCATGCGCCGCATCGGCGTCCGGGACGAGTTCGGCCACTCCGGCCCCGCCGCCGCCCTGCTGAAGCAGTTCGGCCTCAGCGCAGAGCATATTACCGCCGTGGCGAAGGAATTCGTCCGGGGCTGACAGGGAGGAACCACAATGGATAACGCGAAAAAGTGCCTGGGCATCGAATTCGGCTCCACCCGCATCAAGGCGGTGGTCATCGATGAAGCCTTCCGGCCGGTGCAGTCCGGCGATTACACCTGGGCCAGCAGCTACGAGGACGGCGTATGGACCTACTCCCTGGACGAGGTCTGGGCGGGGCTGAAAGTCGCCCTGCAGGGCCTGGGCCAGGTGGACGGCCTGGCCGCCATGGGCATCTCCGCCATGATGCACGGCTATCTGGCCTTTGACAAGGACTGGAACCTGCTGGTGCCCTTCCGCACCTGGCAGAACACCATCACCGGCCCGGCGGCGGAGGAGCTGACGGCCCTGTTCCAGTTCAACATCCCCCAGCGGTGGAGCATTGCCCATCTCTATCAGGCCATCCTGAACGGCGAGGACCATGTGAAGGACATCGCCCACATCACCACCCTGGCGGGGTATGTCCACTATTCCCTCACCGGGGTGAACGCCCTGGGCATCGGGGAGGCCTCCGGCATGTTCCCCATCGACAGCGCCGCCCTGGATTACGACCAGGCCATGCTGGACAAGTTTGACCATCTGATTGC
>JAJQCJ010000018.1 GCA_021202775.1 Clostridiales bacterium | reverse complement strand
GCCCCCCCCCCGCCGGCGCCCGGTTCAGCACATAGCCTCGGGGGGTGGCGGCGATGTCCGCCCCTGCGGCCCGGAGCAGGGCCACGTCCCCCACGATGATCTGACGGCTGACGCCGTACTGCCGGGCCAGGGCGGAGGCGCTGACGGGGGCGGTCTCCTGTTGCAGGGTGGATAGGATAGCGGCGCGGCGCTGATCGGAACGCATGGTGGAACCTCCTTGTTTGGAAGAATGGCTGTTAGCTATTAGCTGTTAGCTGTTAGCTGTTGGTGGCGGTGGTTGAACCCGCCGGGGTTTCCCCCATCCGGCAGGGGCGCACAGTGTGCGCCCGGCTACGGTTGGTTTCATTGATATGTTTGATTGGAAACTGTATTTCAAAAACAGCGCTGCTATTTGCACCCGAATGTGTAGGGGCGGCCCTTGGCCGCCCGGGGTAAGCAGGTGGTTTCTGCGGGCGGCCAGGGGCCGCCCCTACAGAAAAGCGAAAATTCAGGGTTCGCGCTCTGTTACGGTTGTATCGTAACGGTTTTGGGCAAACGGGCGGGCGCACACTGTGCGCCCCTACCGGAACAGGGGAACAAAGCGGTTTCAACTACCACTAACATCCACTATCCCGCTCCCGCCGGTAAAAATCCACCACATAGGCCCCGCCGTCCCTGGGGTCGGTGCGTTCCTCGCTGTGGGTGTAGCGGAAGGAGCAGGACAGCTGGAGCTGTCGGGATGCCGTGTTTTCCCGCCGGCAGGAGCAGACCAGGGCGGTCCCGCCCAGCCGGTGAAAGCAGCAGGCCACCAACGCCTCCAGCGCCTCCCTGCCGTAGCCCTGCCGCCAGCAGTCCGGGGACAGGGCCAGCCCCGTGTCCTCGTATACACCGGGGGACAGGGGGGTGATGCCCGCAAAGCCGATGGCCTTCCCGGTACTTTTTTCGCAGATCGTCCAGGCCAGATGGTCCCGCTGATGGGCGATGGTGCGGCCCATGCGCTGCCAAGCCTCCTCCCATGTGGCGGTGGGCTGCCACAGCATATACCGGGCCGCCTCCGGGCGGCTCCACAGGCTGCGGTACAGGCTCTCCGTGTCCGCGGGAACGGCCTTCCGGAGCAGCAGACGGGGCGTTTCCAGTGCGGCGGCGGACTCCCTCACAGCTTCCCGGCCCGCACCAGGGCGGCCACCTTTAAGATGGCGATTTGGGTCTTGCCGTCCCGAATCTGGTCGGCCATCACCATTTCCTCCGCCTTCCACAGGTCCAGCTTCTCCACCTCCAGGAACTCGTCCGGGTCCAGGTCCTGGTCCCCGGCGGGCTCCGTCACCCGGCAGGCCCAGATGTAAATCTTCTCATCGTCATAGCCCACGGTGGGGTAGGTGACGCCCAGGGAGACGTAGCGGTCGGCATGGGTGCCGGTTTCCTCCCGCTGCTCCCGCTTCATGGCCTCGAAGGGGTCCTCCCCCCGCTCCAGCTTTCCGGCGGGGATCTCCAGCAGCTCCTCCCCAAAGGCGTAGCGGAACTGACGCACCAGCAGCAGCTCGTTGCGCTCCGTCAGGGCGGCGACGCAGGCCCCGCCGGCGTGGGTGACGATTTCCCGCTTGGCGGTGCCGCCGTTGGGCAGGCGGACATCGTCCACAAACAGGTGGACAACGTGGCCGTCAAAAATCTGGGTGCGGCGCAAAAAAGTCTCTTTCATATCCATGGAACTACGCTCCTTTATTCATCGTAGGTGTGGCTGGACAGGCGGCGGGTGATGACGTTGGAGGTGCGGTGGAGCACCTGATACAGCGACTGCCACATGGTAGGATACTCCCGCTTCAAGCTCTCGTCGGTGATGGGGAAGGACAGGTCCTGCTCCCGCAGCTCCTGCACCAGGGTATTGCTCTCCGCTATGGCCTGGAGGGTGGTGACGGTGACGGCCCCGGCCTGGGCGTGATTCTCCGGCAGGGTGAACAGGCTGTCGGAGTTGGTCTTGTCAATGGTGCGCAGATCCCGGAACAGGGCGTAAATCTGGCTGCCAAAGGCGTTGGACACCGCCAGAATCAGCTCCCGGCAGCCCAGCCGCCCTAGGAGACCGTACAGGACGGTGATGGAGTTGACGATGAGCTTCTTGTTCAGCTGGGCCATGACGCTGCCCCGGAGGGCGTTGTCCTTGTGGAGGCTGACGTCATACAGCTCCTGAGCGTCCACCATGGAGCCTTCCCGGTCAAAGGTGCGGCCCAGCAGGTAGTCGGCGGAGACGTGGTAATAGTCGCAGGCCCGCACCACAAAGGCCAGCCCCGGCTCCCGGACGCCCTTCTCATAGTGGGAGAGCAGGGCCTGGCTGATGCCCAGGGCCTCGGCGGCGGTGCGCTGGCTAACCCCCTTCTCCTTCCGCAGGGCGGACAGGGTGCGGGGAAAATCGCTGCAAGGTTCTGCACGCATAAGGGACACCTCTCTTTAACAGTTGGTATTATTCTACCATATGGAATACGAAATGTAAAGGGGCGGCGTTCAAAATTTCCCGCGGCTTTGCAATAAAGGAAGTGTCTATTTCATTGATATTTCGCTTGACCGGTTGCGTATATCCTGTTATAATTTGTAATAACGAACCGACTCTGGCAAAAGATTTGTCATGCATCGGGGCGCGTACCCGGCGATTTTTATTCTTAGGAGGAAAAAGAGCATGAAACACACCTGGAAACGGCTGACAGCCATGCTGTTGGCGCTGACGCTGTGTCTGGGCCTGCTGCCCACGGCGCTTCTGACAACGGAGGCCGCCGCCGCTGACGTTGAGTATCTCGACAATGTGGCGGATGCGGCGGAGGTCGTTCGGGAGGCGATGGTCAACCGCACCGAGGAGGTCGTAGTCTATTATACCTGCCCGGCTGATGACTACGATGAAAACATCCTGGCGGAAATCGCCACAGCGGCGATGGAGCACACCGGCGTGCCAAATGAAGGCGATTATCTGGCATGGCAGGGTGCCGCATACTCATCCACCGCGAGCATAAGTAGTAGCGGCGGATACTACTATTTGGCGATTACCTATACCTTCACCAATTACTACACAACCGCCGCCCAGGAGGAGGAACTGGCCGCCAAACTGAAAACGGTGATGGCAAGCCTGGACCTGGACAGCAAATGTGACTACCAGAAGGTTCTGGCCATCCATGATTACATCTGTGCGAACGTCACCTATGACTATACGAATCTAGATAACGACAGCTACACCCTGAAGTACACGGCATACGCCGCGCTGATCAACGGCACCGCCGTGTGCCAGGGCTATGCGACGCTGTTCTACAGAATGGCGCTGATGGCCGGCCTGGACGCCCGTTATATCAGCGGAACGGCCACAAACGGCACCGGGGAAACCGGCGCCCACGGCTGGAACATTGTGAAGGTCGGTAACAGCTATTATAACATCGACACGACATGGGACGACGGCACGAGCACCAATAACTACTTCCTGAAGGGTTCCGACAACTTTGCCGCCGACCATGTCAGAGATTCCGATTACACAACCACCGCGTTCACCACCGCCTATCCTGTGTCCGACTCTGATTGCAGCGCGGACCACAGCTGGGGGACGCCTGGGTTCAACTGGGCGGAGGATTATTCCACCTGCACCGCCACCTTCACCTGTTCGGCTGGGGACGGCACCGTAACGGTAGATTGTACGGTCACTTCCGGCGGCAAAGACGCCACCTGCACCACCGATGGCAGCAAGACCTATACCGCGACCTGCACGTTTAACGGCACCACTTACACCGATACAACAGAGAGCGAGACCATCCCCGCCACCGGTCACAACTGGCAGACCCCCACCTTCACCTGGGCGGAGGACTACAGCACCTGCTCTGCCTCCTTCACCTGTGCCAACGACAGTAACCATACGGAGGTCGTAGGCTGCATAGTGGATAGCGAAACCGAAGCCGCCACCTGCACTGTGGCGGGCAAGACGGTCTACACCGCCACCGTTACCTTTGACGGAGCGGAGTACAGCGACCAGCAGACCGTCACCATCCCCGCCACCGGCCATACCACCGAGATTCAGAACGCCAAAGCCGCCACCTGCACGGAGGACGGCTACACCGGTGATACGGTCTGCACCGTCTGCGGCGAGACAATTTCCACCGGTGAGTTCATTTCCGCCACCGGCCACACCTATGTGAACGGCGTCTGCACCGTCTGCGGCGCGGAGGAACCGACCCACACCCACGCTTACACCTCCGAGGTAACCACCGAGGCCACCTGCACGGAGGACGGCGTCATGACCTACACCTGCACCGAGTGCGGCGACAATTACACCGAGACCATCCCCGCCACCGGACACACCGCCGGCGAAACCGTCCTTGAGAGCGAGGTTGCGGCCACCTGCACCGAATACGGCTCCTATGACGAAGTGGTTTACTGCACCGTCTGCGGCGAGGAACTCAGCCGTGAGGCCATCGCCGTCCCCGCCACCGGCCATGACTATGTGGCCGAGCCCACCGAACCCACCTGCACCGAGGAGGGTTACATCACTTACACCTGCATCAACTGCGGCGACAGTTACACAGGGAATGAGACCGAGGCCACGGGCCACACCGCTGGCGAAACCGTCGTTGAGAACAAGGTTGACCCCACCTGCACCGAAGACGGCTCCTATGACGAAGTGGTTTACTGCACCGAGTGCGACGAGGAACTCAGCCGTGAGACGGTCACCGTCCCCGCCACCGGCAACCATGCTTATGAGCTGGATGAGGACGCATCCACCGAACCCACCTGCACGGAGGACGGCGAGAACGTCTATGTCTGCGCTGTCTGCGGCGACACCTACACCGAGACGGTAGATGCCACCGGCCATGCCTATGAGGCCGTTGTCACCGCCCCCACCTGCACTGCGGGCGGTTACACCACTTACACCTGCTCCGTCTGCGGCGACAGCTACACGGCGGATGAGACCGAAGCCACCGGACACACCGCCGGCGAAGCCGTTGTTGAAAACGAGGTTGCAGCCTCCCACACAGCGGGTGGTTCCTATGACGAAGTGGTTTACTGCTCCGTTTGCGGCGAGGAACTGAGCCGCGAGACCATCAGCGTCCCCGCCGGTGGTCACACCGCCGGTGAAACCGTCGTTGAGAACGAGGTTGACCCCACCTGCACCGAAGACGGCTCCTATGACGAAGTGGTTTACTGCACCGAGTGCGACGAGGAACTCAGCCGTGAGACGGTCACCGTCCCCGCCAGCGGACATACCGCAGGCGAAACCGTAGTAGAGAACGAGGTTGACGCCACCTGCACCGAACCCGGCTCCTATGACAGCGTGATTTACTGCACCGTCTGCGACGCGGAACTCAACCGCGAGACGATCACCGTCCCCGCCAATGGCCACAGCTATGAATCCGTTGTCACCGAGCCCACCTGCACCGCAGGCGGTTACACCACCTACACCTGCTCCGTCTGCGGCGATACTTACGTTGCAGATGAGACTGAGGCCACCGGCCACGACTATGAGGCTATCGTCACCGAACCCACCTGCACTGTGGGCGGCTACACCACCTACACCTGCTCCGTCTGCGGCGACACTTACGTTGCGGATGAGACTGAGGCCACCGGCCACAGCTACGAGGCCGTTGTCACCGAACCCACCTGCACTGTGGGCGGCTACACCACCTACACCTGCTCCGTCTGCGGCGACACTTACGTTGCGGATGAGACTGAGGCCACCGGCCATACCTATGTGGACGGCGTCTGCACCGTCTGCGGCGCGGCGCAGCCCGGCGAGGGTGAGCATACCCACGCTTACACCGCCGAAGTGACCACCGAGGCCACCTGCACCACGGACGGCGTGCTGACCTACACCTGTGCGTGCGGCGACAGCTACACCGAGGTCATCCCCGCCACCGGCCACAACTATGTGACTGCCGTCACCGAGCCCACCTGCACCGAGGGCGGTTACACCACGTACACCTGTTCCATTTGCGGCGACAGCTACACGACGGACGAGACTGAGGCCACGGGCCACAGCTACGAGGCCGTTGTCACCGAACCCACCTGCACCGAAGGCGGCTACACCACCTACACCTGCTCCGTCTGCGGCGACACTTACGTTGCGGATGAGACTGAGGCCACCGGCCATACCTATGTGGACGGCGTCTGCACCGTCTGCGGCGCGGCGCAGCCCGGCGAGGGTGAGCATACCCACGCTTACACCGCCGAAGTGACCACCGAGGCCACCTGCACCACGGACGGCGTGCTGACCTATACCTGTGCGTGCGGCGACAGCTACACCGAGGTCATTCCCGCCACCGGCCACACCACCGAGATTCAGAACGCCAAAGACGCCACCTGCACCGAGGACGGCTACACCGGCGACGAGGTCTGCACCGTCTGCGGTGAGACTGTCACCTCCGGCGAGGTTATCCCCGCCACCGGCCACAACTACGTGGACGGCGTCTGCACCGTCTGCGGCGAAAAGGAGCCGGGCGAAAGCGGCGGCTCCGGATGGGGCGGATGGAGCGGTTTGGATGCGCTGTCCAACATGCTGTCCAACCTGAGAAACCGCTTCTTCACGAGGCTGTCCTACTTGTTTTCAAGATTTTGGTGATCCAGCCCCGCAATTTGCTGCGGCCCCCGCTTTCCGGCGGGGGCCGCTTTTTTCCCGTTGGCCCGGCCTTTGAAATAACCTGTATTTTTTGTGCTTTTTTGACGCCCCGCCGCAGCCGCCGGCGCGCTGCGGCGGGCGCAGCGGGCGGGGGCGTTTCTCCCCCGCCCGGAGGGAATCCCTGTGCAGTTGCACCCCCTCCTCAAAAAGTTAGCCATGATTAACTGTTGAAAATCACCAAATATCTTCCTTTTCCCGGACAGTTTTCAAAAAAATTCTTGCAAATTTGCGGCCAGAAGCAAAAATTAAGGTTTACAAATGGCTCCGAAACTGGTATGATAGGAGGGTGAAAAGGTTTCCCCCGTTTAGGGAAACTCTGAATAAACGGAGGCGCGGCGTCCTGCGGCAGTTTCCCGCAGTCCGCTTCGGTTCCCTTATCCGGAGGTTCCCGGAGGACTCTAACGGATATAAGGAGGCAACTAACATCATGGTAGTAAGAAAACAGAAATCCATGGATGCAAACAACGCGGCCGCATGGGTATCCTATGCGTTTACCGAGGTTGCCGGCATCTACCCCATCACCCCGTCCAGCCCCATGGCGGACTATGTGGACCAGTGGGCCGCCCAGGGTCAGAAGAACATCTTCGGCAACCCTGTGAAGGTCGTTGAGATGCAGTCCGAGGCTGGCGCCTCCGGCACGGTTCACGGCTCCCTGGCCGCCGGCGCCCTGACCACCACCTACACCGCATCCCAGGGCCTGCTGCTGATGATCCCCAACATGTACAAGATCGCCGGCGAGCTGCTGCCCGGCGTCCTGCACGTGGCCGCCCGCGCCCTGACCACCCACGCCCTGAACATCTTCGGTGACCACGAGGACGTCATGGCCTGCCGTCAGACCGGCTTCGCCATGCTGGCCGAGGCCAACCCCCAGGAGGTCATGGACCTGGCCCCTGTGGCCCACCTGGCCGCCATCGAAGGCCGCGTGCCCTTCCTGAACTTCTTCGACGGTTTCCGCACCTCCCACGAGATTCAGAAGCTGTCCGTTTGGGACTACAAGGACCTGGCCGACATGGTCAACATGGACGCTGTTGAGGCCTTCCGCAACCATGCCCTGAACCCCAACCATGGCATCGTCCGCGGATCCCACGAGAATGATGACACCTTCTTCCAGCATCGTGAGGCCTGCAACAAGTACTATGACGCCCTGCCTGAGATCGTGGACAAGTACTTCGCCATGATCAACGAGAAGCTGGGCACCAACTATGCCGCCTTCAACTACTATGGTGCGCCTGACGCCGAGAACATCATCATCGCCATCGGCTCCATCAACGACGTGATGAGCGAGGTCGTGG
>JAJQCJ010000040.1 GCA_021202775.1 Clostridiales bacterium | reverse complement strand
GGGCATGGCCTACTTTTCTCGATTCGTCGAGAAAAGTAGCAAAAGAGGACGACTTGAGGGGGAGCTTCGGGGCCTCGCTCCCCCTTAAGAATCCCTCTCCTATAACCTCTGGGCTTCGCGCTGTCCAACCGTCAAGTGGTCTATCAGGCGACAGACGATGTGACTTCATACGCACCAAAGCTGCCGCCGATGGCGGCTGGCTACGATTGCCGCCACGTCCCTGCCGCTAAGCGGCGGGACGGGCGGCAATTTTATTGTCCTTTGGTTGATGAAATCTGACTGTAAGGGTGAGCTATAGCCTCTAATGCAAAAAAGCAATGGATAATTACGCTTTTTGATGAGAGGTTGTGACCTTAAGGTTCAGGCAGATGTTATCTACCGTTGGATGATAAAATTGCTCGTTCCGCCCGCCTCCGGCAGGGCGGAACGGCAATCGTAGCCAGCCGCCATCGGCGGCAGCTTTGGTGCGTATGAAGTCACATCGTCTGTCGCCTGATAGACCACTTGACGGTTGGACAGCGCGAAGCCCCGGGGTTATAGGAGGAGGGTTCTTAGGGGGGAGCGAGGCCCCGAAGCTCCCCCCTGAGCCGCCCTCTCCCAAAAACACCGACACCCCCGCAAAGGCTCAGCCTCTGCGGGGGTGGTTTCATTTAGATGTGTGTGCCCCTGTCAGCTCAGCTGGAACTGACCGGTGTACAGCTGGTAGTAACGGCCCTTCATGGCCATCAGCTCATCGTGGGAGCCGATCTCAATGATGCGGCCCAGCTCCAGCACGGCGATGCAGTCGCTGTTGCGGACGGTGGACAGCCGGTGGGCGATGACGAAGGTGGTGCGCCCCTTCATCAGGGCGTCCATGCCCTTGGAGATCAGGGCCTCGGTACGGGTGTCGATGGAGGAGGTGGCCTCGTCCAGCACCATCACCGGCGGGTCCGCCACGGCGGCCCGGGCGATGGCCAGCAGCTGCCGCTGGCCCTGGGACAGGTTGGCGCCGTCGGCAGTGACCATGGTGTTGTAGCCCTCCGGCAGGCGGCGGATGAAGGAGTGGGCGTTAGCGGTCTTGGCCGCGGCGATGCACTGCTCATCCGTGGCGTCCAGCTTGCCGTAGCGGATGTTCTCCATAACGGTGCCGGTGAACAGGTGGGTGTCCTGGAGGACGATGCCCAGGGAGCGGCGGAGGCTGTCCTTGGCGATGCCCTGGACATCGATGCCGTCATAGGTGATGCCGCCGTCCTGAATCTCGTAGAACCGGTTGATCAGGTTGGTGATGGTGGTCTTGCCTGCGCCGGTGGAGCCGACAAAGGCGATCTGCTGGCCGGGCTTGGCGTAGACGCTCAGGTCATACAGCACCTGCTTCTCCGGCACATAGCTGAAGTCCACGTTGTTGAGGCGGACGTCGCCCTTCAGTTCCACCAGCTCGCAGGCGTCCTCGCCTTCGCCGATGATGGTACCGGTGACCGGCTTGAGATTGAAGGTGTCGCCGCCGTTCCGGGGCTCCCAGCTCCAGTGGCCGTCGTCGTGGTGGACCAGCATGCCCCGCTCGGTCTGGGGCAGCTTCCACGCCCAGTGGGTGACCCGGCCCTGGCCGTTGTGGAGGCTCAGGCTGCCGTCCTCGTGCTTTTCCACGTTGACCAGCGTGACCTTGCCGGTGTCGATCTCCGGCTCCTCGTCCATGACGGCGAAGATGCGCTCGGCGCCGGCCAGGGCGGAGAGGACGTTGTTCATCTGCATGGTGATCTGGTTCAGGGGCTGGGACAGCTGCTTGGAGTAGGTCAGGTAGGTGACCAGGCCGCCGATGTCGAAGCCGCCGATGATGCTCAGGGCGCCGCCAACCGCAGCGGTGATGGCATAGCCGATGTTGGAGATGTTGCCGGAGATGGGGCCCATGGCGTTGGAGTAGAAGGTGGCCTTGGAGGCCGCCTGGCGGTAGTTCTCATTCAGCTCACGGAAGTCGCTGACCGCCTGGTCCTCATGGGTGAAGGCCTTGACCACCTTCATGCCGGACATCATTTCCTGGATGTTGCCGTTCAGGGCGCCCAGGGCGGCCTGCTGCTCCCGGTAGTAGGCGCGGCTCCTGCCGCCCACCACACGGATGACCAGCATAATGGCCACCAGCATGACGACAGAGATGAGGAACAGGAGGGGGCTCAGATAGATCATCATCACCACCGTGGAGATGAAGGTGATGCCGGCGGACAGCATGGAGACGATGGACTGCTCCAGGGCCATCTGCACGTTGTCCGCGTCGTTGGTGAAGCGGCTCATCAGCTCGCCGTGGGTGTGCTGATCGAAGAACCGCAGGGGCAGGGTCTGCATATGGTCGAAGAGCTCTTTCCGCAGGGTGTTGCAACTCTTCTGGGCCAGCTGGGCCATCAGGTTGGCCTGGCCGTAGGAGCAGGCCGCCGCCACCAGGTACACCAGAAAGAGCTGAACCACGCCGGTCAGCAGGCCGGGCAGCACCGTGACCCCTTCGGCCGCGGCGTTAGTCAGGTCGTTGATGATGGGGCGCATCATATAGGTGGCCGCCACGCTGCACAGGGAGGACAGCACCACCATCAGCAGCGCCGCGATCAGCATCGCAGGCCGCTTCATCAGGTAGCTCAGCAGCCGGGTGATGGTGCCCATCATGTTCTTGGGCCGCTGGGGGTTGGGATTATTGCCCCTTCCGGGTCCGTTTCCAGGTCCGTTATTAGCCATGATCGACCCCTCCTTCCAGCTGAGAATGATAGATCTCCTGATAGATCTTGTTGCAGCGCATCAGTTCCTCATGGGTGCCAATGCCTGCGATGGTGCCCTCGTCCAGCACGATGATCTGATCCGCATTCCGGACGGAGGAGATACGCTGGGCGATCAGGATGACGGTGGTGTTCTTCAGGTTGTGGTAGAAGCTCTCCCGGATGAGGGCCTCGGTGGCGGAGTCCACGGCGGAGGTGGAGTCGTCCAGAATCAGCACGGAGGGCTTGCGGAGCATGGCCCGGGCGATGCAGAGCCGCTGCTTCTGTCCGCCGGAGACGTTGACGCCGCCCTGACTCAGGTGGGTGTCAAATCCGTAGGGGAAGGACATGATAAAGTCGTAGGCCTGGGCGTCCTTGGCGGCCTGGATCATCTCCTCCTCGGTGGCGTTGGGGTCGCCCCACAGCAGGTTCTCCCGGATGGTGCCGGAGAACAGCACGTTGTTTTGCAGCACCATGCCGATGCGGCCCCGGAGGTCCTCCAGGGGGTAGTCCTTCACGTTCACGTCGTCCAGCAGCACCTCGCCGCCGGAGACGTCGTAGAACCGGGGAATCAGGTTCACCAGGGAGCTCTTGCCCACGCCGGTGCCGCCGACGATGGCCACGATCTGGCCCGGCTGGGCCACAAAGTCCAGCTTGGTCAGCACGTCGTCGCCGGTGCCGGTCTTTGTGTACTTAAAGGCCACATTGCGGAACTCCACCTTGCCGGCGGACTGGGGCAGCTGCTCGTGGGACAGGGGGCCGTCCTCAATGTCCGGCTCGGTGTCGATGACTTCAAAGATACGGTCGGAGCAGGCCTGGGCGCGGCTGTACTGCAGCAGCGTCATGGCCACCATCATGACCCCCATCAGCACCATCATGATATAGTTCAGCAGGCTGGACAGCTGGCCGATGGGCAGCTCGCCCCCCAGCACCAGCAGACCGCCGTTGTACAGAATCAGCACCGTGGCGGTGGAGACGCAGAGCATCATAATGGGGTTCAGGGAGATGACCCGCAGCACGGCCCGCAGACCGGCGCTGGTGTACTCATCGTTGGCGGTGCGGAATTTTTCCTTCTCAAAGTCGGCCCGGACGTAGCTCTTCACCACCCGGATGCCCACCAGGTTCTCCTGCACCTTCTCGTTCAGGGCGTCGATCTTGGCCTGCATGGCCCGGAACAGGCTGTGGCACTTGGTCATGATGAAGCCCACCGCAGCCGCCAGAATGGGCAGGATGATGAGCAGGATGATGGCCAGCCGCCACTCGATGGTGAAGGACACGATCAGCGCCACCACCATCATCATCAGGGACCGCACCAGCATCCGCAGCGCCATAGCCACCGTGTTCTGGATGTTGGTGATGTCGTTGGTCATACGGGTGATCAGCGAGGAGGAGGAGAAGTGGTCAATGTCCGCAAAAGAGAATTTGCTGACCTGGTCAAACTCCGCGCTGCGGAGGTTGGCCCCCAAACCGATGGAGGCCTCCGCGGCGAACTTCGCGCTGAGGGTGCCGCAGGTCATGGAGATGCAGGCCACCAGCAGCATCAGCGCACCCATGCGGAGGATGACCCCCATATCGCTGTTGGCAATCCCCACGTCAATGATCTGCGCCATCAGCAGAGGCAGAATCAGCTCGCAGATGGTTTCCGCCGTGATGAGGGAGGGCGCCAGCAGCGCCTGTTTGCCGTATCCCTTAAAATAAGGGATCAGCCGCCTAATCATATTCATTAGACTATCCTTCCTTTCCTGGCCCGGACGCTCCCCTTGGCGGCGGGCCGGTTTTTGTTGTTCAGAATCGCAGGTTGTGCTCAGTCCGCCTGCGTCACCCCTCAGGGGTCGGGGACGCGGCCTGGAGGAACGGGCAGGGCGTCACGCCCTCCTCCTCCAGCATGGTAGAAATCCGTTTCATCAGGCGCAGGTACTCCCTGGCGTCCTCTTCACCCAGGGCGGTCAGGAGATGCGTCAGGTCCTCGATGGCGTCCCGGTAGCGGGCCGCCGCATAGTCTCTGCCCGCCTCGGTGCCACGGACGATGACCCTGCGGCGGTCCTTCTCGTCCCGGGTGCGCTCCACATAGCCCTTGCACTCCAGACCGTTCAGGATGTTGGTCACCCGGGCGGTGGAGAGGTGGAAGCAGTTACTCAGGGCGGTGGGGGTGGTGGCCTCGTCCGTCTGGATCAGGTAGAGGAGCATCGCCATCTCCCCCTGGGAGATCTCGTTCATCTTCCGCCGGGGGCCTCGCTGAAAAGCCGTCGTGTAACGGAACAGTTCCTTTGCCATTTCCTCAAGCTCCATGGTATCACCTCCTATCGCCGTTATTTTCTACCACTGGTAGCTACTATTATGCACATACTTTCTGCGATTGTCAATAGGTGGCTCGTGAATTTTCTGTGATGGGGGCAAGTTTTTGCCGGAACATGAAACGAGGCCTTTTCATTTTGACTTTTTTCTGGTACAATAGTAGCTGTTAGTAACTCCTCCGCCCCCTGTGGGGGCACCTCCCCTTTCAGGGGAGCAAATGACGTGGTGATTCCCACAGTTTTCTCCTCCCCCAAAGGGGGAGGGGGACCGGCGGCAGCCGGTGGAGGGGGTCCGCCCCGCGTTTTCCGCTCTACGTAGGGGCGCACAATGTGAGCCCGCCTGGTTTCGCCTGTCAAAAGGTGTCCTGACGGGGAGTTTCTCCGTAAAACCATTTGCGTTTTTAACTTCATTTTGTATAGATATATCTGATAATTACACTCTGTAATGTCTTGTTTCCAGTTTAAGGACAGAATGAAAGCCATCCGTGGCCGGGCGCACAGTGTGCGCCCCTACTGGCTCACACCCAGAAAGAAGGTTCCCATGCCCAAAATCCAATGCTTAGACGCCCACATTGCCGACCTCATCGCCGCCGGCGAGGTGGTGGAGCGCCCCGCCAGCGTAGTGAAGGAGCTGACGGAAAACGCCATCGACGCCGGCGCCGCCAATGTGACGGTGGAGATCCAGCGGGGCGGCATGAGCTATATCCGTGTAACGGACGACGGCTGCGGCATCGCCGCCGCCGAGGCGGAGACCGCCTTCCTCCGCCACGCCACCAGTAAAATCCGCACCGAGTACGATCTGGAGGCCATCGGCACCCTGGGGTTCCGGGGGGAGGCCCTGGCGGCCATCGCCGCCGTCTCCAAGGTGGAGCTGATGACCAAAACCGCCGACGAGCCCTTCGGCACCGCCCTGCTGCTGGACGGCGGCGTGGTGCGGGAGCGCAGCGAGGTGGGCTGCCCGGACGGCACCACCATGATCGTCCGGGAGCTGTTCTACAACACCCCCGCCCGGCTGAAATTCATCAAGCGGGACACGGCGGAGGGGGCGGCGGTGACGGCGGTGGTGCAGCACGCCGCCATGAGCCACCCGGAGGTGGCCTTCCGGCTGATTCGGGAGGGGAAGCAGGAGCTTTCCACCCCCGGCGACGGCAGCCTGAAAAGCGCGGTCTACGCCGTGCTGGGCCGGGACGTGGCCCTGGGCTTTTTGCCCTGCCGGAGCGAAGGGGACATCGCTGTGGAGGGCTTCGTCTCCCGCCCGGTGTGCTGCCGGGGCACCAGAGGGTGCCAGCACTTCTTCGTCAACGGCCGGTATGTGAAGAGCCGCACCATGACGGCGGCTCTGGAGGAGGCCTATCAAAACCAGAAGATGGTGGGCAAGTTCCCCTGCTGCGTCCTCCATTTAACCACGAAGCTGAACAGCGTGGACGTGAACGTCCACCCCACCAAGACGGAAGTGAAATTTTCCAGCGAAAAGGCCCTGTTTGACGCCGTCTACTACGCCGTAAAATCCGCCCTCCAGCGGGAGCAGGGCCATCCGGACGCCCTACCAGAGCAGCCTCCGGCGAAGCCCCGGCAGGAGGACACAGTCACCGGTGGCCAGACCTTCTTCCGGACCATGACGGCGGAGGAATACCGGAAGCTGGGCCTGAACCCCCAGGGGGAGGCCAGTCTCCGGGACAGCGGCAGGCTGTACCAGCCCCAGCCCCAGCGGGCGGAACCGGCCCCGTCCCCTGTCCGGGCGACGGTGCCCCTGACGGCCCGGCCCGCGGCGGTGCGGCAGGTGTCCCCGGTGGAGCCGGATCTGACGGTGGTGTACGACGAGCCGGAGGATTTCGACGCCCCGCCCCCGGCGGAGCCGGTGAAAAAGCCTTCCCCGTCCGGACAGGAGGCGCCGACACAGGATATGCCTCCGGTTTCCCCCGCAGAAGGGGAAGTCCCCGCCGGGCCGCAGCAGGAACCGGCGCCCCAGCTGGAACCGCTGACCCCGGACGCCCCCATGTGGCGGGTGGCCGGCGAGGTGCTGAACACCTACATCATCGTGGAACAGGGGGATACGGTGTACCTCATCGACAAACACGCCGCCCACGAACGGATGAACTTTGACCGGCTGAAGGCCAGGGACTACCAGCCCATGCGCCAGATGCTGCTGACCCCCCTGGTGTACAAGCCGGAGCCCGACGAGTACGCCGCCCTGACGGAGCATCTCCCCCTGCTGGCCCGGTTCGGCTTCGACGCGGAGGAGTTCGGCGGCGGCACCCTGCTGGTGCGGCAGGTGCCGGACTACCTGGCGGAGGAGGACATCCTCCCCACTCTGGAGGAGCTGGCCCAGCGGCTGCTGACCACCGGCACGGCGGACCCCTCCGCCGCCCGGGACGAACTGCTCCACACCATGGCCTGCAAGAGCGCCATCAAGGGCGGCTGGGTCAGCGGGGAACAGGAGCTGGAGGTGGTGGCCCAGGCGGTGATGTCCGGGCAGGTGCGGTACTGCCCCCACGGCAGGCCGGTAGCCATTACCATGACGAAGAAGCAGATCGAGAAGCAGTTTAAGAGGATTGTGTGAGGGGAGCTGTTAGTGGCTAGTGGCTAGAAGCTGCTAGCTGTTAGTGGCGGTAGCTGGAACCACTGCGTTTTCCGACTCTCCGTAGGGGCGCACACTGTGCGCCCGCCCGTTTGCCTCTTCCATAAACCCGCCATGCGGAACCGGTCTGTTGGATGATAACATTCTTTTCTTCCCGCTTTACCTGCCCACGGAAAAGCCGTTCCTTCGGCAAACTCAGTGATAACCGAAGGGTTCGCCGGGCGCACACTGTGCGCCCCTACTGGATAAAAGCGACGCAGCGGTTATAACAACCTTCTGCCTCCCCTGAAAGGGTAGGGAGGTGCGAAGCACCGGAAATGCCGCTTGACGG
>JAJQCJ010000131.1 GCA_021202775.1 Clostridiales bacterium | reverse complement strand
AAAAAATGTTCTACGGCTGCAAATCTCTGAGCAACTTCAACCCGCGCCGACTGAACACCGCCAACGCGGACACAACAAATATGTACGCCGGCACCCGCTGGGCGTAAACCGATCAATCACAGCGCACAGGAGACGCGGCGATGGGCATTTGGCGTTTCCTGTAGTTAGAAAGAGGATACATCTTTGGAAAGGTTGGATGAGTTATGAACCGGAAGATCGACCTGCGCCGCTATTGCAGCGAGGAAACAGTAAGAGAGGGAGAACAGCTCCTGCAGGGCGTTACCCACCAGAAGCTGGAGCGTCTGGTGGACGGAAGTACCTGCGTGTCAGCAAAAGTGCTTGATTTTTTCCACTTTGTCAGCCACGCATCGGCCACCGTGTCCGATGGCGCGATCTCCGACTTCCACTGTGACTGCCCCAGCGGGAGAAAGCACCACTTTTGCCAGCATATTGCCGCATTGCTCCTGTACTTCGATGAGGCTCTTGCCGCCTCACCCGCCGCAGAGGAACCGGAGGAAGCGCCGCCGGAGGAGGACTCCTTCGATTGCGAGGACGACGACACGCCCTCAGAGGCGTCCTTCACAGATGGGGCGGATGTGAACGATGAAGAACCGCCAGAGGAGGAACCCTTCGTTTTCGAGGACGACGACACGCCCTCAGAGGCGCCCCTCCCGGACGGGGCGGACGCGAACGATGATGGGCAGCCCCCTCGTTCCATGGAGGTTTTGTTCGGTCAGCGGATGGAGAACGGGGAGGCGGTCTACTGGCGGCCCAACGACACGGAACAGGTGTTTCACACCAATATGGGCATTATCGGCACAATGGGGACAGGCAAAACTCAGTTCACCAAATCTCTCATCGCCCAGATGTACCGCCAGCAGAAGAACAACTTTGACGGGCATCCGCTGGGCCTGTTGATTTTCGACTATAAGGGGGACTATAACGGGACAAAGACGGACTTTTGCAAGGCCGTTCCTGCTTGCGTGCTGACCCCTTATATGCTGCCCTATAATCCCCTGGCCCTCAACCGGACGCGGAAGTTCAGGCCGCTGCTGCCGCTGCATACGGCCAATGTGTTTAAAGACACCGTTTCCAAAATCTACGGCCTGGGCCATAAGCAGCAGCAGACCCTGCTGGACTGCATCATGAAAGCCTACGAAGCGCAGGGGATCGACCCGGAAAACGAAGCCACCTGGAGCAGAAAGCCCCCCACCTTCGCACAGGTCTATCAAATCTTCGAGCGGGAGACGGAGGGGCGGATGCCGGATTCTCTGACGGCGGCCATGAACAAGCTCCAGGGGTTCCATATTTTTGAATCTGACTCGGCAAAGGCCCAGTCTCTGGCCAATGTGCTGAGCGGCGGCGTCGTGGTGGTGGATCTGTCCGGGGACGATGAGGATATCCAGAACCTGGTGGTGGCTATCACCCTGGATCAGTTCTATGCCCAGATGCAGACGTATGGTTCCAGCAAAACCGACGGCAGGTATCGGCAGCTGCGCAGCCTGATTTTGGTGGATGAGGCGGACAACTTCATGAGCCAGGGGTTCCCGTCCCTGCGGAAAATCATGAAGGAGGGCCGGGAGTTCGGCGTGGGCGTGATTCTGTCCACCCAGAGCTTATCCCATTTTGTGGGCGGCGACGATGACTATTCCAGATATGTGCTCACCTGGGTGGTGCACAACGTCAGCGACCTGCGGCAGCGGGACGTGGAGTATGTCTTTAAGCTCCAGCCCAAGAGTCCTGAAATCGCCGCCACCTATGGGGCCATCAAGGGCCTGTCCAAACATGAGGGCATTGTCAAATTCTCTGAAGAAGCGCCCTTTGCCATCCGGGATCTGGCGTTCTGGCAGCTGTGCCGTGAGTGGGGGATTTCCTGAGCAGATAAAGAAAGATGAGGGACCGGAATGAAGCTTGGGATCGATTTTGGAAGCACCTATTCAACGGGTTCTGGCTATAACAGAGTGGACGACCGCGTGGAGCCGCTGACGCTGACGGAAGGGGAGCCGGCCAGCATCCCCTCTGTAGTCAGCATCAGCAGGCGTGGGCAGATCACCTGCGGCCAGGCGGCGAAAAATCAGGTGGGAAAATCAACCGTCAAAATCTATGAAGCCTTTAAAATGCTCCTGACGGAGCAGAATCAGGCCGTTTTGCGCAGCCACGGATATGACGAACAGTACACCCCCCGGTACATTACCAAATGCTTCCTGAATAATATGCTGCAGGGCATTTTGAACCGGTATGACGACGGCAGGGGGCTGGAAAAGGTCTGTATCTGCGTTCCGGAGATTTGGAGCAAGAAACTGCGGACGCTGGATGGCCGGGTCATTCTGAGGGACATCCTGCAAAACGATCTGGATGTTCCGGTGGGAACTGTTCAGGTGGTCAACGAACCGGATGCGGCCAGCGCCTTTTTTGCTTACAACTACGAAAAGACAACAGGAAAACGATTTGACGGTCATCTGCTGCTCATCGACTACGGCGGCGGCACACTGGATATCACGCTGACCAGGGTTTGCCCCAACCAGAACGGAACGATGGAAATCCGGCAGGTGGACAGCGACGGCGAGGGTGAGAACCACCCCAACGCACGGGGCGAGTACACCATCGGCAAGGCCGGCATTGCCTATATGCAGACGCTGGCCATCCGCGCCATGCGGGATTGCGGCGCGCTGGGCAAAGACGAGACGCCCGCATACACCAGCCCGGCATTCCTTTCCGCGGTGCGGGATCTGGAGAACCAGCTCAAAACTGCGGAGCGTATCAAGGACATCGAGGACGAATTTGAACTCTACGGCTCTTATCGTGATCTGGAGGAGATTCTCCAGGCTGAACCAGAGGAGCTGCTTTGTCTGGAATATAACGGCGAAGAAGTTCCTGTGACCTACCAGCAGTTGTTTGCCGCTTACCGGGAGACCATCGAAGGTGTTGTATCGGAGAAGATTGGGAAAATCAACCGGTCGGTAAAGGACTATATCCAGGTCGACCCCTGTGACCCCAACTCCGGTATGCAGGACAACTTTAAAATTGCCCTGGTGGGGGGCTTCGGCTCCTTTTACCTGGTACGGAAACAAATCGCGGAGATTTACAAACTGGACGCCAACGAGCGCATCGACCCACGCACCCAAAATATTGCGGCGGACAGACGGGAGCTGGCCATTTCTCTGGGGGCGGCGCTGCTGGCGGAAGGGAAGGTCGTCCTGCAAAAGACTGCCAGGTACTCCATCGGCCTTTACACATTCTCGCAGGACGGTGTCGGCAAGAGCCGCTTTGCCATTCGGTGCCATCAACCCGTAAAGACAGACTGGATCTATTTCCTCCTCTTTGATGAGAGCAAGCCGGATACACCTGCCAATCGCCTGGCTTACAGTGGATTGAAGAAGAATATCGATACATTTGTCATTGAGTTTCCCGGATATCAGGGCAGCGTGAAGATGGTCCTTAAGCAGGAGATGCGGGAGCGGTTGGCCAGGTTGCCGGATATCGACCTCTGTGATTGCGGTTTTTCCATGGACGAGAACGAAATCGTCACATTTCATGCGGTGCCCCACCAGGGGATGTCGGGGCCAAAGTATGCGATCCCGCTGGAGCGCTATGCGCAGATGTTTGAGATAACGGAGGTGACACCCTGATATGAAATTTCAACAGCTCAACGCCGCCATCCGGAACAATGCCGAACGTGAACCCACCATTTATATGGCGCTGTGCATGGTGGACTCCCTGTTTCGTGATATCCGGGATGAATCTGGCACATTTATTTACAACTGCCCGGTGGGGGACGAGACACTGCCCACAAAGCTGGCGTGGCTGTGCCGGATTATCAACCAAATCTATGACAAAAACAAAGACGAACTGGAGCGTGACCGCGCCCGGCTGGACAAGATGATGCAGCAGCTGGCCGGCACGGAGCAGAAGTTGGACGAACTCTCTGGTATATATGAGGAACTCTCCAAAGCGCAGGAAAAACTGAACGCAGCCAAAGCAGAACTGGCCCGCCGGCAGGAGGCCCGGAAAACCTGTCAGACGCTGGACGACGAGTGCAGGCAAGTGGGGCAGGAGATCGAGCGCCTCCGCCAGTATGACCCGGAGAAATCCCAGGAGACGCTGGACAGGCTGAGGGCAGAGGCCGCTGAACTGACCCAAACGCAAACCGATCTGACCAGAGCGTGCATAGAACAGGAAAGCAAGAATCAACCGCTCCGCGCAAAAGTCGCAGGGTTGGCATCGGACATCCAGAAGCTGGAGCAGGAGAAGGCGGAACGGGCCGGGAAGGTGACAGCCCTGCAAGGAAGCCTTGACAAACTGAACGCCGAAATCAGCCAGTTAAAGGAACGGGAGCCCCGGCTCCGGGAAGAAATCGACCAGGCGCAGGCGGAGCGGGACAGCAGGCAGCAGTCTGTACAAGACGCACAAACAAAATTGGACAGGCTGAACGCGAAAAAAGCGGATCTGGATGGCCAAATCTCCGCCCAAAACGAAGTGATTGCCACCGTAAATGCAGAGATCGCCGACCTGCGCGCACATCTGGAGGCGCTGCAAAACCAGCTCCTGGAAAAGGAGCAGGAAAAGCAGGCAGAGGACGATCATGCGGCAACCCTGCAATCCGACAAGCGCAAAATCGAGGCCGACATCGAACAATTCAAAATGCAGTACGAAACGCTTCAACAGGAATACGAGACGCTCATCATCACCTGTGAGCGGAAGAAAAATGACATTGCCGCGCAGCAGGCGCAGACAGCGGACTACCGCGTAAAAGAGCTTGCTCCGGTGGAGGCGCAGCTTCAAGAAGCCACTGACGAATATGACCAGGTGCTGCAACAGAAAACGGCGAAAGAGCAGATTCTGACGGAACTAAGGACGAAGCGCAGCAACGCGGTGGTGGAAATCGCCCTCATCAATGATGAAATTGAAGCAGAAACCGTGAAATTGCACATTAAGGATGAGGAGCGAACGGGCAGGGCGCAGAAGCGGGACGCTCTGAAGGAGCAGGTCCGTCAGCTGGAGACCACCCTGACAGCGTTGACGGATGAGTTGGGCGCCCTGCAGACCAGGGTGAACAACCTGCAGGATCAGGACATCCCGGATATGAACGCCGATTTGCAGGCGGAAGAGAAGCGAAAGCAGGAACAGGAACAGGCCCTTGAGACGCTGACCCGGAAGAAGGCAGAGATTGAGGCAGAGAATGAAAAGCGCAAGCATGAGCTGGCGGAGCTGGAAGCAGATGTGAACGAAAAGAACGCAGCCTATCAGGAATTGACGGCCCGATATGAAACAAACACTGCAGAGCTGAAATCGCTGAGGCGCCGCCTGTCAGAATTGCAGGACAAGACGGACGCCGAAAAGCTGAACATCTATCACCAGCAGCTAAATGATGAAATCGCTAAACTGGAAAAAATCCGGCAGGAGACTCGTGAGGCAGAAGCGCTGCTCGAAACCGGGCAGGCTGAACTGCAAAGCGCCGAGCAGGAGCGAAATGATAAAAAAAGGCAGCTCGAAGAACTAAACAAAAAAACGCAGGAAATCGATGCGGAGATAACCGCGCTGACGCCTATGACCGCGCCTGAGCTGCGTCAGCGGGTGGCGGATGCTAGTCAGCGGCTGCTTACGCTGGAGGATACCCGTAAGGCGCTGGCCGCAGCCATCCGTACACTGGGGAATGCGCTGGGCCAGAGCGAAGCGGAAAAATCTGATTTGAACCGCCTGGAAGCAGATTTGGATGCCTTGCGCACGTCTATGGAACAAATTCAGCAGGAACTGCTGATTTGTGCGGAAAAATGCAAAAATCGCTTGAATTGGAGAACTATGAAATGAGATGTCTGGTATGCGGTGAAATTTTTGAAGGCAATGAATGTCCCAGGTGCGGATTTCCTGTGGTCAATTTCCCCGGCGACCCGGAGGCGGGGCTGAAAACGCTCCAGCCGATGATCAAGGCGCATCGGAAGGAGTTCCTGAACCGGTTCCAGGTAGGTGTGACGGCCTGTTACTGGAAGGACAGGGATGGCAAACTGGTTCTGGATCGGGAGGAGCGCATCCCCGTGGGAACCGGAGCGGAGCTGATGAACGGGGAGGTTTGGCTGCCTCAGAAATTTGCCCGTATCCCGGATGTGCCGGAGCTGCAGGTCAGGGTCTATATTGACAACGCTGAGCGCCACCGGGAGGTGCAGGTGCATCTGCCCAATCTCATGGGCAGGGAATTGCAGGAGCTGGGCATGAAGGTCGTAATGGCTGATTTGGAGTGTAAGCTCGTGCTGTTGCTGCGCAACAGCACAGAAGGGCCTGTAGCCTCTGATGGGATAGCGCTGCTGGGGAAGGACTGAGCAACGCCGGAAAGGAGTGAACACCATTGTTTTCATCCAGTGAACTGATTCACTTCGTGTTTGCCAACGATGATGATGACTATTACTGCGGTGGTTTGCTCCGGCTGAAGCTGAATCAATACCTGTGTATGAAGCTTCACGAGGAGCGCTACCATACGGTCTATTTCCTCAGCCGCTCCGATGCGCATACCTTTTCCATCCAAACCTATGACAATATCAAAAGCGACACCCTCGCCGTCAAGTCATCCTGGTGGAGCAGGATTTTCGGCACTGAAACAGAAGAGAAACAACAGGGGGACTGGCTGCGCAGCCAGTTGGAAGCAGACACATACAACAAGGTTGCCTTTGTCTGCCCTCTGGACGATTTTTGTCGGCTTCTGGAGGCAGAGGAATGGGAGAGTACGTTGACCTCTCTTGCCAACCTGAAACGGAGAACAGGGATTTTTGTCCTGACCGCCCCGGTGACGGCAGAGGGATCTCAAAAGCTGCTCCTGCATAGCCGCGTGTTCAAGCAACTGAACGAAACCGCCGTCACCGGTGCCAGGAATGGCGGCGTGCGGCCCCTGTACCCCTCCATCCAGGAGAAAAAAAGGGACAGCATGCTCTATCTCAACACCTTCCGCAGGGATCGGATTCAGGATCTGCTGTGCCGCCTCTCCTTCGATGAGGGCCGCATCCTCCCGCGGGATCAGCTGGATGGCGCAGCGGACTACCTGACCCGCTATTTGAATTGCGCTGCGCTGCGGAAGGCGCAGCCGCTCTTTGACGGAGGCAGGCTGACCTGGAATTTCAAGTACCGGGATCTGTACGAGCGCCTTCAAAAGGGCGAAGTTCTGGAGCGGCTGCTTCTTCAGAGCCGGCGGGCGCGGCAGAGCGGTTTCCTGCAGCAGTGGCAGGAAGATGCGCCGCCAGGCATCCTGCGGGAGAAAGGCAGCTATGCCGAGCGGTGCCTGCAGCTGACGGTACCGGAAACGATGGCAGATGCGGAGCAATGCAGGGTGATTCTGGATCAAATCCGGGGAGCTGTTCGAACCCCAAAGAACCGGTTTGAAAACGACAGTATCGTCGCGGAATTCGAGGATTTGTTTACCGAATTGGACACAGCAAAGAGCAGCGAGGACGGCAATACTTATCGGCGCGCCCTGTATGCGATTCTGTTTTGCGTTCAGTGGGTGTATGTGGACAAGGGGCAGGAAGAAAAAATCTTACAGACCATCAAAACGCTCAAACAAATCATTCAGCTCTCGGCAGACTACAGCCAGCGTCAGAAACGTCTGGCAGTTGATCGTCAAACGCTGCAAAAGGGAAAGAACGAGCTGACCGAAAAAAAATACAGCAGCAAACACAGCTGCTGGAGCTCCGGAAAGGTATGCTGAACCAGCTTGAGGACGCAATGAGCAGCACGATCATCGGCCTGTCGTCAAACAACGATTCCGATGACGTTCGTGATCTGAAGAAGGCGCTGGATGACATTTTGAGCGAAGCTGAGGCTGGTCAGCAGACGAACGGACCGGAGGAGTTCCAGCAGGAACCGGAGACAGATAAAGATCCGGAAACGTTTGAATTTGATGACAGTCTCTATGATTACCTGCCACCGGACTGAGGGCGTTATCAGGCCGGGCATGGATAATTACCTGCAGCGAGGAGCCTGAAGGAGATACCCGTCAGCGCGCACGCGCCGCACACATCATCACAGGAAAGAGGCAGGCCAATCAGATCATCCGCGTTCTTTCCCGGACACACATCAAGGGGCGGCGGCACCTCTGCCGCCGACGGGAGAACCCCGAAGAGAAAGGAGAACCATATGCGGAAAATAGTAACCCTATTTTCCGCACGGATGGAGCGCGGCAAGGCACAGCAGCGGGTGGCCCGCATTATCAAAGAGCTCAGCAGCATTGATTTTGCCCACAGCTCCCTGCCCGCGGAGGATTTGGAGCGCAAGACCGATCCCAATCAGCCCTGCGGCGACCTGGAGTATACGGCGCGATACCTGCAGCAGCTGTTGCGCGGAGCCCCGCAGATCACTCAAATAAGTACCCACAGCCTTGATGAGAGGCTGCTTACCCTGGCCAGGCTCTTCCGGCAGGCAGTGGATCAGGGCGACAGATATATGGCTTACGCCGCCAGGAGCGCTCTGACGCAGGGGGTGAGGGACATCCGTGTCCGCATTCCCCAGAAGAATCCGGAGTTGGCCCAGCGGTTTGTGGAGCTGTATTCCAGACATCTGGAGAATTGGATCGCACTGGTAAACTCTGCCTGTGAGGTAGATCATCTGAAAAGGGACGTAAAAAATCTGAGCGCAATCTATGATGAGGAGACAAGGCAGTATCATAAATCGCTGGAAAATTTAAAGTTTATAATTTATAACGATGTTGAAAAGGTTGAAGCCTTTCAGCACTTCCTGGAACACGACAGTCCTGAGGATATGGGCCATTGGACGAAGGCGCAAATGGATGTATACAGGTTGCTCGTTGATCATCATCTGAGCCGACGTCAGATAGATTTGACCGGTCGGCGACTTAGGGACTGTCTTGGGAGGCAGAGCGATGAGGAAGAGGCGGTGATAGCGATTTGGGCCAACTTGGCTGCTCTGCCAGTGGTGGCGGATTCCAATCTGTTGAACAAATGCAGTGGGGAGGCACAAAGTATGCTGGACCAGCTCCGAAAGGAGCAGGAACTGGATATGCTCCGCAGACAGGCAGAGGAACAGGAGCAGAGTGGCTCCCAGCAGGAGGAAGATACCGAAGCGGAAGGCGTACAGGATGGCGTGCTAACACAGGAAGCGCCCGCCTCCGTTACCAGAGATTCTCTGGAAGCGCTGAGTGTCAGCGAACTGGCTGCAGATCTTTTTGGTGAGGATTCTTAAATTTGTTAGAACTGATAAAGCAGCCGCAGCAGGCGCCGTCTGCGCCGGAGCAATAGAAACGGATGACGGAACGCTAACGGGCAGCGATACCCGTCAGCGCACACGCACTGCACACATCATCACAGGAAAGAGGCAGGCCAATCAGATCAGCCGCACCCCTTCCCGGATACACATCAAGGGGCGGCAGCACCTCTGCCGCCGACGGGAGACCCCCGAAGAGAAAGGAGAACCATATGGCAAACGGAAGACCCGGTTCAGACGCCTGGAGGGCAGGCTCATCAAAAAAGAGTGTAAATCCCTTTTCCGCATGGAGGGAGCGCCGCAAGGAGCAGCAATGGGAGATGGAGGAGTCGGTGGCCAGAAAGGTCACAGACGATACGGCGCATAATGAGTCCCTCATTATCGAAGAACTCAGCAGCATTGATTTTGCCCACAGCCGTCTGCCTCAAAAGGATTTGGAGTACAAGTCCAACTCCAAGCAGCCCTGCGGCGACCTGGAATATGCGGCGCGATACCTGCAGCAGGTGCTGCTCAAAGACCCGCAGATTATTCAGATGGACATCCGCGAGATCGATCAGAAACTGATCACCTTGGCCACGCTCTTCCGGCAGGCAGTGGAACAGGGCGACAAACATATGGCTTACGCCGCCAAAGGCGCACTGGCGCGTGGACTGATGGACATCCGCACCCGCATTCCTCAAAATCAACCGGAACTGGCCAAGCAGTTCGTGGAGCTGAACGCTAAATATCTGGAGGAATGGATCACCCTGGTAAATTTTGCCCAATCGGTGGATCATTTGGAAAAGGATGCGGAGAATCTGCAGGCTGACCAGCAAAAGGCGGAGGAGCGGAACAAGAAAAAACTGGCAGAGATCAAGTCCATGCTGAAGGATGACCTGGAAAAAGGAGAAGCGTTTCAGCATATCCTCAATCACGACACCCAGGAGGACAGAGCCCATTGGACGCAGACCCAGCGGGAGGTACACAAAATGCTCGTTGATCTGCGGCTGAGCCAGATCAAGATGGATCTGAGCGGTCAGCGGCTTGTATCTTATCAGATGAAGCTGAGCGCCAAGGAAAACGAATTGAGAGCGATCCAGGCCAAGTTGACCACTTTGCCCGTGGTGGAAGATCCTGACCTGATGAACAAATACAACGAGATGATGGACGAACTGTTCCAGGAGCTGACTGAGAGCGATGCGGAGATCGATGAGATTTTGAAATCCGCTGACGAGATCGAAGGGCGGCTCAAGATGCTGGAGAAGGCCCCCGGTGCGGTTCGGGCCAGAGAAGTGGCTGCGGAGCAGGCGAAAAAAGCGTTGGAGCAGATCAAACATGAAGATGAGGAATATGTGAAATCGGCGCAGCGCCGGAACAGTGAGCGGTTGAAGAAGCTGGGCCTCAAATCCCAGGAGGAACTGGATGAGCTCCGCAGGCAGGCAGAGGAACAGGAGCAGAACGCCTTCCATCAGGAGGAAGCGGCCGAAGAGGAAGTCGAGCAGAACTTCAATTAAGATTGCTGCGCAGCGGCACAGCAATCCGTGCAGAAAGGAGACATCATATGTCAATTTGGAGCAGCATGACCGGCAGACTGGAGGATGTCCAGAATCAGCTGAACGATATGAAGCGAAAATTCAAATTTCGGAAAGCAAACAAGAACCGGAAAGAGGCGGCAGAGCTGCAATATTCCCTGCTGAACTGCGCAGGAAAACTGGAAGTCTGTAAGAAGGATTTCAACCGCACGATTCAGCAGCAGAGCCGGAACATCACTGCGGGAACGCAGGACGGTATGGACACCCAAGTCAACGAACAGATCCTGTGGGATGCGGCACTGGGCTATATGCTGGTAAAGGACGCGATTTTTGCCCTGGGAACAGTGCCGGAATATGACAGCATCGCCCATGCCTATGAGCTGCTGGAGGCCGCCACCCGGCAAATTACCAACAGAGGAAGTAATCCCTTCCGGCTGACCGGGTGGAACCCGGGAAAGGAACGGGACGAGTACGGCTATCTCAGCGCTGAGAGCACCCTGAAAGAGAAGGAGGAGGTGCTGGACGGATTTTTTGATGAATTGAAGCAGACAGGCGATATTGAAGCGTGCCTGAAAAACAGCCATTCTCCGGAAAAAGTGACTGCGGATCGACGCAGCCAGTATACGGGAAAGACCAGTTCCAAAGGCAAAGGCAAGTCCAAATGGGAGGACCTCTCCGCCCGGGCTAACAGTATACCGGACGATGCTTCCGTTTTGAATGACGATGACATGGGAGATAACATGGATGCCATGAAGGACATTTATCCACCTGAGGATGACGTTTAAGGAGGGGATACTATGCGCAAATACGACATCAGCGGAACCTCTTACCTGGATCAAATGTCCGAAAAGAACAGCCAGTACGTCAACCTGATCCGGAAGGCTGAACGCATCAACCGGGAAAGGGGAGGGGCTCCCTCTAAAGAGGAGTGTAATGCCTATTTGGAGGCTGCCAAGGTTTGCCAGGAAATCCGGGACCAAAACCTCTCCCAGCGCGCCGTTTATACGAAATGGGAAATGCGCCGGCTGGAGTGCGAGGAGCGTGCCGAAGAGATTGTCGACATACTTGCGCCGGTTCCTCCTGCTCCGTCGGCGGAGCCGGAGGAGCCGATGCCGGGGCCGGCGGAACCGGAACCGGCGGAACCGAAGGGGCCGGTGAAAACGCAGCCAAAGCCGCAGAGTACCGCCGCCCCCACTAAATCCGCAAAGACGGCACAAACCGCCTCCGGGTTCACCACCAAAAACGCAGTCAAGGATGTTCCCGCCGAGACCATCGAGAAGTGGTACAAACCCATGCCCAATCACGGGTTTGACGATGTAGTGGGAATGGCGGAGCTGAAAGAGCGCCTGATCGATGAGGCAGCCAGCATTGGCTGGACCCGGACAGATGCCGTTCTTCAGATTCCACCACTGCAAAGCTATCTGCTCTATGGCCCTCCCGGCACCGGAAAAACCTTCGTCATCGAGGCGTTTGTCAGGGAACTGATGGAGAAGCACGGTTTTAAATTTATCCAGCTCAACGGCGGCGACATCCACGCCAGCCTGGTGGGCGTGGCGGAAAAGACGGTCAACATCGCCTTCCAGGAGGCCATCGACAACGCCCCGTGTATCTTCTTTATTGACGAGATTGACGGTGTTTGTGTTGGACGGAACCAAAAGGCGGAGGGCCATGAGAATCGGTTGACCGCGGCATTTTTGGAAGCCTACGGTCGGCTCATCGCCTCTGGAAAGCGGGTGGTTTTTATGGGGGCCACCAATCATCCCGGCCGGATCGATGGGCCGTGGATGGACCGTATGAACGCAAGGATTCGGATTCCGCTTCCCGAAGAGGATGCCAAAGAGGCATATTTTGCCCGCAAGTGTGCCTCGCTGACGCTGGAGGACGGCTTTACCTTCAGAGAAATGGCGGAGGCCACCGACAATTACAGCTATCGGGATATGGAGCATCTGATGTCCACGATTGCCGGGCAGCTGAAGAAACAGGCCACCGGTGGCGCCTCTTGTGCAGACCAGGGCCAACAAGACCAGGCTGATATTGCCGCCAGCGAGTCGCTGACGACCGGAAAAATCCGCCTGACCCGGTCACTGTTCTATGACACGCAAAAAAAGCTTACCCCCTCTGACAAGACGGAGATTCGTCTGGAGCTGGAGGAGTATGAGCGCAACATCTGCGCCAATGTTGGAGCGCAGTAAGGTTAAGGCGGTGAGCTCTCTTATATGACTTGTATGGAATGGCAGTTCGAAAGGAACACCCTGTACGTGAGCCTGATTCGGAAAGCTGAACGTATCAACCGGGAAAGGGGAGGGGCTCCCTCTAAAGAGGAATGTCTGCTCTATGTAGAGGCAGCCAGGGTTTGCCAGGAAATCCGGGACCAGAACCGCTCCCGGCAGGCTGTTTATACGGAATGGGAAATGCATCGGCTGGAGTGCGAGGAACGTGCCGAAGAGATCGCCGGCATCATTGCTCCGGTTCCGCCGGCAGACCCGGAGCCGCTGTCCCCAAAGAAGCAGGCCCCTTCCGGATTCACCACAAAAAATGCGGTCAAGGATGTTCCCGCCGAGACCATTGAAAAATGGTACAAACCCATGCCCAATCATGGGTTTGACGATGTGGTGGGGATGGATGAACTGAAAGAGAGCCTGATCAATGTGGCGGCATACATTGGCTGGACCCGGACAGACGCCGCTCTTCAGATCGCTCCGCTGCAAAGCTATCTGCTATACGGCCCTCCCGGCTCCGGAAAAACCTTCGTCATCGAGGCATTTGCCAGGGAACTGATGGAGAAACATGGCTTCAAATTTATCCGGCTCAACGGCGGTGACATCCATGCCGATCCGGCGGGCGTGGCGGAAAAGACGGTCAATATTGCCTTCCAGGAGGTCATTGACAACGCCCCGTGCATCTTTTTTATTGACGACATTGAAGCTGTTTGTTTTGGAAGGGGTAAAAACGCAGAAGTCTGTCAGATGCGGTTGACCAGCACGTTTTTGCAGGCCTACAGCAGGCTCAGCGCCTCCGGCAAAACGGTGGTTTTTATGGGGGCCACTCACCATCCCGGCCAGATCGATGCGGTGTGGATGGACCATATAAACGCAAGGATTCGGTTTTCGTTTCCCGGAGAGGATGCCAAAGAGGCATATTTTGCCCGCAAGTGTGCCTCGCTGACGCTGGAGGATGGCTTTACCTTCAGAGAAATGGCGGAGGCCACGGACAACTACAACTATCAGGATCTGAACAGACTTTGTTCTGCCATTGCCGCCCAGCTGAAGCGGCAGGCGATCGAAACCTGCCGCTTCTGCGCCGCTGATGGGACGGAAGATCTGGAACAGACTGCTATCGCCGCCGGAGAGGCACTGAAAACCGGGAGGGTCCGCCTGTCCCGGATGCTGTTCCATGACACGCAAAAAGAACTTCCTCCCTCTGATAAGACGGGAATTCGACTGGAGCTGGAGGAATTTGAACGGAGCATCCGCGCCGGCGATGGGGTGCAGTAAGAGTAGGGGGCGGAATCATGACAGCGGAAGCGGCGAAGCAATGGGCGGAGGAAATGGAACGCAGGTCGAGCGCCTTCGAGAAATGCCTTGAAACCCATTGGACGGACGACTCCTGCGGCTGGGGTGCGTTATTGAAAAACCTCTGGTGGACAGAAGAAGCAACCACCCGCCCCTCCGGCCTGCTGCTGACCGGCCCGGAGGGCTGCGGCCGACATACGGCTGCGGCCCATATGGTTCGGTTCCTTCAGGAGCAGAACTTTGGCAGCATATGGCTCTCCGGCGACGATCTGCTGGAGGAGGGAAACGTCTCTGAGGCCAGAGAGAAACTGAACGCACTGTTAGACGACTTTAATGAACACGAGAAGTGCCTCTGCCTGGTGATCGAGCAGCTGGAGGGCCGCTCCGGCCGGAAAGAGCTGCTGTCCTATCTGGGGAAACTCCTGTGGGATTACTGGCTTGTGCGGAAGGAAGGAGCCGATTCCCGCCTGTTTCTCATCCTCATTGACAGCGGGCGGGGCATCCCCAGTCTGCTTCGGGAACAGCTTCAACGGTGTCGGATGACGCTGCCCGACCTGGAACACCGCAACTGTTTTCTGGAAAGCAGAGAGGGTTTAGCCGGATTTGTCTCGTTGGACGACTGTGCGGCGTATACTGAGGGCTTCACCTATGCTCAGCTGATGGATCTGGCGCGGGATCTGCAGATGCTAATCACGTCTAAGAACGATGCGCTGGTCAGCCGGGAGCAGCTGGAACAGTTGGTCGAGGATCAGCGGGAGGAAACGCCCGCCGCCCAATCTGTCCGCCGAAGGGCAGCTCTGGAGGAACGGCTGATCCATCTGGCAGATGAGTTGCCTGCGCTGCTGAAAAACGCCTCCTTTAGCGGCGGAACGCCGGTAGAGGTACATCAGGAGCAGGGCGAGAAGCTGTCCCCGCAGACCGGGGCGCTGTCTCCGGACTATAGTACGATGAAAGAGGACGACCAGAGGGCTTCTGTAGAAGCGCAGCCCGTGAAAGAACTGGTTGCCGATCTTTTTGGCAACGCAGAAGAGGCCAACCTTTTGGTGGCGGAGGTGCAGCAGGCACAGCAGGCCAGCATGAACGCCACGCAAAATGCTGCGGAAACGGAATCCGCTCCCATTCCCGAGACGGAAGAGGAACTTTCTGCCGTTCCCGAAACAGGGAATCGTTGAGGTCAGCGCCCGAACGGCATTGAAATTTGTGAAAAAACTACGCAGAAAAGGAAACGGTTCCTGCCCCAGCATACGCTGGAACAGGAACCGTTCTCACGTTTGTGGATCGGGCGCACAGGAAAGACGCGCACAGGCAGGCACGTCTCCCTCACCCCAGTTCGTCCAGAATACTCCTCTGCCGTCCGCCCAGCAGCAGGGACTGATTGTACTCCGTGTACTTTTGGCACCCGTTGTCCCGGATGAACTGCATGGAATAGTAGTTCATGGTCAGCTCGGTCAGGAAAATCACCATCTCCTGACTCTCGCCGAACACGGTCTCCAGGAAGGTGAAGGCTGCGTCCAGCTTCGCGGAAGTGTCCAGAATCATGGTACGCCGCCGCTCCACCGCCTGGGCGAAGTCCCGCCGAACCGCATCGGCGGCCGCTCTGCCGTCCTGAATTTCCTGGGTCAGGACGCTCTGGTGATAGCGGTGCAGCGTGTCCAGCACCCGGCGTTTGTGGCGCTCACCGGTCTTCTCCAGGGTGCCCGCCCGGAGGGCGGCGTCCAGAACGGCCTGTTTTGCGGCAATCGTATCTGTAAAGCATTCTTCCATGTCAGCCCCGCCGGACAAGCCGGCAATCAGACCTTTCAGTGTGCCGTGGAGTTCGGTGACATAGGCGTCCTCCTCATTGGCCTTTCCACAGGCTGTGAATAGCGCACTCAGCAGCAGGGAGAGGGCGGACAGCCGCTCGTCAAAGGGAGCCTCCCGCAGGCGGCGAACGGTCCGGTCACCGATGCGTCCGGCCAGAATGTCATCCACGTTGTAGTCGGTCTGATACTTCCGATACAGCTCCAGATAATTGGCAAAGTCCCTGGCGATGACGGGCTGCTGGAGGTATTGCCCGATGACCGTCTCCGTCACAGGCAGGTCCAGCCGCTCGCAGGCGAAAATCATCCGGGAAAGGTCCTCCCAGCCACGGGCGGTGACGAAGCGTTTGCCGTCCACCGTGGTTTCAATCTGGTAGAAGTTCTGCTGCTTGATGTCCAGATAGGAGAGGATGGCGGGATGCACCTGCTGTTTGTAGGCGTATTCCTTCCAAACGGAATAGTCCGCTTCAATGTCGATCTTCCGCACCCGGTCCAGGGTCACAATGTCAAACTCCTTGACGCTGCGGTTATACTCCGGCGGGTTGCCTGCCGTCACAATGATCCACCCCTCCGGCACCTGATGACTGCCAAAGGTCTTGCACTGGAGGAGCTGGAGCATGGCGGGGGCCAGGGTCTCCGAGACGCAGTTGATTTCGTCCAAGAACAAAATGCCCTCTTTCAGGCCGGTTTTCTCCATCTCCCGGTAGACGCTGGCGACGATCTCGCTCATGGTGTACTCCGTCACACGCTGCTCCCGGCCGTCAAAGGTGCCCGTCTGGATGGAGGGCAGGCCGATGGCGCTCTGTCGGGTGTGGTGGGTGATGGTGTAGGCCACCATCGCCACGCCGCACTCCTGGGCGGCCTGATGGGCGATGGCGGTCTTGCCGATGCCCGGCGGGCCCATCAGCAGCAGCGGGCGCTGGGACAGGACGGGAATCACCCAGTCCCCATACTCGTCCCTGGCCAGATAGGCCCGGATGGAATGTTTCAGTTGTTCTTTCGCCTGTTTGATGTTCATAACCTGTGTTACCCTCTGTCTATTCAAAATCAAGGTTCTCTGTTCAACGGATGTGGGCGGCTTCGTCCCGCAGACAGCGCAGCATCCGCTGTCCCTGTGCCAGGTCGCAGTCAATGGAGACGGTGCCTGCCTGCCGGAATCCCAGCCCGGTCAGTACGGCCTGGGCGGCAGCGTTGTCGGGAAGGGTATCCGCGATAAAACGGCGGACACCGACCTGCCGGCAGCAGTCCATCAGCCTGTCCAGCGCCTCCGTACAATACCCCTGCCTGCGATGGGCAGGGCTGATGGTGAATCCAAGCTCCACGGCAGCGCCTTCCTCCGCCGGAAAGAGGACGATGGTGCCGATAACCCGATTCGTCTCCCGGCACACCACCATGCACCGCCCCGTCTGGGCGGCGAAGCGCTCCATCAGGAGGCCATACTCCTCATCCATGGCGTCAAAGGGCAGGAACCCATTGTTCCGGCAGGTCTCAGCGTCCGACAGGAAGGAGAAGCAATCCCCGCTGTCTGCCGAGTGAAAGCGCCGCAAAATCAGCCGCCGTGTTTCCAGCGGGACGGCCAGCGGTTTTTTCATAGGAATCGTACCCCTTTCCCGGCTACAGAATCCGCAGTTCCTCCGGCCCCAGCACCAGCTTGATGGCCCAGGGCGGCACCTCCCGGTCGGTGTAGTCGTCCTCAAAAAAGACGAAAGCCGTTTCATAGGCCGGTTTCCGCTGGGGATAATCCCCAAACCCGTCGGTGAAGTAGAGCAGCCCTTTCAGCTCCCGGAGCTGGCCCTGGGCCAGCAGCCGATCCACATAGGCAAAGGCGGGGCGGAAGTCTGTGCCGCCATATCCCTTTACAGTGAAGGAGTCCACAAACCGGTCAAACTCGGCGGGGGAGTGGAGGACGGTGTCCATCTGCACGGCGGCATCCGACTGGATGATGTGGAGGTTCATGTGCTGGAAAAAGGCGTCCTGCTGGCGGAGGATGGCCCTTGTCTCCCCCAGAAACGCCTCGATAACCCCGTCAGAGCAGGAATCCGACGTGTCGATGACAATGACGAAGTCCTGAATCTTCTGGCTCTCCTGATATTCCAGCGGTTCGATCAGGGGAATGTCGCCGTACAGCTCCAGCCCGTAGGAGTAAAAGGCATAGTCAAAGCTGTCCGGGTCCACCCGCAGCTCCTCCCGCAGGGAGACGAACCGCCGCAGGAATCGGGCGTAATCATACCGCTCCCGGTTTTCGATGCGGATCGTCTTTAACAGCCCTTCGGCCTCGGTGCCGTGCTCCGCAAAAAAGGTCTCCAGATTGGTCTGGGTCTTTTGGTCGATGTGCTTCCACTTTCCCTCGATCTCCTGGCACTGCGCCTCCAGCTGGCGGCGGTCCCCTTCACCGGAGGCGTCGCCCTCCTGCTCCTGCTCCTGGGGCTCCTGGTTGGGGTCTTTGGGCCAAAACTGGTGATCGTCCCGGAAGAACTCCTGCCGGATGCGCAGCTGCTCCTCATAGGAGACGTGCCAGCGGGAGAGGGAGCGGTAGACCGCTTCGGCGGTCAGCACCTTGGCGTCCTCGTGGAGCCGGTCATAAATCTCCTCCCGGAAGGAGGACTGCATCAGGTTCACTGCCCGGTTGTCAATGCCGTCCAGCACATTTTCCGCGGCGATGTCACAGGCCATGTCCCACAGAACCGGGTCACGGCTGCCCCGGTTCAGCTCGTGGCGGAACATACAGTGCAGCACCATATGGAGGTAATACCGGTTCAGCAGCACCAGATCCTCCCGGTAGAGCTTCATCAGGAAGGTGGGGTGGTAGAGAATGTTGATGCCGTCGGTGCCCACCCGGGCGGTGTTCAGATTCATCTGATATCCCAGACCGGCCAGGGCGATGTCCAGAAACCGCATGGAGAGGTAGATGTCATTCCGTGCGCTGGTCAGAATGGCCTCCCCGATGCGGGTCAGTTTTTCCTTATTTTCGTGCATGGCAGCTCCTTCTTACCGGGGTTCACAGGTCAAAGGACTTGTCCGCGCCGGAGGCAGCCCCTCCGCCGGTGGCGTCCAGCAGCCGGGAGACGAAGCGGATATTCCCCGCCTGCTCCGCCGCGTCCAGCATGGCGTCCATCTGCCCCCGCTCCAGCTTTCCGGCGGACAGCAGGAAGTCCAGCCCCGTCAAATCGTCGGCATTCAGCAGCACCTGCGCCGCAACGGCGGGATGCTCCAGCAGGAAGGCCCAGTACTCCGCCTCTGGCCCAGGGCGCAGGTCCCGGGGGCTGCGGAGCCGACAGAGGGCCAGCTCTGCCGCCAGCTCCGGCGGGTCGTCCCGCTTACACTCGTAAAAATAGGTGTCGTACAGGGAGAAGTCAATGTCCCGGTCACTGAAACAGCCCCGGTACAGGCCGCCGGAGCCGTAGGTAACGGCCCGGAACTGCCGGGCGGGAATCAGCTCGTCATATTCGTAGGAGTATTCCGGCAGCACCAGGGTCACGGTGCCCTGGTCGTCCCGGGCGGTGACCCGGACGACCCCCTCGATTTCATCCAGCAGCGCACCGGCGTTCAGCCCGATGCGGAAGGACAGCCGCTCCAGGGCGAAGCAGTTCATCAGCATCCGGTCGCCGATGGCGGCGACGCTGTCCGGCAGGTCCAGCCCCTTCAAATGGGTGCAGTTATAGAAGCAGCAGCGGCCCAGCGTCTCCACGAAGGGGGGGAGCTGCACCCGCTCCAGACTGCGGCACTCCGCAAAGGTATAGGCAGGCAGGGCACGGATGCCTCCGGGCAGCTCCAGATGGGTCAGCCGTCCGCAGCCCTCAAAGACCCGCTCCCCCAGCTCCGTCACACTCTGCGGCAGCTCCAACCGGGGCAGGGCGCGGCAGGAGGCGAAGCAGCGGTCCCCCAGGGCCCGCACCGTCTCCGGCAGATGCACCCGTCTGAGGGTGTCGTTATATCGGGCCGCAGGTTTGGGCGGCTGTGTCTCCAGGAAGCGCATCCCCTCTCCGGGGAGGGCCTCCTCCGTGCCGGTTCCTCCGAAGCAGCCCGCGCCCAGCCGGGTGACGGGGTGGCCGTCAATGGCGTTGGGCAGCGTCAGGGCGGCATCCGTCCCCATGCAGCGCAGCACCTCGGCCTCTCCCTGATTCAGCCTGTAATAAATCGTCCATGCCATCCGCCATCGTTCCCTTCTGTTCCACAGCTTTCTATTATAGCGGAAATTGTGCCTCAGCACAATGGAAAAATGAAAAGAATCCCAAAAAAGCAGCACGGACGCCGACGGTTTGGGCGTCCGTGCTGCGTCTGCGGGGAGATTGTCTTATGTAAAGGCAATCTCCCTTTCAGTGGAAACGATGCTGATATAGGTCTTGCCGACGCCCAGAGAGATCTCCTCCCCCTGGGTGGTGGTAAAGGTGAAGCTGTCGGAATAGCTGTCCTTGGACCACAAAATGGGGATATACTGTCCGTTGCAGGCGTAGTAGCCCTGACCGCTGCCCACCAGCGTCACATCCAGCCGCCCATAGGCGTCGCCCGCAATTTCAGAGATGGCGGTCTGAATGACGATCACGTTGGTCACGGTGATGGCCTCGCCGGTCTGCTCGTCCACATAGTCCAGGGTGTATCTGGTTCCGGACTCGGTATACACATCGGTGATGGTGTAAAGCCCGGTGTCCTCTTGGTAGGTGAAGATGTCGGTCTTGTATCCGGAGAAGGGAACGGTGACTGTGGCAGCAGAGGTGCCGCCCTCCGGCGTCCCGTCCTCCACAAAGGTGTGGCCGTGGGCGGCGAGATAGCCCTCGTCATGGGACAGGTCGTAGCCGGAGGAGGTGTTGATCCAGTCCAGCAGGGTGGAGGTGTCCAGATACAGGGTGTGCTCTGTGGCATAGCCTGCGTTCAGGCGGGTCTGGTCGCGGTAAAACACCTCGGAACCGGCCCCCATGCTGTCCACCTCATACAGCGCCGTCTGATCCAAAACGTCATAAGCGGCACTGCTGCCTCCGGCGTGGATGAGGATACTGTCCAGGGCGTAGGCCAGATAGACGAAATAGGGTCGGGTGGAGCGGATGGAGCCCAGCTTGCCCACATCGGTGATGTCCTGATAGATCGCCATGATTCTGGTGATGCCGCCTTCCTCCGGCACCTCATAGTAGAGGTCGGCCTGGGCGTTGCCGGACTGGGGCATGGCCTTGCGCAGGCTGTTCAGCATCACGGCGTAGGGGCGATTGTTGGAAATATCGGTCTCCGTGGCCTCTCCGGTCAGGGGATTGATGAAGGCAACGGCGGCCTCCGGCTCCAGGGCGGGAGATGTCTCTGACGAAGCCTCTGACATGGCCGCAGCGCCGGACTCATCCGGTACGACGGAAGAAGCCGATTCCGCTTTCTCGTTTTTCTGACAGGCGGACAGGGAAAGCACCGCCGCCACAGCCAGCAGAAGGCAGAATAACTGTTTCATGTTTTTGCGTCCTCTCTCAATAGAATGGTTCCGGGGCGCCCCCAAACAATACGCATAGGCGAAATTTGTATGATTCCAACGATATTTGTGCATATTTGTTTGATAAGTCCCCGGATTGCTGAGAATATTGTACCCTATGATAGGGCTTTCTGTCAAGTAAGAGGTTGGGCCGTTTCCTCCGCCTGGATAAAGGGCCCGGACGCCCGGGATTATTCCGAAGGCATCTTTACAATCCCCCGCAAAAATGGTATGATTGCTGTGTGAAAAAGAAACGTATCACCGGCATAAGGAGGCCGTTTCAAATGGAAATTGAGCGTAAATTTTGGATAGACCGTTTCCCGGAGCTGCCCTGTCTCGTCCACAAAAAGACGGAGCAGGGCTACCTGAGCATTGCGCCTTTCGAGGTGCGCATCCGCAAAAGCGAGGACTGCGCCACCGGGCAATACACCTATCGCCTGACTATCAAGAGCCAGGGCGACCTGGCCCGGCACGAGGTGGAAACCGCCCTGGAGGCGCAGCAGTATGAGGAGCTGAAAGGGCTGCTGGATCGGCCCATGATCTGTAAGGATTACCGGGCCTACCGGCTGGAGGACGGGTACACACTGGAATGCTCCATTGTGGACGGAGGCGTTTTCTCCTATGCGGAGGTGGAGTTTCCCTCTGAGGAGGCGGCCGCCGCATGGCAGCCGCTGCCCTTCCTGGGCCGGGAGACCACTTACGAAAAGGGCTTCAAAATGCACAGCTATTGGCTTCAGCGCACCGTGCCGGGAGGAAAAGCGGAGTAACATGAGATACCGTGGGAAAGGGATTTGCGTCCTGCTGGCCCTGCTGCTGACGGTGGGGCTGGCCGGCTGCGGAGAACAGACGGAAAGCGCCCGCACCATCGCCGTGGTGACGGACGGCGGCTCTCTCCAGGACGGCGGGTATAACCAGGCGGTTTACGAGGGCGTTCGGGACTGGTGTGAGGAGGCGGGCTATGAGGTGGCCTGCTACGAACCGGAGGGCAGCGCCGCAGAGGATTTGTACGACAGCATGGAGCAGGCGTATGAGGACGGCGTCCGGGTGATCGTGGTGGCGGGCAGCAGTTTTGAGCAGCCGGTCTATGAGATCCAGTCCCAGCGCAGCAGCCTCCAGATCCTGCTGCTGGATGGGGAGCCCCATGACATTGACTACAACTATGAAACGGCGGAAAATGTGCACTGCGTCCTCTTTCAGGAGGAGCAGGCCGGGTTCCTGGCCGGTTATGCCGCCGTGGCGGAAGGGTACCGCAGTCTGGGCTTCGTGGGCGGCGTGAAGCTGACCGGGGTGATTCAGTACCTGTACGGCTTCCTCCAGGGGGCCGACCAGGCGGCCTATGAGCTGCGGCTGGAGAAGGGCGACGTGACGGTGCGCTACACCTATTCCGACACCTTTGACGCCAGCGACAGCGTGGCCGGCACCTGTGAAGCGTGGTACGGCAAAGGGGTCAGGGCAATCTTCTCCGCCTGCGGCGATGGGGTTGAAAATGTGCTCAGCGCAGCGGCGTCCGGCAACGGGCTGGTGATCCTCTCTGACTTCTCCCGGCAGGACGACCGGGTCTTTACGTCTGCTGTGAAGCGGTTTGACACGGCCATCGCCCTGTCGCTGGACAGCCTGGAAAAGAACGACTGGGAGTGGAGTACCGCGGCGGCGGGCCAAACGGCCACAGTGGGGCTGGCGGAGGGCTGCGTGGGCCTGGATGCGGCGGAAGATACTTGGCCGTTTACCGGGCTGGGCTATGGCGACTATACCCTGCTGGTGCAGGACATCGTAGACGGCTATATCGCCATTTCCGACAGCATCAGCCAGGAGCCCACCTTACAGGTGGTATCGGCCAGTGAAAACTGAACCGGCCCTTTGTCGGGTCGGTTTTCGGGGCCTCCGGCGGAGCGCCGGAAGCCGGCAGAAAGCAACAAATAGCGTGAAACCGTATCGCATCTTTTGCATATGCACAAGAACGGCAGCGAAATTTACAAATTTTTAACTCTTTGGACATATGCAGTCGTTGACAACGAATAGCGAAGCGGATATGATTTTAACATCTGCAATCGACCGCCCATGATGCGGCTGCAGCGACAATTCGCACCGCCGGGCTGCGCATGCTCCGGCGGAAAAACCTGAGGAAGGCAAGATTGAAATGTCACACTTAGATGAATTGGAAGCGGAATCCATCTATATCATGCGGGAGGTGGCGGCGGAGTGTGAAAAGCCGGTGATGCTGTACTCCATCGGCAAGGACAGCTCCGTGATGCTGCACCTGGCGCTGAAGGCGTTCTACCCGGAGAAGCCTCCGTTTCCCTTTCTGCATATCGACACCACCTGGAAGTTCCGGGAGATGATCGCATTCCGGGACCGCGTTGCCCGTGAAAAGGGGATTGAACTGCTGGTGTACACCAATATGGAAGGTGTGCGCCAGGGTATCAATCCCTTTGACCATGGTGCGGCCTATACGGACATTATGAAAACCAAGGCCCTGCGGGACGCCCTGGACCTGTATGGGTTTACGGCGGCCTTTGGCGGCGGACGGCGGGACGAGGAAAAGTCCCGGGCCAAGGAGCGGGTGTTCTCCTTCCGCAACAGCGCCCACGGCTGGGAGCCGAAGAAGCAGCGGCCGGAGATGTGGCAGCTCTACAATACCCAAATCCACAAAGGCGAGAGCATCCGGGTGTTCCCCCTGTCCAACTGGACGGAAAAGGACATCTGGCAGTACATCATGCGGGAGAACATCGAAATCGTTCCCCTGTACTTCGCCAAGGAGCGGCCTGTGGTCTACCGGGACGGCAACATCATCATGGTGGACGACGACCGGATGAGGCTCCGCCCCGGTGAGGAGATCCAGTGGAAAAAGGTGCGGTTCCGCACACTGGGCTGCTACCCGCTGACCGGCGCGGTGGAGTCCGAGGCGGACACCCTGGAGGCCATTGTGGCGGAGACGCTGGGGGCTGTGGAATCCGAGCGCACCAGCCGGGTCATTGACCATGAGGCCGCCGGCAGCATGGAGCGCAGAAAAAGGGAAGGGTATTTCTAAGCCATGAAAAACGACACGAAGGAAGCCGGCGGGCTTTTGAAATTTGTCACCTGCGGCAGCGTGGACGACGGAAAATCCACGCTGATCGGCCATATGCTCTACGACGCCAAGCTGCTGTATGCCGACCAAGTGCAGGCACTGGAGCTGGACAGCAAGGTGGGCAGCCGGGGCGGCAAAATCGACTATTCGCTGCTGCTGGACGGCCTGATGGCCGAGCGGGAGCAGGGCATCACCATTGACGTGGCCTACCGCTATTTCAGCACGGAGCACAGGAGCTTTATTGTGGCGGACGCGCCGGGCCATGAGGAATATACCCGGAATATGGCTGTGGGGGCGTCCTTTGCCGACCTGGCGGTGATCCTTGTGGACGCCACCCAGGGCATCCTGACCCAGACCCGGCGGCACACCAGAATCTGTGCCCTGATGGGGATTCGTCACTTTGTCTTTGCCGTCAACAAGATGGACCTGGTGCAGTATAACCGCTATCGGTTCTACGAGCTGGAGCGGGAGCTGCGGCGGCTGGTGGCGGAATTCCTGCCGGCCTCGGTGGCGGTGATTCCCGTGTCCGCCACGGAGGGGGACAATGTGACCCGGCCCTCCACCAATATGTACTGGTACGAAGGTCCTGCGCTGCTGACCTATCTGGAGCAGGTTCCGGTGGCGGATGACAGCATCAAAAACGGCTTCGTGCTGCCGGTGCAGCGGGTTTGCCGTCCGGACCGCACCTTCCGAGGGTTCCAGGGCCAGGTGGCGTGTGGACAGCTCCGGGTGGGGGACGCGGTCATCGTCCTGCCCAGTGGGGAGAAGGCCCATGTGAGCCATCTCCTGATGGCGGGGCAGCCGGCGGAGGAAATCACGGCAGGGGAGGCCGTCACCGTTCAGCTGGACCGGGAGGTGGACGTCTCCCGGGGGGACGTCATCATGAAGAACGCCAACCTGAATCTGGGGAGACTCTTCACCGCCACCATCCTCTGGATGGACGACACCTCTCTTTCCGCCGGACGCAACTATACGTTAAAGCTGGGCACCAAGCAGATTCCCGCCACGGTGCTGAAGATTCGGCATAAAATCGACATCAACACCGGCTCCCGCATCCCTGCGGACCGGCTGAAAAAGAACGAGCTGGCGGTCTGCGACATTGCCGCCTCGGACAGGGTGATTTTCAACCGCTTCCAGAGCAGGCACGGCGGCAGGTGCGACAAGGCGCTGGGCTGTTTCCTGCTGATCGACCGGGTCACCAACATGACCTCGGCCTGCGGCACGGTGCTGGGCCCCCTGGTTCGGGACAAAAACCTGGTCTATCAGGAGACAGACATCACAAAGGAGCTTCGGGCCTCCCAGAAGAACCAGAAGCCGCTGACGGTGTGGTTTACCGGTCTCTCCGGCTCCGGGAAATCCGCCCTGGCCAACGAGCTGGAGAAGCGTCTGGTGGCCATGGGCAAGCACACCATGCTGCTGGACGGCGACAACATCCGCATGGGGCTGAACAAAAACCTGAGCTTCGAGGAGGCTGACCGGGTGGAAAACATCCGCCGCATTGCGGAGGTGGCCAAGCTGATGAACGATGCCGGGCTGATTGTGATGACCTCCTTCATCTCCCCCTTCGAGCGGGATCGGAACAACGCCCGTGAGGTGATTGGCAGCGACTTCTTCGAGGTCTACGTCAGCACGCCCCTGGAGGAATGTGAACGGCGGGATGTCAAAGGCCTGTACCAGAAGGCCCGGAACGGGGAAATCCCAGACTTCACCGGCATCTCCAGCCCCTTTGAGGTGCCACAGAACCCGGACCTGACGGTCAACACGGCAGACAGAAGCATAGAGTCCTGCGTGGACGAAATCCTTCACTGCATCGAGGGGCGCATCTGAGGAACAGGGAGCGGCACAAACTGCGGACGCTGCCGACCTTTTCGGCATCTGACCGCAGGGGAGGATTGGAACATGGGGTATCCTGATTTTGTCTGTTTGGGCTTTCAAAAGTGCGGCACCACCACACTGTACGCTATTTTAAAGCAGCATCCGCAGATCGCCCTCTGCCGGGACGTGAAGGAGCCGATGTATTACCGTGTGCCGGTCTGGCACATCGTCTGCGGCGGCACACGGTTCTACAACTGGCGCTATTTCGGGCACCTCCAGCCGGGAGATACCCGATTGACGGGGGAGGTCAACGCCGGGCTGACCTATGGCGGCTGCGCGAAAAAGGTCAGCCGGGATATGTCGCCGGACACGAAACTGATTTTCATGATGCGCAATCCGGTGGACCGCAGCTATTCCGCCTATCGCTATTTTCTGGCCAGGGGCTTCCTGCCCGCCCGGTATATCCGCTACGATGAGGAACACGGCCACGCTCAGGGCTTCGATTACTATGTCCATTCCGTGCTGGACCATCCGGGATGGCGGGGGCAGGTGATGAAGCGGCAGATGAAGTATATCGTGTTGTCCCAGAGCAATTACGCCACCTGTATTTCCGAATACCTGGAACACTTTGACCGGAAAAATATGAAGTTTGTCCTCTTTGAGGAGTTTGTCCGGGATCAGCACGCCGCCTGTCAGGAGATTTACGAGTTTATCGGCGTTCCCGATGCGCCGGAGATCACCTATAACCTGAGAAGCAACGAGGGTAACGAGCGGGCGGTTTCCCCGCGCTGCGCGAAAAAGCTGTACTGGGTCAAGGGACTCAACTACCTGTTTTATGATCTCTGCGGCATGCCCTATTGGGGGCCAAAGCGCTACGAGCGGTTCCGCCGGTATTTCCAGCGGGTGCGGAAGGAGTGCCTGGCCCCGGACACGGACAAAAGCAAGGTGCTGCCGGAAACCAGAGCCTACCTGATGGACTACTTCGATGAGGAGATTTGCCGGACGGAGGAACTGACCGGGCGGGCCCTCCACAGCGTCTGGGGCGGTCGGCCTGCGCCGTCCTCCGGCGGCGCGGTGGGCCTTGCCACCGGCGCAGGGACCTGAACCGCGCCCCCTCTGGCCGCCAATTCCGGCTGAGCAGGGGAGGGGCAGCGCATGATTCGCATCAAAAAGCATGACAAGGGCGGCCGCTTTACAGCGGCCGCCCTCTTTTGCGCAGCATATTTGATTGGGAAACCGGTCTCTCTGCCGGTCAGGACGCCTTCAGCCGCAGCCACTCCGAATCGTACAGGTCCAGAATCGTCTGGGGCAGGTTAGTGTACACCTCCGTCAGGCTCATCACATCCTGGGAGGGGTAGGCGATGTCGCTGTTTTTCAGCTCGTCCGACAGCAGCTCCTTGGCGGCGCTCTCCGGCGTGGAGTAGTAGATATACTCCGCGTTGGCGGCGGAGGACTCCGGGTCGCACATGAAGTTGATGAAGGCCAGGGCGTTCTCTACGTTCTCGGCGTCCTTGGGGATGCACATGGCGTCCACATAGTAGTTGGTGCCCTCCTCCGGGATGAAGAAGGCCAGGTCAGGATTTTCCTCCATCATGGTGATGGCGTCTCCGGCATAGTAGGGACCCACCGCCGCCTCTCCGGCCTCCATCTTGTCAAAAATCTGGTCCATCACATAGGCCTGCACCAGGGGCTTCTGCTCGATGAGCTTGTCCACAGCCGCCACGATTTCGTCCTCATTGGTGGTGTTGTAGGAGTAGCCCAGCAGCTTCAGGGCGATGCCGATGGCGTCCCGGCTGTTGTCGAACATCAGAATCTGACCGGACAAATCCTCATCCCACAGGATGTCCCAGCTGGTGGGCGCATAGTCCACCATGGTGGTGTTGTACACGATGCCCACCACGCCCCACATATAGGGGACGGAATATGCGTTGTCCGGGTCGTAGTCCAGACCCTTGTAGTCCTCATCGATATACTCGTAGTTGGGAATCTGGTCAAAGTCCAGCTCCAGCAGCATATCCTCCTCGATCATGCGGGAGATCATATAGTCGGACGGGATGATGACGTCATAGCCGCCGGAGCCGCTTTTCAGGGTGGCGTACAGGGACTCGTTGTCGGAATAGGTGGAGTAGTTGACCTTGATACCGGTCTCCTCCTCAAACTGATCCAGCAGATCCTCGTCCATATACTCGCCCCAGTTGTAGACGTTGACCTCTCCGTTGCTCTCGCTGCCGGAGCTGCCGCAGGCGGTCAGGGGCAGGCACAGCGCCAGGGCCGTGCAAAAGGCAATCAGTTGCTTCTTTTTCATGGAAGTGCCCTCCTTGGTTCTCTTTAGTTCTTCTGCCGCAGCTCGGCTTCCCGTCTGGCGGCCGCCCGCTCCTGCTGGGCGGAGCGGATGTTTACCATGGCCAGCAGGCTCAGCACCACCGCGAACATCAGCGTGGAAAGCGCGTTGATTTCCGGACTGATGCGCTTGCGGGTCATGGAATAGATTTCCATGGCCAGGGTGGAGGTGTTGGACCCTGCGGTAAAGTAGGAAATCACAAAGTCGTCAATGCTCATGGTGAAGGCCATGATGGCCCCGTTCACCACGCCGGGCTGAATCTCCGGCAGCACCACCTTTGTAAAGGCCTGCCAGGGGGTGGCCCCCAAATCCAGGGCTGCCTCCTCGATGTTGGGGTCGCATTGCCGCAGCTTGGGCGTGACCGACAATATCACATAGGGGATATCAAAGGTGATATGGGCCAACAGCAGGGTGCCGAAGCCCATTTTCAATTCCGTTCCCGTTACGCTGCCAAGGGTGTTGTTGAAGGCGCCGATGGCAAAGACGAACAGCAGCATCAGGCTGACGCCGGTGATGATATCCGCATTGGTCATGGGGATGTTGTTGATGGCCATGCAGATCGAACGGGGGCGCTTCTTCATGTTGAAGAAGCCGATGGCTGCCATCGTCCCCAAAATCGTGGAGATGATCATGGCCAGGACGGAGACCTCCAGGGTCGTGACGAGGGCGCTCAGAATCCGGCTGTCGTCAAACAGCTCCCGGTACCACTCCAGGGAAAAGCCCGTCCAAACCGTCCGGCTTTTGGAGGAGTTAAAGGAGAATACAATCAGCACCACAATGGGCGCGTACAAAAACACCGCCGTCAGCAGCAGGGCCAGACGGGAAACTACACCGTTCTTTTTCAATAGATTGCCGTCTCCTCTCCCTCACCGAAGTGGTTCATGATTGCCATCATCACCAGGACAATCACCATCATCACCAGGCTGATGGCGGAGCCCAGGTAGGGGTTGTAGGCGCTGCCGTAGAACTGGGTCTGAATCAGGTCGCCCAGCAGCAGCGTCATGCCGCCGCCCAACAGGGAGGAGATGGCAAAGGTGGATACGGACGGGATAAACACCATGGTGATGCCGGACAGCACACCGGGCAGACTCAGGGGAAAAATGACCCGGCCAAAGACCTGGACGCCGCTGGCCCCCAAATCCTCCGCAGCCTCCACCACGCTGGGGTCAATTTTTTCAATGACGGTGGTGATGGGCATGATCATGAAGGGCAGATAGTTGTATACCATGCCCAGCACCACGGCGCCGGAGGTGTTGATCATATGAAAGTATTCAATTTCTGTGCCAAAGATGCTGTTGATCAGGTTGAAGAAGCCGATATTTTGCAGAAACGTGTTGATAATGCCGGTGTTTTCCAGGAGGCTCATCCAGGCGTAGGTGCGCAGCAGGAAGTTCATCCACATGGGCAGCATGATCAGCACCATGGCGATCCGCCGGACGTTGGGGCTTTCCCGGGAAATCCAGTAGGCCACCGGGTACCCGATCAGCAGACAGATCAGGGTGGCGATCAGCGCCAGCCGGAAGGAGGTCAGAAACACAGACCAGTACTGGGCCATAGTGGTGAAGTTTTCCACGGAAAAGCCGCCGTCCCGGGTGGTGAAGGCGTAGCCCACCACCAAAAGCAGGGGAACAATGACGAAAATCGCCATCCAGACCACATAAGGTATGGCGAGGAGCTTCTTTTTCATCTGCCCCACCTCAATTCTTGTGCATGACCTGGATGTTCTCCGGCTCCACAGACAGGCCAAGGCGGGTGCCCACCTCATAGGCGTGGGTGTTCTGCACCTTCCAGGCATAGCCGTCCGCCGCCCGTATCATCATCTCGTAGTAGATGCCCTTAAAGACGATGTTCTCCACCGTTCCGGCGATTTGACCGTCCTCCGGCTCGGAGATGAGCAGGTCCTCCGGGCGCACCACCACATCCACCCGTTCCCGGCGGGCGAAGCCGCGGTCTACGCAGTCAAAGGTGCGGCCGCTGAAGGTGACTTTATAGTCCTCCTCCATAATGGCGTCCACAATATTGCTCTCTCCGATGAAGTTCGCTACAAAGGCGTTCTTGGGCTCGTTATAAATATCCAATGGGGTACCGATTTGCTGAATTCTGCCTTCGTTCATGACAACGATGGTGTCGCTCATGGTCAGGGCCTCTTCCTGGTCATGGGTCACATAGATGAAGGTGATGCCCACCTGCTGCTGAATCTTTTTCAGCTCGGTCTGCATCTCCTTGCGCAGCTTTAAATCCAGGGCGCCCAGCGGCTCGTCCAGCAGAAGCACCTTGGGCCGGTTGACGATGGCCCGGGCGATGGCCACCCGCTGCTGCTGTCCGCCGGACAGGGAGGTGGTACTTCGCTTTTCAAAGCCGGAAAGGTTCACCATGGCCAGCGCCTCCTTCACCCGCTGGCGGATCTCCGCCTCAGGCGTCTTGGAGATGCGCAGGCCGAAGGCCACGTTCTCATAGATGTTCATATGCGTAAAAAGCGCATATTTCTGAAACACCGTATTGATCTGCCTTTTATAGGGCGGCAGGTCATTGATCCGGTTGCCGTCAAACAGGACGTCGCCGCTGGTCGGCGTCTGGAAGCCGCCGATGATGCGCAGCGTCGTGGTTTTCCCGCAGCCGGACGGGCCCAGCAGGGTCAAAAATTCCGCATCGTTGATATACAAATTGATACGATCAAGCACGAGGTCTTCGTCAAAAATCATGGAAACCTCGCTTAGCCGAATCAGTTCCTTGGACATTTATCCTCCCCCTCAATGTGAGTCATTATTCCCTCACACCTCTCTCAAAGGCGCAAGACTACGTTGATTATACCGTTTTAGCATCAAAAACACAATGTTCCGGTAAAAATTTTTGTTGTGACAGTTGACGATTTTCTGCCGGCGGATTCTTTCAATTTTTGTGGGACTTAGCAGATAATTTTCCGCAAAGGCAGAAAAAGCGTCCCCTTTCGACACGGAAAGGGAACGCTTTCTGCTGCGCCGCAGGCGGAAAGGGCTGATTACAGCACCCGCACGCGAATCACGTTGGGAATCTCCATAATTTTTTCCACAACGCTGTCACCCACTTTGGTGTCCAGATCGACAATGGTGTAGGCCATCTCCTTGCGGGAGCGGTTGATCATGTTCTCAATATTCATCTGAGTGGCGGAGAACAGGTTCAGGATGGAGTTCAATACGGTGGGCACGTTTTTGTGAATTACGCAGACCCGGCACCGGCCCGACCGCGGCATGGAGACCTGGGGCATATTCACCGCATTGGTGATGTTGCCGTTCTCCAGATAGTCGCTGAGCTCCTTGGCGGCCATGACCGCGCAGTTGTTCTCGCTCTCCGGGGTGGAGGCCGCCAGGTGGGGGGTGCCGATGACGTTCTTCACGCCCACCAGCTCGTTATCCGGGAAGTCCGTCACATAGGACGCCACATGGCCGGATTCCAGCCCCTGAATCAGCGCCTGGTTGTTCACCAGACCGCCCCGGGCAAGGTTGATGATGCGGACGCCGCCCTTCATCTTGGAAATGGCCTCCGCGTCAATGGTGTTGGCCGTCTCCTTGTTATAGGGAATATGGATGGTGATATAATCGGAATTCCGGAGCAGCACGTCCAACTCCGTAATATGCTTTACATGAATATCCAGCCCCAGGGCCGCATCAACGGACAGGAACGGGTCATAGCCCAGCACCTCCATGCCCAGGGCGATGCCCATATTGGCCACCTTCGCGCCGATGGCGCCCAGGCCGATGATGCCCAGGGACTTGCCGGCCAGCTCCGGCCCGGCAAAGGCGGACTTTCCCTTCTCCACAACGGTGGTCACGTCGATGCCGGCGGCCACCTGATCCTTCACCCACTGGATGCCGCCCACCAGGTCTCTGGAGCTGAGCAGCAGGGAGGCCAGCACCTGCTCCTTCACCGCGTTGGCGTTGGCGCCCGGGGTGTTGAATACAACAATGCCATCTTTGCAGCAGCGGTCAATGGGGATGTTGTTGGTGCCTGCACCGGCCCGGGCAATGGCCAGCAGCTCCTTGGGGAAGGGCACATCGTGGAGCTTTGCGCTGCGGACGATGATGCCGTCGTACCGGTCGAAGTCGTCCGAGACCTCATAGTGGTTCTTGTCCAGACGGTTCAGGCCCACCGCTGCGATTTTGTTCATGGTTTGGATGCGATACATGTTCAGGATACCCCTTTCAAAGTTACGGCTTCAATCTCGCCGCACAGTTCATGCCGGAGCCGGAACGCTTCAATCTCACGCCCCTGCTGAATCCAGCCCCTCTATTATATGCTTTTTTTGTCGGTTCGGCAATTTGACGAAAGCACAAAAACCACCACAATCTGTCCCGCAGGTTTGTGCGATTGCGAGAAATTTTTCAATCCTCAGACGGATGGGGGCCCATCCTTCGGCTCTGCCAACATCCCGCCGCTTTCCGCTCTTTTCCCGCCTTTTTGATTTGCTTCTCTCAAATTTCCTGCTATAATAGTCTCAGATGAACACCGAGGAGGGATTGCCATGCCCCGTATCGCCATTGTGGAGGACGACCCCGTCTGCGCCCGGCAGCTCCAGGACTATGTGGAGCGCTACAGCAGGGAGTCAGATACAGAACTCCAAACCACCCTGTTCCCCGATGGGTTGGACGTCGTGGAGAACTACCGCCCCGTGTGGGATGTGATTTTGATGGACATTGAAATGCCCAATCTGGACGGCATGAGCGCCGCCCAGCGCATCCGGGCGCAAGACCCGGCGGTGGTGCTGATTTTCATCACCAACATGGCCCGGTTCGCCATCAAAGGCTATGAGGTGGACGCCATGGACTTTGTCCTCAAGCCGGTGAAGTACCCGCAGTTTGCCCTCAAGCTGAAAAAGGCGCTGAACATCGCTGGGCGACGCAGCCATCGCTATCTCATGGTCCGGGACGGGGAGGCCACCCGGAGGGTGGCCTCCGACACGATTTTTTACATTGAGGTCATCAGCCACCAGCTTCACATCCACACGGCGGAGAAAACCTTTGTCATCCGGGGCAGGCTCCAGGACATGGAGGAGCAGCTCACCGGGCTGCCCTTCGTCCGGTGCAGCCACAGTTATCTGGTGAACCTGGCCAACGTCTCCGGTGTAAAGCGGGACTCCTTGCTGGTAGGCGGACAGGAGATCCCCGTGAGCCGCTCCAAGCGGAAGGAAGTGCTGCAACAGCTGTCCGACTATCTGGGAGGTGGGTTTCAATGATGGAGCTGTGGGGAGATTTCCTGCTGTCGCTGATGCTTCCGGCGGAGCTGATGGTTGCCGCTGCCCTCTACTTTGTCCGCTGTCCCCGTCGGAGCCGGTTCCTGCTCCGGCTTTTGCCGGCCGGGCTGCTCACACTCTTTTTGCCTGTGTGCGTGGCCGATTTGGGGAACGGATTGCTGTCCATGACAAGGGTGAGTGAGATGGGCACCTCTTTGATTTACTCCTTTGCCTCTTACTTTGTCGTGGCGGGGCTGGCCCTCCTGTGCTTCCGGCTCCCCCTGCGGGAGGCCTTTTACGGCACGACCTGCGCTTATCTGACCCAGCACCTTGCTTATTGCTTTCACCGGCTGCTGTTTCCTCAGGCGCTGAACGACACGCTGGACAGCTACAACCTGGGCTATCTGCTGGTTTACGGACTGGTCTACCTGGTAGCCTATTACGCCTTTGCCCGACATCTGCTCACCGGCGGGGAGTATCTGGTAAAGGGAGCCTATTCCCTGGCCACCACCGTCAGCGCCCTGTCCGTGGCCCTGGTGCTCAGCGCCGTGGCCCAGGAGCTGCGGACAGTGGACGGGACGCTGTACCCTGTCTGCCTGCTCTACGCCATGGCCTGCTGCTCCTTTGTGCTGTGGATTCAGGTGAACCAGAAGCGGCGGCTGGACGACCAGCGAAAGCTGGATATGCAGGAGCAGCTCTGGCTCCAGCACAAGGCGCAATATGAGATGTCCGCTGAAAACGTGGAGCTCATCAACCGCAAATGTCACGACCTGAAGCACCAGATCGCCGCCCTCCGCAGCATCTCCGACCAGGGCCAGCGGGACAAGTCCATTCAGGAGCTGGAGCAGTCGGTGATGATTTACGACGCCATGGTGGAGACAGGTAACGACGTGCTGGACACCGTGCTGACGGAGAAGAGCCTCCTCTGTGAGCAGCGGGGCATCACTCTGACCTGCGTGGCGGACGGGGCATGCCTCTCCTTCATGGACGCCGTGGACATCTACGCCCTGTTTGGCAACGCCCTGGACAACGCCATCGAGGCGGTCAGCACGCTGGCAAGTGAGGAACTGCGCACCATCGCCGTCATGGTGTTCGCCCGGGCAAACCTGGTCTTTCTCCAGATCGAGAACTATTATGACGGCAGCCTGAACGGGGAGGGCGATTTGCCGGAGACCACCAAGGCCCAGGAGCCGGGCTATCACGGCTTCGGCCTGAAAAGCATCCGCTACACGGCGGAAAAGTACGGCGGATTCCTCACCATTCAAAGCGAGGACAACGTGTTCCTCCTGCGGGTGACCATTCCCCGCTATCCGTCATAACGTACAACAGTATTGGCGTTTTCTTTTCCTCAAGTGATGCAAGTTGCGCCGGAAATTGTGCAAACTGGGACGCCTCCCCGCCTTTTTCCTCCCTCCTGTGCTATGCTTGCATAGCAAACCAGAGAAACTCTGGAAAAGGAGGAAATTTTATGAAAGAAAAAGCCAAAGGCGTCGCCCGGCGCCCCAGAAAGATACCATTTATCTTAATGAGTATTTTTCTGGTCATCCTGATCGTGCTGAATGCGGCACTGGTCACCCTGGTTCCCCAGTATTACGACACCATCAACACCTTCTTCGCCCCCGCTGCCGACGAGGAAGAGACGGCCGCCGCCGCAGAGGCGTCCAAGGCCATGACCCAGGAGGTGGAGAGCGAGGGCATCGTCCTGCTGGAGAACAATGACAGCACCCTGCCCCTGGCCTCCGGCACCGCCGTCAACCTGTTCGGCTACGGTTCCCGGGACACCGTGTACGGCGGTTCCGGTTCTGGCTCCGGCGACAGCACCAACAACGTGACCCTGGCCGAGGGTCTGGAGAACGCCGGCCTCACCGTCAACCAGGACCTGGTGGACTTCTACGATGAGCACTATGTGGAGCGCACCGGCGTGGGCTACACCGGCAACAACTTCGACATCAACGAGCCCTCCGTGGACGAGTACTCTGACGAGCTGCTGGAGAGCGCCAAGGAGTATTCCAGCGTGGCCATCTTCGTCATCTCCCGTCTGGGCGGCGAGGGCGCAGACCTGCCCATGGATATGGACCCTGACAAGGTCACCGAGATCGTGGCCTCCGGCGCACTGACGGAGCAGACGGTCAGCGGCGGCGACGCAGGCAAGCACTATCTGGAGCTTCAGCAGGTGGAGATCGACGTGCTGAACATGGTCAAGGAGAACTTTGACACTGTCATCGTCCTGGTGAACTCCACCAACGCCATGGAACTGGGCTGGCTGGAAGAGGACGGCATTGACGCCGCCCTGTGGATCGGCTGTCTGGGCTCCACCGGCGCCAACGCCGTGGGCGAGGTGCTGGCGGGCATCGTGAACCCCTCCGGCCGCACCTCCGACACCTTCGCCTATGAGGTGGAGAGCGCCCCCAGCTACTACAGCCTGGGCGACTATGACTACACCAACGTCGAGTGGACCAACACCAACCCCATCGGCGCCAGCACAGACCCGGACAACTACCACTATGTGGATTACATCGAGGGCATCTATGTGGGCTACCGCTACTATGAGACGGCGGCTGCCGACGGCTTCATTGACTACGACACCACCGTTCAGTACCCCTTCGGCTACGGCCTGAGCTACACCACCTTTGACCAGGAGATCACCTCCTTCACCGACGACGGCACCACCATCACCATGGAGGTCACCGTCACCAACACCGGCGATGTGGCAGGCAAGGACGTGGTGCAGGTCTACTACACCGCCCCCTACACCCTGGGCGGCATTGAGAAGAGTGAAGTCGTTCTGGCAGACTTCGACAAGACGGAGACTCTGGAGCCCAGCGAGAGCGAAGTCATCACCATCAGTTTCCTCTATGAGGACATGGCCTCCTATGACTACACCGGCATCAAGGCCGAGGGCGGCGCTTACGTCCTGGAGGCCGGAGACTATGAGATCAAGCTCATGAACAACTCCCACGATGTCATTGACAGCCGCACCGTCACGGTGGACGCCGATGTCATCTACAACGACGCAAACGACGGCGCCCGCTCCACCGACGCGGTGGCCGCTGTCAACCAGTTTGACGACGTCAGCTTTGGCGAGTGCACCACCTACCTCTCCCGGGCTGACTGGGCGGGCACCTTCCCCACCGAGCGGGCTGCCTTCAGCCGGGAAGCCTCCGAGGCGACCCTGGCCGTTATCAATGACACCACCGTCCCCACCAACGAGGACGCTGAGGCCATCGTGGTGGCCGACCACGGCCTGACCCTGGAAGATGTGGCCGGTCTGGACTATGACGACCCCACCTGGGATGAGCTGCTGGAGCAGGTCTCCGTGGACGAAATGGTGAACCTGGTCTCCAACGGCGGCTGGGCCACCCAGGCCGTGGCCTCTGTCGGCAAGTCCGCCTATGTGGAGGTGGACGGACCCAACGGCGTCAACAACATCATGGCAGGCACCACCGGCACCCAGTACTGCGCCCAGTCCGTCCTGGCCTGCACCTGGAATACCGACCTGGCCTATGAGATGGGCGTGACCTTCGCCCAGGAGGCCATCGCCATGGACGTGGCCGCCCTGTACGCCCCCGCCATGAACATTCACCGCTCCCCCTTCTCCGGCCGGAACTATGAGTATTACTCTGAGGACGGCCTCCACTCCGGCAAGATGGCCGCCGCCGAGGTGCAGGGCATCCAGTCCCAGGGCGTGACCACCTACTACAAGCACTTCGCCGTCAACGACCAGGAGTCCAACCGGGATTCCGGCGGTCTGCTGACCTGGGTGAACGAGCAGGCCATGCGGGAGATCTACTTCAAAGCCTTTGAGATCGCCGTGAAAGAGGGCGGCACCCGTGGCATCATGTCCTCCTTCAACCGGATCGGCGCGGTCTGCGCCGCGGAGAACTCCGCGCTGCTCAACACCGTCCTCCGGGAGGAGTGGGGCTTCGAGGGCACCGTCGTCACCGACTGCATCCTCCAGCTCTCCTATGTGAACATCGACCGGGCCATCCTTGCCGGGAATGACCTGATGCTGTCCCTGGCCAACATTCAGTCTCCCACTGAGGCCCTGACCGGCACCAACGCCGGCCAGCAGGCCCTCCGCACCGCCACCCACAACATCCTCTACACCGCCGCCAACAGCGTGGGCGAGGAGATCAGCTACACCCCCGTGGCCTACTGGCTGTACATCACCGTGGGCGTGGTGGACGTGGCCCTGGCGGCCCTGTGCGTGCTCTACTTCATCCGCCGCCACGGCAAGATGAAGCGGTGGAAGGCTGCAAACGCCGCGAAATAACGAAAAAATCTGCTTCCCAAATAGAGGACCCCGCCGGGAGAGTTTTCTCCCGGCGGGGTTGTCTTTCCGGATAAGCTTCCCGTATCGCAAACGCGGTATTTGCCGGAGCCTTGTCGGAGAATCGCCTCCCGGCGCTTTTTTCCGGGGAAACCGCTTATGACGCATTTCTGCCGCCGGGCTGTGCTATGCTTGTTCCGCACAGCCGAACAGGGGGGATGGGATACGGCGGTGGTGTACTTAGACGGCGTATTCGCCTTAAATGCGGCGCTGGACGCCCTGCTGTTGTCCGCCGCCGGAAAGCTGACGGGCAGGGCGGTGAAACCTGGGCGGCTGGCGCTGGCGGCGGCCATCGGCGGGGGATACGCCTGTGCGGTATTCCTGCCCGGGCTGGACGGCCTAAGCGGTATGGCAGGTCAGGCCGGGTCTATGGCGGTGATGCTGCTGGCCGCCTTCGGGGGGCGGCTGCTCTGGCCCGGCGGGGTGCTGCTGGCCCTGAGCTGCGCCCTTGGCGGAGCCCTCCTTCTGCTGGAACAGCTGGTGGGCAGCCTGACCTACGCCAACGGGATTCCCGGCACAGCCTGGGACGGGGGACTGCTGCTGCTGGCAGGCAGCGGCCTTTGGGCGGTGGCTTCTCTGCTGGAGCGCAGCACCAACGGCAGGGGCGGCAGGACGGTGCCAGTGCTGGTGGCGGTCAACGGAAGGAGGCGGCTATTGACGGCGCTGGTGGACAGCGGCAACGGCCTGCGGGACCCCATCAGCGGGAAGGGGGTGCTGGTGGTACAGTGGGATGCGCTGGCCTCCTGTCTGCCGGAGGCGGTCACCCGGGCGGCCTGCGCCGCTCCGGCAGAGCATTTGGCGGAGCTGTCGGCGGCATGGCCGGAGGGCCGGCTTCGTCTGCTGCCCTGCCGCACGGTGCAGCAGGCAGAGGGGTTCCTGCTGACTTTCACCGCCCAACAGGCAACGGTGGACGGCGTGGAGCGGGGGGCGCTGCCGGTGGCCATTTCTCCCGTTCGGCTGTCGGACGGAGCCTATCAGGCACTGATTGGGTTATAGGAACGATAGGAACAAGGACTGTCATCACAGGAGGGAAAGACCATGTATCAGGAATGTGTTAAGGTTTGGGGAACATGCAATGGTTGGAATCTGGTCGGCCTGTGGCAGGCGCTGAAAAAGGCGTGGCGCAGACTGCTGCCACGCCCGGACGGCGTCTATTATGTGGGGGGCAGCGATCTTCTGCCGCCCCTGGACAGGCAGGAGGAACGGCGGCTGCTGCTGGCCCTGCGAGGGGGGGGACGAACAGGCCAGGGATACGCTCATTGAGCACAATCTCCGGCTGGTGGTCTATCTGGCCAGGCGGTTTGAGAACACCGGCATCAACCTGGACGACCTGGTGTCCATCGGCACCATTGGCCTCATCAAGGCGGTGAATACCTTTGATACGGAGAAGAATATCAAGCTGGCCACCTATGCCTCCCGGTGCATTGAAAACGAAATCCTGATGCACCTGCGGAAAGCTTCCAACCAGCGGACGGAAATTTCCTTTGACGAACCGCTGAACACCGACTGGGACGGCAACGAATTGCTGCTGTCCGACGTCCTGGGCACAGAGGAGGATTTGGTGGAGCGGCCTGTGCAGGCAGGGGAGGACAGGCGGCTCCTCTACCTGGCCCTGAATCAGCTGAGCGAGCGGGAGAAGCGCATCATCACCATGCGCTTCGGCCTGGACGGACGGGACAGCCGCACCCAGAAGGAGGTGGCCGATTCTCTGGGGATTTCCCAGTCCTACATCTCCCGCCTGGAAAAACGCATCATCGGCCGACTGAAGAAGGAATTCAGCCGCATCGGATAGCGAACGCAAGGGGATACCACGGCGCGGTCATTCCGGCGGACAGCATACCTTGCAGGGCTCATAGCCCTGTTCTTGCGCGTCCGCAAGGGAAATCTCAATGCCTCCGTCTTTGACATACCGGCAGGTGGACAGGTGATACTTTTCCCCGCTGGCTGTGATGTAGACCAGGGTATCTCCCTCGGAATCGCCGGACACTTCGGTTACGTCCGACCCGGACGCCTCGCCGGATTCCGCAGCAGCATCGGCCTCGGAACTCAATTCGCCGGACAGGGAAGAGGCGTCAGTGCCCTCCGATGCCAGCGGTTCCGTCTCGGATTTCAGGGAACCCGCCGCCAGCACGCACACCAGGAACGCCAGCACAAACATCCACAGCTTTGCCTCGGGCAGTTTCCGATGTACAAGGGGATTGGCAGCGGCTGCCGCCAGCAGAAACATCACAGACGCTGCCGGGTCCTCCAGACTGCCCAACGCAGAAAGGAGACAGAGAGCGGAAAGGCAACAGCCAAGCACTGCGCAGAAGGTATGCAGTTTTCCGGGGCAGACATCATTCTTCACGGGAATTCCTCCGTTATGGCGCATCGTTTCTCACCGTTATTATACTAAAAAAGGTGCTGCTTCGCAAGAAAATTTTCCCGCCCCGGCAGGGTTTGCGCCTTGCCGGGGCAGCGTATTTGTGCTATATTGTTGCCAGGGCGCATAGGCTTGTATGGGTGATTGAAGTGCGGAAAGCAGCGATCCATATTTTTGCCGTCTGTTGTGTGTTCCTCTCCATACTGAGCCTGGCAAGACAGCTCTCGGCGGAGCCGACGGCGGCGGTATCCGGCAGGACGGGAGCGCATATTTTAATTTTGGATGCCGGTCATGGCGGGGAGGACGGCGGCGCCGTCTCTGTCAGCGGCGTGGCGGAGAGCGGGCTGAACCTCTCCATCGCGCTGAAAATCGATGCGCTGGCGGGCCTGTATGGGGTGCCGGTGGTGTTGACCCGCACGGAGGACGTCTCTCTGGCGGATGACTCAGCTGACACGCTGCAGGAGCGCAAGCGCAGCGACATTTACAACCGGGTCGCCCTGGCGAACGAAACCCCCAACGCCTGCCTGCTCAGCATCCATCAGAATCATTATACCAGCTCTTCCGTCTCCGGGGCCCAGGTCTTTTATCGGAACACGGAGGAAGGGAAGTCCTGGGCAATGCTGACCCAGGCCGCCCTCCGCGCTGCCATTGACCCGGAGAATGACCGGGTGGCCGCGCAGATTCCCGATTCCGTTTACTTACTGAACCATGTCACCTGTCCTGCCATTCTGGTGGAATGCGGCTTCCTGTCCAACCCCGGAGAGGATCAGCTTTTGCAGAGCGATGGGTACCAAAGCAGCCTGGCGGCGACGATTTTTTCCGCCTATTTACAATATTTCATCGGAGAAGTTTCAATATGAAGAATCGCATCACCTTTTACTGTACCAACTGCGGCAATGAATATCCGAAATGGCAGGGGAGATGTACTGCCTGCGGAAGCTGGAACACCATCGTAGAGCAGCCCGCCCAGCCGAAAAAAAACACCGCCGTCAACGGGTCCCGGCAGCTGAAAGCGCAGCCTCAGCGCATCGACGATGTGGCTCTGACGGAGGAACTGCGTTTTCGCACCGGCGTGAACGAGCTTGACCGGGTTTTGGGGGGCGGCGCAGTCCAGGGAAGCCTGGTGCTGATTGGCGGGGCCCCCGGCATCGGCAAATCCACCCTGATGCTGCAAATCTGCAATGAGCTGTGCAGGCAGTACACGGTGCTGTATGTCTCCGGGGAGGAATCCGCGCGGCAGATCAAGCTGCGTGCGGCCCGGCTGAACGTTTCCGGGGAAAACCTCTACCTGCTCAGCGAAACCGCTTTGGAAAATATCACGGACGCGGTGCATCAGGTGGAGCCGGACGTCCTCATTGTGGACTCGATTCAAACGGTTTCCTCCGCTGCGTCGGACTCCATTCCTGGCAGCGTAGCCCAGGTAAAACAGTGCACCATGGCGCTGATGGAGCTGGCAAAAGGGGAGGGGCTGACCGTCTTTGTGATCGGCCACATCAATAAGGAAGGGTCCATCGCAGGCCCCAAGGTGCTGGAGCATATGGTGGACTGCGTCCTGTCCTTCGAGGGGGAGCAGCAGCAGGCCTACCGTATCCTGCGGGCGGTGAAGAACCGCTTCGGAGCGACCAACGAAATCGGCGTCTTTGAAATGCTGGATGAGGGGCTGGCCGAGGTACCAAACCCGTCGGAAATGCTGCTCAGCGGCAGGCCGGCCGGAGCGCCGGGCACCTGTGTCACCTGTGTCATGGAGGGGGCCAGGCCAGTGCTGGCGGAGGTGCAGGCCCTGGTCACCACCTCCAGCTTTGCCAATCCCCGGAGGACAAGCAACGGCGTGGAGTACGGGCGCGCCGTCATGCTCATCGCGGTGCTGGAACGGCGGGGCGGTTTGAATATCGGAAACTGCGATTCTTACATCAACGTAATCGGAGGACTGAACCTGGAGGAACCGGCTGCCGACCTGGCGACGGTGCTGGCGCTGGCGTCCAGCTTTCGGAATAAGGCTGTGCCGGAGGATTTGGCGGCGATTGGCGAGGTGGGCCTGACCGGCGAGCTGCGTCCGGTCAACGCGCTGACCCAACGGCTCAGCGAAGTGCATCGGCTGGGCTTTGCCAAGTGTATGATTCCCAGTCGCAACAGCGGAAAACTGCCCGAAGTACCTGGCTTGCAACTGATTCCGGTAAAGAATATCAGAGAGGCTATGGCCGCGCTCTTGTGAGGAATCTTAAGCACAGGGCCTGCGCCGCAACGGTTATCACAGCCGCTGCGGCGCAGGCATTTGCGAAGATTGGTCCTTGACGATGCCCGGTGTGTTGTGGTAAACTATAGACACCGATACAGATGCGGAACCGGAAAGAGAGGAGGCGAGGGGAGCCACCCCGCCGCCATTTTTTTAAAGGCATAGAAGTCAACAAAATAAAAATTTTGTTGACTTTAGGGGAGGGGATCGCGCTCCTCAGGAGGCAACCACATGAATTACAGAGCTGAGAGCCCACAGGTGCTGCTGGACTTCCTTTCCTATCACGAGACGGTGAAAGGCCACTCACAAGGCACCGTAGATGAATACTTTCTGGATCTGCGGAGTTTTTTCCGCTACATGAAACTCCGCCGGGGGCTGGTGCCTGCCGACACGGAATTTGAAAAAATCTCCATTCAGGATATTGACATTGACTTTCTGCGTAGAGTATCCTTAAGTGAGATTTATGATTACCTGTCCTATCTGACCCGCGAGGGGCATTTGAACAACGCGTCCCGCGCCAGAAAGGTTTCCACGCTGCGCTCCTTTTTCAAGTTCCTGTCCACGAAAACCCATCTCCTGGAGGATAATCCCATTGAAGGTTTGGATACGCCGAAGGTCAAAAAAGATTTGCCCCGGTACCTGACCCTGGATGAAAGCATTCAGCTTCTGGAGTCAGTGGACGGCGCAAATCAGGAGCGGGATTACTGCATTTTGACGTTATTTTTGAACTGCGGGGTTCGGATTTCAGAGTTAGTTAGCCTTAATATTCAAAGTATTCAGGACGATACCATGCGTGTGCTGGGCAAAGGCAATAAGGTTCGGATACTCTATTTAAATGAAGCCTGCAAGCTGGCGATTCAGGACTGGCTGATCGTTCGCAGCGGTATGACGCTGATCGATGAGGACGCCCTTTTCGTGACCTCCCGCAGAACGAGAATTACCCGGGCAGGGGTACACAAAATGGTGAAAAAACGGCTGACAGAGGCAGGATTGGACGCCAGCCTGTACTCCTCCCACAAGCTGCGGCATACTGCGGCCACGCTGATGCTGCAAAACGGCGTGGATGTGCGCACCTTACAGGAGGTTTTGGGCCACGACCATTTAAACACGACCCAGATTTATACCCATATTGACAACGATGATCTGCGTATTGCGGCCCGGGCCAACCCGCTGGCCTCGGTACATAAGAAGCCGACGGAGAGGAACGGTGATTTATGAGAAAACTGGCCTGGTTTAGCGCATTTTTTGCGGCTGCAACCCTTTTGGCGATCTATTTGCTGCCATCCCGGTGGTGGATGGTTGCGGCGGTTTTGGCGCTCGTTCCCATGTTCGCCTCCCTGCACTGGTCCGGAAAGCTGCGGACGCGGGTGCTCCTGGCCTCTGTGGGGCTGGTTCTGGGCTTCGTCTGGTGCCACTGCTATCAGACCGTTTTCGTTCAGCCCGCAGAGGCCGCTTTCGGAGAGGGCGTCGCCTTCTCCGGCATTGTGCAGGATACACCCACAGAAACGGAATATGGGATTTCCGTGACCCTTTCCGTGGATTCCGCAGAGGGAGCGAACTTTCTAGCAAAGGTTTATCTGGACGCGGACTATCAGAGCCTTTCCCCCGGCGACCGTGTGACGGCCACCGGAACGGTTAAAACCGCGGACGTTGTCCGCAACGAAAAGGTGTATTATAACGCCGCAAAGGGCATTTACGCAATCATCTCCAGTGTAAAGGAGATAGGCGTTACATATAAGAGCAGCACGCCGCTGTACCTCCTCCCTGCTGTCTGGGCCTCCGCGATCCAGGAAAAAATCCAGTCCCTCTTTTCCGGGGATGCCCTGGGGCTGCTGGAAGCCCTGCTGACCGGCGACCAGGATCTGCTCTCTGACAGCCTGTACACCGCCTTGCGGCGGGCCGGTGTCGCCCATATCGTCTCTGTGTCCGGGCTCCACGTCATGCTGTTTGCGCAGATTTTGTTGAAGGTTCCCGGCAGTCAGCGGGTAAAACGGCTTCTGGCCCTCCCGGTTCTGGTACTCTTTGCCCTCCTGACCGGCTGCAGGCCCGCCATCGTCCGTGCGGTTCTGATGGAAACGCTGTTTCTATTGGCCCCCGTTTTCGGGCGGGAGAATGACGCCCCCACTTCCCTGTCCTTTGCCCTTCTGATTCTGCTTCTGCAAAACCCGTATGCCGTTGCCGGAGTGGGGCTGCAGCTGTCCTTCCTGTCTGTACTGGGCATCGAACTGGTGCAGCCCCGGCTGCACCAGGCCATGGAAAACTGGCTGGAGCCGATTCGTCGCAAAAGGAAGCTGTTCCGGTTCTGCTATGGTGTGATAGACCTGTTTGGCACCAGCTGCGGCGCACTTTTGCTCTCAACGCCCCTATGCGCCTGTTACTTCGGCAGCGTTTCGCTGGTGGGGGTGCTCACCAATCTGCTGGTGCTGCCGGTGTTGGGGACGCTGTTTGGCCTTGCCCTTCTGTGCGTGCTGTGCAGCTTTCTCTGGTGGCCCGCTGCGGAGCTCCTTGCGATTCCATGTAAATATATTTCCCTTTACATTGTTGGCGTGAGCCGTACCATCGGCAGCTTCAATTTTGCGGCCCTTTCCACCGATGTGACAGCCTACGCAATCTGGCTCGTGTTCCTCTATGTCCTGATTCTGCTTGCAGTCTGGTGGGAACCGATGAGAAAATATCCCGCACTCCCCTGCTCCGTTGGCGTGATTTCCCTGATCTGCGCCATTGTGATTCACATCCAAACCACGCTGAACGCACCGGTCACCATCGCAGCCCTGGATGTGGGGCAGGGACAGTGCATCGTTGCCTTTTCCGAAGGGGCGGCCATCGCCATTGACTGCGGCGGAAACGAGGACAATCCCGGCGACACCCTGGCGGATTACCTGCAGGGCCTGAATCGCAGCAGCCTGGACGCGCTGATTTTGACCCACTATGACAGCGACCATACCAACGGCGTGGAGGAGCTGCTCTCCCGCATCACCATCAAAACCCTCTGCCTGCCCGCGTCGGAGGAGACAAATCAGCAGTCCATCTGTGCGCTTGCGGAGGCATATCAATGTGAGGTTGTATTCGTGACGGAGGACCGGTTGGAATCCTTCGGCTGCGGCACCCTGACCCTGTTTGCGCCTGTGGACCAGGAGGACACCGACAGCAATAATGCAGGGCTCTCCCTGCTCCTGTCCTACGACACGCTGGATTTCCTCGTCACGGGAGACATGGACATTGCCACGGAGACCGCGCTGCTGGAGCGGGAACAGCTGTCCGATGTGGAATATCTGATGGTAGGGCATCACGGCTCCAAGTACGCCACCGGGGAGGCCCTGCTGTCCGCACTGACGCCTGAGGTCGCCATCATCTCCGTGGGCTACAACACCTATGGTCACCCCACAGAGGAAACCCTGGCCCGGCTTGCGGCCTGGGACTGCACTGTTTATCGCACCGATGAGGACGGAACCGTTTTCGTGAAACTGGGGGAATCGGAATGATACGCCTGCAAGACTATGGAAAAAGCCTCCTGGATGCCCTTTATCCTCCAAAATGCTACCTCTGTGGAACCATTTTGGAGGGCGGAACAATTTGTCAGAGCTGCAAAGAAAAACTGCTTGTCGTAGATGGCAGCCGGCGGGTGCAATACGGAACCCACTTTGACCGCTGCATCTCCTACTGCTTCTACACCGATCACATCAAACCGGCCTTTCACCGCTATAAATTCAACGGGCACTATCACTACAGCCGGCTGTTTGGACAGTGGATGGCCGAAGCCCTGGCGGAGAGCGGCGAGGGCCCCTTTGACCTCTGCACCTGGGTTCCCCTGCACCTGTTCCGCCGATGGTCCCGGGGCTACGACCAGGCCGAGCTTCTGGCAAGGGAAGTCACCTTACGCTCCGATCTCCCTCTGATGAGAACTCTGGATAAAATCCGATACACCGCAGCGCAGTCCGGTACAGCTCACGTGTCTCAGCGCTATTCCAACGTGCAGGGGGCATACCGCCTGTCGAAAAACAGCGTGGTTGCCGGAAAGCGTATCCTGCTGATCGATGACGTCATCACCACCGGGTCAACCCTGGAGAATGCCGCCAAAGCGCTGCGGGCAGGCGGCGCTTCGGAGATTGTCTGCCTCACCCTGGCCAGGAGTCTGTATCAGGCGAAGGCCGGGGCAGAATAAAACACCGCCTCCTGCCTCCGGCAGGAAACGGTGCGGCGCGGCAACAGGAGGGGTCAATCCTCCATCACGTGATCAAAGGCCAGGCTGAACAGCTTTTGAATATGCTCATCGTCCAGCGAGTAATAGACCACCTTCCCTTCCCGCCGGTTCTTCACAATGCGGGCCTGCTTCAAAATGCGCAGCTGGTGGGAGACGGCGGACTGGGACATATTCAGAATGCAGCTCAGATCGCAGACGCACAGCTCCGAGATGGTCAGCGCGCAAATGATCCTGGCGCGGGTGGAGTCCCCAAAGACCTTGAACAGCTCCGCGACCTCATAAATCGGGTCCTCGTCCGGCATTTCCTGGCGCACTTTCGCCACATTCTGCTCATGAATCACATTGGTCTCGCACTGTTCTGCCAGTTCTATTTTCTTCATTGCGCACCTCCATTTGGAAAACCCCGGCGGGAAGCTCCCGCCGGGGATGTTTCATACGAGCGATTTCAGGGACTTAGATCTTGTTGTCGGAGCCGAGCACATGGACGATCTTGTGGGCGACCATGTCCTTGACCGCCTGACGGGCGGGCTTCAGATACTGGCGGGGATCGAAGTGATCGGGATGCTCCGCGAAGTACTTGCGGATGTTGCCGGTCATGGCCAGACGGATGTCGGAGTCGATGTTGATCTTGCAGACGGCCAGCTTGGCAGCCTCACGCAGCTGATCCTCGGGGATGCCGATGGCGTCGGGCATATTGCCGCCGTAAGTGTTGACCATCTTCACGAACTCCTGCGGCACAGAGGAAGAACCGTGCAGCACGATGGGGAAGCCGGGCAGACGCTTGATGCACTCCCGCAGCACGTCGAAGCGCAGAGGAGGAGGCACCAGGATGCCGTCCTCATTGCGGGTGCACTGGGCGGGGGTGAACTTGTAAGCGCCGTGAGAGGTGCCGATGGCAATGGCCAGAGAGTCGCAGCCGGTGCGGGAGACAAACTCCTCCACCTCTTCGGGATGGGTGTAGCTCTCCTTGCCGGCCTCCACAGAGACCTCGTCCTCAACGCCGGCCAGGGTGCCCAGCTCAGCCTCGACCACAACGCCGTGGTCATGGGCGTACTCGACGACCTGACGGGTCAGAGCGATATTCTCCTCAAAGGGCTTGGAGGAGGCATCGATCATGACGGAAGTGAAGCCGCCGTCGATGCAGGACTTGCACAGCTCAAAGCTGTCGCCATGGTCCAGGTGCAGGGCGATGGGAATCTGAGGATTCTCAATCACGGCAGCCTCCACCAGCTTGACCAGGTAGGTGTGGTTTGCATAGGCACGGGCGCCCTTGGAGACCTGCAGGATAACAGGGCTGTTCAGCTCGCCCGCGGCTTCCGTGATGCCCTGAACGATTTCCATGTTGTTGACATTGAAGGCGCCGATTGCGTAGCCGCCATCATAAGCCTTCTTGAACATTTCGGTTGTAGTAACCAGAGGCATAAGAAATCAACTCCTTATAAAATTTACATAATTATTTTAGCAGGAACGATTGAAAAATGCAAGAGGTTGTGCTATGATTTACGTGAAAATTCGAGGGAGATACGGTTCCCTGCACGTTTACTCATGATAAAATGAATGAAAACCGGCGTAACACCGGGCAGGGCAACGATATGGACCTCAAATTTACTTAGGAGGAATTTTCAATGAACGAATTAAAAGGCGCAATGATCGTTGGTCAGTCCGGCGGCCCATCTTCTGTCATCAATGCATCCTGCTATGGTGCGATCAAGGCCGGCCTGGACAGCGAATGCATCACCAAGGTGTATGGCGCGGCCAACGGCATCGTCGGTGTCCTGACAGACAAGCTGTATATCATGGATGAGGAGGACCCGGAGGAGCTGGCCCTGATGCGCTATACCCCCTCTTCTGCCCTGGGCTCCTGCCGCTACAAAATCGCCGACCCCGATGTGGACGATACGGATTACAAGAAAATTCTGGAAATCTTCAAGAAGTATGACGTCCGTTACTTCTTCTACAACGGCGGCAACGACTCCATGGACACCTGCAACAAAATCTCCAAGTATATGAAGCGGGTGGGCTATGACTGCCGCGTCATGGGCATCCCCAAGACCATTGACAACGACCTGTTCGGCACTGACCACTGCCCCGGCTATGCCTCCGCCGCCAAGTATATCGCCACCTCTCTGGTGGAGGTCTATCAGGACGCCC
>JAJQCJ010000061.1 GCA_021202775.1 Clostridiales bacterium | reverse complement strand
GCCAGGTAATGATTGCGCCGGTGTAATTCAGGTTGCCCTCCAGCACATAGCTGACGGTCCCGTTCCAGCCCCAGGCCAAGGAAGTCACCAGCCCGTGGGTGCTCTCTGCAAAAGCGTCTCCGGTGTGCATCATAATGGAGGAGCCAGTGCCATAGGTGGTTTTTACCTGCCCCTTGTGGTGGCAGCCGTGGCCGAACAGGGCGGCGTGGGAATCCCCCAGCATGGCGTGGACAGGGATGGGACGGGGGAAAACGCCTTCCAGCGTCGTTTCCCCAAAGCAGGAATCCGAAAAACAGACCTCCGGCAGACACTCCATGGGAACACCAACCCTCTGGCAAATCGTTTCGTCCCAGGTGAGGGTGTGAAGGTTGAACAGCTGTGTGCGGGAGGCGTTGGAGTAATCTGCCCTGAACACCCTGCCATGAGTCATGGCGAACAGCAGATAACTGTCCACTGTGCCGAAGCACAGGTCCCCGCTGTCAGCCAGGGCCCTGGCCTCTGGCACGTTTTCTAAAATCCACTTCATTTTCGCTGCCGGGAAGTAAGGGGAAAGGGGTATTCCTGTGGCGGAGTGGATGTAGTCCCGTTCCGCCTGGGCAAACTCCCGGCACACGCCCTCGGCTCTGGCGCACTGCCAGACGATGGCGTCACAGACCGGCTTGCCGGTGCTTCGGCTCCAGGCTACGGTGGTTTCCCGCTGGTTGCTGATGCCGATGGCCTTCACCCCGCCGGCGGGGATGTGCAGCCGGTCAAGCAGGTCTTTCACCACCTGGACTGTGTTCCGATAAATTTCCTCCGGGTCGTGAGAAACATATCCCTCCGGGGAGATGAGCTGTCGGTGGGGCAGGTCGGCCCGGCCCACCATCGCCGCCTGCGCATCGAACAAAATCGCCTTTGTCCCCTGGGTACTCTGGTCGATGCCCAGCACGTAGCTTGCTTCAGCCATGCAGCACCTCGGCGGATTTCTGAGCGATTCCCTCAGCGTTTAGCCCGTAATGGTCGAACACCTCCTGAGAGGTGCCGGTGATGACCGGCGCGTCGGGCAGCGCCAGGTTGACACATTTTTTGGGGCAGTTTGCGGCCACCACCTGAGACACCATAGACCCCAGGCCGCCGGTGGGCGCGTGTTCCTCCACCGTGATCACCGCCTTCACCTGCTGCGCGTACTGCAAAAGGGTTTCCGTGTCCAGCGGCTTCACACAGTACATATCCAGGACGGCGGCGGAAACGCCGTCTTTTTTCAGCAGCCGGGCAGCCTCCAGCGCAGGGCGTACCATTTCGCCGCAGGCCACCAGCAGCACGTCCGTCCCCTCGGCAAGCACCGTGGCCTTGTCCATCACGAAGGGGCAGTTGTCCTCGGTGTAAATGTCCTCCACCGGGTTCCGGCCCACCCGGATGTAGGCTCCCTGTTCGTCCTGGAGCAGGGCCTCCACCAGTTTTTTGGTCTGGTGGCGGTCGCTGGGGAGATAGACCCTCATATTGGGAATGGCGGACATGGCGGCGATGTCCTGGGCGGAGTGATGGCTCATGCCCAGTGCGCCGTAGCTGACGCCGCCGGAAATACCGATGAGCTTCACGTTGGTGTTGCTGTAAGCCACGTCCACCTTGGCCTGCTCATAGCTCCTGGTGGAGAGGAAGCTGGCAGGGGAGGCGCAAAAGACCTTTTTCCCGGTCTTGGCCAGCCCTGCGGAGATGCTGACCAGATTCTGCTCCGCAATACCCACCTCTACGAACTGCTTCGGGTAGGCGTTGGCGAAGGGGGTCAGGGAGGCGCTGCCCCGGGAGTCGCTGCACAGCACGACGATGTCTTTGTCCGTTTTGGCCTGTTCCATCAATACCTCACAGATGGCGGCACGGTTGGGGATCTTATTCATGAAGAGCTGCCTCCTTCCTCTCGGCAAAATCAGCGATGATCTGGTCATATTCGGCCTGGGTGGGAACGCGGTGGTGCCAGGCCGCCTTGTTTTCCATCACGGGGGAGCCGCAGCCCTTCACCGTGTTGGCGATGACCACGGTGGGACCGCCCCGCACCGTTTTCGCCAGTTCAAAGGCGGCGTTGAGCTGGTCAGAGTCGTTGCCGTCGGCCACGTCAATGACGTTCCACCCAAAGGCGCGGAAGCGCTCGCGCAGGTCATCGTGGGCCATGACCTCCTCTGTGCCGCCGGAGATTTGCAGCCGGTTCCGGTCCACCACCGCACAGAGGTTGTCCAGCTTGTACATGGAGGCGGCCATCACGCCCTCCCAGACGGAGCCTTCCGCCAGCTCGCCGTCGCCCATGACAACATAGGTGCGGTTGTTCCGGCCATCCATCCGGTTGCCCAGGGCGATGCCCACGCTGACCGGCAGGCCGTGGCCCAGAGAGCCGGAGTTCATCTCGATGCCCGGCAGCTTATTGTTGGGGTGGCCGATGAATTTGCTGCCGAAGTGGGAGAACTCGGAAATGACCTGTTCAATGGGGAAGAACCCCTTGGCGGCGAGGACGGCGTACAGCGCCTCGACACAGTGACCCTTGCTCATGATGAAGTAATCCCGGTCAGGGTCGTTCTGATTTTCCGGAGAGATGTTCATCTGCCGGAAATAGAGCGTGATGAGGGTGTCCATGACGCTCATATCGCCGCCGATATGCCCGCCCTTGCCGGAGATGATCATGTCCAGCACGTCTTTGCGCAGATCGTAAGAAAACGCTTTGTAATTCATATCTCATTCCCCCCTGAGATAGGCTTTGACCTGTTCCTCGATGGGGTCGTACAGGTCGGGCGTGACGCCGATGTATTTGCAGGCTTCGTAAAGCACCGGGACAACGTCCTTGTGGATGCCAACGCAGTGGTGGATGTAAGGCCCTTCCACGATTTTGGCCTCCAGCCGCTTGATGTTGTCCACCTCCACCCAGAGGTAGGTGCCCATTCCCCTGGGGCCGTCCACGCCTTTCGCGTTGCCCAGCAGCAGGGAGTAGTTGCCGTTGTCGCCGTCAAATCGGGCCAGGGTCAGGTCGCCGTGTTTGGCCTCGGCGGTGATAGCGCCGGGGTAGTCGAAGGCCAGCGGGTAGGTGATGCAGGGCCTGCACCCTGCCACGCTGAGGGGCCAGGGGCCGCAATGCTGCAACAGCTCGCCGTTGGGGTTGTCCGGGTGGCGGATGGTCCAGTCCGCGAAGAAGCTGCGGGTGTCGTCGTTGGCGGCGGCCTCCACCAGCAGGGCGGTGACAGCGCCGTGAATGTCCGTTTCGCAGACCACGGGGATGCCCTTGTCGTTGAGCAGGGCGTTGGCGGCACAGGGCATGATGCCCAGCTCGCTTTGCAGGGCATTCCAGCACTGGATGGCTCCGGCGTTGCAGTGGTATTTGCCCATGAGACGCTCCATGGCCACAGCCAGCCCCGCGATGTTGGTCAGCTGCTCCTCAGTGACGTTGATGTCCATCTTCTCCCGGCAATAGGCGATGGTCTGGGCCACTTCGTCTCCGTCCGCGATGGCCCGCTTCACCTCGGCGGTCAGCTCCGGCAGGGGGATAGGGGCCAGCTGGATGTTGAACTTCTCCAGCAGCTCTCCCTCATTGCACATGGTGGACCAGAAGTCGAAGGGCCGGGGACCGATTTGCAAAATCTTGATGCTACGGAAGGTTTTGACCACGTTGCACACGGCCAGAAAGTCCCGCAGGCCCCGCTCGAACACCGGGTCATTCAGGCGGCAGTTGGTCAGGTAGGTGAAGGGAACGCCGAACCTGCGCAGCACCTTTCCGGTGGCGAACAGGCCGCATTGGGTATCCCGCAGGCGGACGCCGTTGGGTTCCGGGCGCTCGTCCAGAGGCCCCCACAGCAGCACCGGCACCCCCAGATCCTTGGCCAGCCGGGCGCAGATGTACTCCGTGCCGAAGTTGCAGTGGGCCAGCAGCAGGCCGTCCACCCCGGCAGCCCGGAACTTTTCCAGCGCTTTCAGCCGGTCCTCCTCGTTGTAGAGCAGTCCCTCCTCGTTGATGTCGTCAATGTCCACGAAGCTGACGCCCAGCTCCCGCAGGCGGTCTGCGGTCAGGCCCCGGTATTTCACCGCGTCCGGGGCGCTGAAGATGCTTCGGCGGGTGGGCGCGTAGCCCAGAACAATGTTTGCCATATTGTAGCTCCTCCGTTCAGATTTGATAGCTTAAGGATACCAACGAAGGAACTTAACTGCAATTTAGAATTAAGTTGATTTCAGAAGATCGTTGACTTAATTCACTTAATCTGTTATGCTGTGAAAAACGATTGCAGGAGGAATCATCATGGCGGTAACGGCAAAGGAGCTGGCAAAGGAACTGGGCCTTTCAGCGGCGGCAGTCTCCATGGCGCTGAACGGCAAACCCGGCGTCAGTGCGGCCACCCGGCGGCGGGTGCTGGAGCTGGCCGAGGCCAGGGGCTACGACATGACAAAAACCGCCGCCGAACGACCCCAGAGTGAGGTGGGGACCATCGCCCTGGTGGTCTACCGCAAACACGGCGCAGTGCTGACAGACACGCCCTTTTTCTTCGAGGTGATCTCCGGCATTGAGACCGCCTGCGCCGAAGCGCATTACAGCCTGAACATCCAGTATCTGAACGCGGACACGCCCATCGAGGAGCGGTTTCGCCGGTTTCCCTATTGCGGCGGCATGATTTTGTTGGCGACTGAGATGAAAAAGGGGGATTTCGCGCCCTTTGCAAAGCTGAAACTCCCTCTGGTGGTGCTGGACACCTACTATGAAAACCTCCCCTACGACTGCGTCCTCATCAACAACTTTCAGGGTGCGTTTACGGCGGCGGACTACGTCATGCGCAAGACCCACGCCCAGGCGGGCTACCTGCGCTCCTCTTACCCCATCGGCAATTTCGACGAGCGGGCGGACGGCTTCTTCAAGGCCGTCCGGGAGAACGGCTACTCCGCCTCCCGCTCCCAGGTGCTGTCCCTGGCCCCCTCCATGGATGGCGCGTACCACGATATGAAGCATCTGCTGGAGCAGGGCGAGATCCCCGCCCGGTGCTATTTTGCGGACAACGACCTGATCGCGGCAGGGGCCATGAAAGCGCTGAAGGAGTTGGGTTATCTGATTCCCCAGCAGGTGGCGGTGATCGGGTTCGACGATATGCCGGTGTGCAGCTACACGGAACCGACCCTCTCCACAGTGCAGGTGCCGAAGCAGTACATGGGCCAGCAGGCAGTGCTGCGGCTGCTCCATGTGATGCAGACCGGGGACCGCTGCCGGGTGAAGCTGGAGGTCAATACCAGATTGGTGAAGCGTGGGTCGGTGTAAAGAACATAAAAATGCCGCCGGGCAGAACTGCCCGGCGGCGGGGAAAGCAGAAGCTCTGTCATCACGAGTTGGCTGTTTCGATGAAGTAAGCGCCTCCCAGCTTGAAAGAGTTGTTTACACCGCCTCCTGTGCCAGTTTCCGGTTCCACCGGAGGCAGAAAAACACGCCTGCGGCAATCGAAAATACCAGCGTAACAGCAGAGGCAAAGGCGATGCCGTACATCCCAAACAGCCGGTCCATTAGCAGCAGGATAGGAAGATAAAAAATTCCCTTGTCCATGAGGGCGACAAGCGTGGCATAGGACGCCTTGCCGGTGGACTGCAAAAAGGTCTGACAGAGCTGGTACAGCCCGTAAAACGGCCCAATGACAATGGAGGCAAAAATCATGACCGAGCCGTAAGCGATCACTTCCTCGTTGTCGATGAACAGGGCGATGATTTGGTGTCGGAACAGGAAACAAAGCACGGCGATGGCGCTGCCCAGCAGAGTGGTAAACACAGCGGTGGATCGAATGATTTGACCGACCCTTGCCCGTTTTCCTCTGGCGTGGTTGAAGGAAATTACGGGCTGAAGTCCCATGCAAATGCCCATCAGCAGCATGGACAGCAGCATACCGGCCTTTCCAGCCACACCTTGGGCTGCCAGCGCCACCGAGCCGTAAGCGATCATTCTGTTGTTGGCAACGATATTGGAAACGCTCATCAACAGGGTGCTGCAAGCCAGGGGCAATCCCAAAGAGAGGATGGAGGGCAGTACATTCAGAGACAGGTATTTTGGGTGAAGAGAAAACGCGGGCTGCTTGCGGAGGATGTAATAGAGCAGGTAGCAAGCGCTAAAGGCATTGCCCAGCACCGTCGCCAGCGCCGCACCCTCCACGTCCATCGAAAGCCCCAGGATAAACACCGCGTCCAGGACGATATTTGACACCGTACCCAACAGGTTGGAGATCATGGATTCCACTGCTGCGCCGTCGGCACGGATGATGTTGCAGAATACATTGTTGAACATAATGACCGGTGCGCCGATGCCAATGATGCGCATATACCCGATCACATAGGAGAGCGTCTCCGCGTCGGCCCCCAGCAGCAGCGCTACCGGCCTGGCCCCGATGGTCAGCACTGCCAAAATGACGCCGCCCAAGACCAGCGACCCATAACAGCAGAGGCTGGTGCAGGCCCGGATCTGCTTTGTTTCCCCTCTGCCCAAGGCAAGAGAAATCACAGTGCAGCCGCCGCTCCCCAAAAGCGTCCCCAAACCGGAGAGAATGGAGAAGGCAGGGCCGCATAGAGACAGAGCGGCGATTTTTGCCGGGTCGCCGGTCTGCCCGATGAACAGGGTGTCCGCCATGTTGTAGACCACCATAACCAGCATGATGATGATGGTCGGCAGGCACAGATTCAGCAGCAGCTTTGGATAGGAGGCGCACTCCAGCAAGTCTTGATTTTTGTTCATTCCCTGATGTCTCCTTTCAGTGTTCGTTGCATAAATGCTGTTTCTCGAAAAATGTTGTATATTTTCTCTTCTTATGTTAGTATAAAGGTATCATTGAGGCTGAACAACCAACGTTTTTATCGGAATCTGACGTTATGCGACTTTTTCAGGGAAATCTGTGCGGAACAACAGAAAATCGTCAAATATGTGGAGAGAGGGACAGGTATGGCAGAGGATGCACGGGTTCGGTACACCAAGATGATGATACAGAACAGCTTTATGCAATTGGTGAAGGAAAAACCCTTTGGAAAGATCAAGCTGAAAGAGGTGTGCGCCCTGGCGGGTATCAATCACTCCACCTTTTATCGGTATTACAAGGATATTTACGATTGGAAAGAACAGATAGAGGCTTCCTGTCTGGAGAGAACAACGTCAATCGTCAATCGCTCCGATGCAACCAACATACGAGACCTTCTGGTGGAACAGCTCTATGATTTTCAATCTTCCAAGGAACTGTATGCCATGTTGGTTTCGGAAAACTTCGGGAGTAATGTGATTCTGCAAGCCTACGCCATCTGCCTGGAACACGCGGAGAGCGTCTTGAAGGACACCATTTCATCCAATCCACAGGGAACAAAAAAGTGGGATTGCTATTACATGATCTGCGGGACAGCCGGTATACTGGAGTGCTGGGTCAGGGACGGCATGACGGAACCACCAGAAGTGGTTGCCGATTACATTGTGAAACACATCTACGCAGTGCTTTCTTTTTGATGGCAATCTGATATAGCGTTCGAGGCCGGAGAACCGCTTTTGGCTGTTCTCCGGCCTCTTTTCCTTTGTTTTGAAGTTTTTATCCCCAGGGATTCTCCGTGGGATAGGGCAGACTCTTGGGCTGGTTGTACGCGATGTCCTCCACGCCCAGGAACTTGAACACCTCATAGAGGTACTTGCCCACATGGGAGAAGGCCACCGCGCCGTGGTGGGGATACCGCTTCTGAATCAGCACATGGCGGTAGAACCGGCCCATCTCCGGGATGGCGAACACACCGATGCCGCCGAAGGAGCGGGTGGGTACGTCCAGCACCTCGCCCTGGGCGATGTAACTGCGCAACTTGCCCTCGCTGTCGCACTGGAGGCGGTAGAAGGTGATGGGGCTGGCGGCGATGTCGCCCTCCAGCGTACCGCGGGTGAAATCCGGCTCGCTGTCCTGCGGCTCCAGCAGGCGGTGCTGGATGAGCTGATATTTCACTGCCCGGTCAGAGCAGAGCTTGCACTCCGGGGTGTTTCCGCAATGGAACCCCATGAAGGTGTCGGTGAGCTTGCAGTCGTATTTGCCCGCGATGTCCTCGTCGTAGATGTACTTGGGAACGCTGTTGTTGATGTCCAACAGGGTGACGGTGTCGCCGGAGACGCACATGCCGATGTACTCGCTGAGCGCGCCGTAGATGTCCACCTCGCAGGAGACGGGGATGCCCCGGCTGACAAGACGGGAGTTGACATAGCAAGGCTCAAACCCGAACTGGCTGGGGAAGGCGGGCCAGCACTTGTCCGCAAAGGCCACGTATTTTTTGCTGCCCTTGTGGGCCTCGGCCCAGTCCAGCAGGGTCAGCTCAAACTGCGCCATGCGCTCGTTCAGTTCGGG
>JAJQCJ010000035.1 GCA_021202775.1 Clostridiales bacterium | reverse complement strand
TCATCAACGTGGGGGTCTCCGGCCCCGGCGTGGTGTACCACGCCCTCCAGTCCGTCAAGGGCCGGCCCTTTGACGAGGTGGCGGAGACGGTGAAAAAGACCGCCTTCCGCATCACCCGCATGGGCCAGCTGGTGGCCCGGGAGGCCAGTATGCGGCTGAACGTCCCCTTCGGCATTGTGGACCTGTCCCTGGCCCCCACCCCGGCGGTGGGCGATTCCGTGGCCCGTATCCTGGAGGAGATGGGGCTGGAGACCTGCGGCACCCACGGCACCACGGCGGCCCTGGCCCTGCTGAACGACGCCGTGAAGAAGGGCGGCGTCATGGCGTCCAGCAGCGTGGGCGGCCTGTCCGGGGCCTTCATCCCCGTGTCCGAGGACGAGGGCATGATCGCCGCGGCGGAGTCCGGCGTCCTGACCATGGACAAACTGGAGGCCATGACCTGCGTCTGCTCCGTGGGGCTGGACATGATCGCCATCCCCGGCGGCACCCCGGCGGACACCATATCCGCCATCATCGCCGACGAGGCGGCCATCGGCATGGTGAACAACAAGACCACCGCCGTCCGCATCATCCCCGCCCCCGGCAAGCAGGTGGGGGACACGGTGGAGATGGGCGGCCTGCTGGGGACGGCCCCTGTCATGCCCGTCCACAAGGAGAGCGCGGCGGACTTCATCGCCCGGGGCGGGCGGATTCCGGCACCCCTGCACAGTTTGAAAAACTGAACAAGAATGCAAAAATCCTGCGCCAGGCAAATTGCCCGGCGCAGGGCGTATTTCATGGCGGGCAAGGCCCGCTTTGGCTGACCGCCCGCCGGTTTGGCGGGGTGCAGTTACTTCGATAAACTGGAAGTTAGCGAGTAAGCATATTAATAGCTTCCTCTTCCGTTGCAACAAAGAACACATCTTTTCCGTTGTTGCTCTCATAAATAAAATCTTTCAGCGGCTTGCTCGTGTAGTGGGAGTAATCGCCGAATATTGCAATGCGTCCTCCATAATTTATATACTTTTGCAGGATTTCCCCTGCCAACCCGGTGCTGAGAACAAAGAAGTCCTCCGCAACCATTTTCTTATCGATTACGATATTTTTCGTCCCAAATTCATAATTTGCCGTCATCAGCACATCCAACGCCGATTGCGCATCGGCAATTACTACATCGCTGCTCTGAATCACAGCGCAGATATGATTGTTCTTTTCAATTTTCCTGATTTTCATTTTGTTTTCCTCTCTTTCAAATCCAATTTATAATTTCTTCGCCTGCGGGTTTTCCATCAGACAAAGCTCCATCAATTCCTTCAAATCATTGGCGTTCACATCATCCGGTTTTTCATAGTTCAACTCGCTCACAAGGATGAATGCAAAGCCGCTTTCACCATATAGATTCCAAAGCTCCTGCAATCTCCTGTTTCTGTGACATTTGCTGTTCAATTCAAAGCGGTGCCGGTTAAACCAGGTTGCTGTATCTTTTGAAGTGCTATAAAACTCCTCGCCTGTGACAATACACCTTACGGAAACCACTCCCATTTCCGGATGGCGGTCTTTCCATCCGGAGATAAGTTCTTTTCTTGCGTTCTTATCCATGATCTATTTCCCTCTCTATTATTTATTCTCTTCAGTAAATTCCGATTTGTCGCTTGGCTTTTGACATATATTATAGCATCTCCCACACAGTTCTGCAAGGGGACAACCATTTTTGTTCACAAAATGTTAATCCTGTAGTCGCATTTTCCCCGCCCTTTTGCGCTATACTATGGGATGAAAGAATCAGGGAACTCTGCCCCGGCCCCACCGGGAGACGGAAAGAAGGAGCCTCTATGTATCAGGATTACGATTATAACAATTATTCCTACCTCAGCCCGGAGGAGCGGGCGGCGGCGAAACGGAATTACTTCTCCCGCACCTATCAGACCATGGCCTTCGGCCTGCTCATCACCTTCGCCACGGCGCTGGTGACGGCCATGTACTTCCCCTGGCTGGCCTACAACTACATGGTGGTGCTGGTGCTGTGCGTGGCGCAGATCGGGCTGGTGGTGGCCCTGAACCGGGCCATCGCCACCGCCGGATACGGCCAGGTGATGGCCATGTTCACCGGGTATGCCTGCCTCACCGGCGTCACCTTCGGCAGCCTGTTCCTGGTGTTTGACATTGCCACCATCTTCCAGTGCTTCCTGGCCACGGCGGCGGCCTTCGGGGGCATGGCGATTTATGGGGCGGTGACGAAGCGGGACATCTCCCCCTGGATCAACAGCCTGATGGGGACGCTGATCGGCGTGCTGGTGCTGGCGGTGGTCAACATCTTCCTGGGCTCCCCCATGCTGGATTCCCTCATCTGCGCGGTGGGCGTGGTGCTGTTTATGGGCATGGCCGCCTACGACAGCCAGAAGCTGGGCCAGATGTTTGACCAGACCGGCGGGGGCGAGCTGGCGGAGCGGTACAGCGTCTACGCCGCTTTGCAGCTGTATCTGGACTTTATCAACATCTTCCTGTACCTGCTGCGGCTGCTGAGCCGGAGCCGCCGGGACTGACCCGTCAGCTGCCGGATTGCGTAAAATACAATGGGCCGGACAGAACGCATCCGTTCTGTCCGGTCCTGTTTTTTCCTCAAACCCCGGTTCGCCGTAAAATCTTCACAATTTCACAGTTGTATTTTTTGGGGAATGCAATATAATAAGAGGAATAGCATCTGCCCACAGCGTCTCACCCCACGGAGGAACCCAAACCCATGAAAACCCTGCTCTTTCTGTACAATCCCCGCGCCGGCAAGGGGAAAATCGCCGACTCCCTGGGGGCCATCTGCGCCGCGTTCCAGGCACAGAACTACCTTGTCACCGTCTACGCCACGAAAGGCCCCGGCGACGCCACCTGGGCCGCCCGGACCCTGGCCCCCCACTACGACCGACTGGTCTGCGGCGGCGGAGACGGCACCCTCAGCGAGGTGATCTCCGGTCTGGTAGACTTGGAGGGGCCCATGCCGCCTCTGGGGTACATCCCGTCGGGCACCACCAATGACTATGCCCGCTCTCTGAAAATTCCCGTCAAAGCGGCGGAGGCCGCCGCCCTGGCGGTCACCGGCGATGCCCTGCCCGTGGACGTGGGACGGCTGAACACCCGGGACTTTATCTATGTGGCCGCCTTCGGGGCCTTCACCTCCGTCAGCTACGCCACCCCCCAGGCCCGGAAGAATCTGCTGGGCCACGCCGCCTATGTGCTGGCGGGCATCCGCAGCATCAGCGAGATCACCTGCTACGAGATGAAGGTGTCCTATGACGGCGGCACCATGGAGGACGAGCTTCTCTACGGCATGGTGTCCAACTCCATCAGCGTCGGCGGCTTCAAGGGGCTGATGGGGGGCAATGTCCAGCTGGACGACGGCATCTTTGAGGTGCTGCTGGTGCGCAAGCCGGAAAATATGCGGCAGATGGCCGCCATTCTGGACGCCCTGGCCAACCAGAAGCCCCACAGCCTTGTGCGGATGTTCCAGACCCACCGGGTGACCTTTACCTCGGTGGAGGACGTCCCCTGGACCACCGACGGGGAGTTTGGCGGCAACCACTCCTATGCGGAGATCTCCCTGCTGCGGCAGGCGGTGCCCATCGTCTGCGGCCTGGCCCAGGAGGGGCAGAAGGACGCCACCCGGAAGGAGGCCACGCCATGAGCGACACCATCGCCGCCATCGCCACCGGCCAGGGCCGCTCCGCCATCGGCATCCTGCGCATCTCCGGGCCGGAGGCCCGGCAGGTGCTGGCCAGAGTGTTCACCCCGGCGGGGAAAACGCCCCTGTGGGAGCGCCCGGCGGGCAGCCTGATTTACGGCTCCCTCCATCAGGAGGACGGGACCCTGTTGGACCGCTGCATGGCCACCTTCTCCCTGGCCCCCTACAGCTACACCGGGGAGGATACCGCCGAGCTGCAGTGCCACGGCTCCCCGGCGGTGCTGACGGCGGGGCTGGAGGCCCTGTTCGCCGCCGGGGTCCGGCAGGCCAGGGCCGGGGAGTTCACCCGGCGGGCCTTCCTGAACGGCAAGCTGGATCTGACCCAGGCGGAGGCGGTCATCGACCTCATCGACGCGGAGACCACCGCCGCGGCGGTGAACGCCGCCGGGCAGCTCTCCGGGGCCATCCGGCAGAAGGTGCAGGGGATCTATGACGAACTTGTAAACCTGATGGCCCACTACCATGTGGTGCTGGACTATCCGGACGAGGATCTCGACCCCTTCACAATACATGAAATTTCGGACACCGTCTCCGCCGCCGTCCGCAACCTGCGGACGCTGTCCGCCTCCTACCGACGGGGGCGGCGGCTGACGGAGGGGGTGCCCACCGCCCTGGTGGGCCTCCCCAACGCGGGCAAGTCCAGCCTGCTGAACGCCCTCCTGGGCTATGACCGGGCCATCGTCACCCCGGTCCCCGGCACCACACGGGACACGGTGGAGGAGACCTGCGTGGTGGGGGGGACCCTGCTGCGGCTCATCGACACCGCCGGGCTCCGGGAGACCCACGACCAGGTGGAACAGATGGGGGTGGCCCGCTCCCAGGCTGCCCTGGAGCGGGCGGAGCTGGTGCTGGCCGTGGTGGACGGCAGCGTGCCCCTGACGGCGGAGACCGCGGCCCTGCTGGACGGCCTGCCTGAGGACAGGCCCGTGGTAGTGGTGCTCAATAAATGCGACCTGCCCTGTGCAGTAAGTTGCACATCTTTTCCACAGAAATTTGCACAGGTGTGCGCCGTCAGCGCCCGCACCGGGGCGGGTCTGGAGGCCCTGGAGGGGTGCATTGCCGCCCTTCTGGCGGAGGGAGAGCCGCCCCCCGCCGGGGAGCTCATCACCAACGCCCGCCAGGCGGAGGCCATTGGCCGGGCGGCGGACAGCCTGGCCGCTGTGGGCCAGGCCCTGGCGGACGGGATGCCGCCGGACTGCGTCCTCACCGATGTGGAGGGGGCGCTGTACGCCCTGGGGGAGGTCACCGGCGGAACGGTGACGGAGGATGTCACCGACCGGATCTTCTCCCGGTTTTGCGTGGGGAAATAAGGAAATCAGGAAATCAGGAGGAAAGGAAAGAAGAACCATGCTGGAAACGAAGTTTTGTCCCAACTGTCACTGCCCCTATGACGCCTCCCTGCCGGAGTGCCCGGTCTGCAAGCGTTCGGCTGCGGCTGCGGCCAAAAAGGCCCGGCAGGAGGATTTGAACGACGCCCTCCACGGGGAGAAGCGGGAGGCGCTGCACCAGATACTGCATAGCAAGCTGCGGACGGGGCAGGACGAGGACCAGGACGCCACCGTGATTGCCGACCCCGCACCGGAGGCGGAGGCCCCCGACCAGGGGGACGGGGCAGTCCCCGCGGCGGCGGAGCAGGTGACGGACAATCAGGCCCTACTGGACGAGATGCTGCCCGGCGACCCGGAGGAGAGCGCCCCGCCGGAAGCGCAGGAAGCGCCGGAGGGGGATCCTGTCCCTCCGGCGGTCAGCCCTGACCATCTGCCCCGGAAGGGCGGGAAATCCCCGGTGGGAAAAGTGGTGCTGGCGGTGCTGATCGTGGCGCTGGTGGGATTGCTGTGCTTCGGCGGCTATGCCCTGCTGTCCTCTTCCGATGGGGGGACAGGGACGGCAGGTTCCTCCGGCGCTGCCTCGTCGGAGCCCGGCGACAGCCAGGAGGGCAGCGCCTCCGAGACCCAGGGCGAGGACGCCCAGGCGGACGACAAACAGGAGGATGAGAGCCAGACAGAGGACGGCGGGGAAACCGCCGACCCGGCAGCGTCCTCCGCTGAGGACGGCAGCGCCGGGGAGGACTCTGACGGAGACGGCTCTGTTGACGGCGGCGACGGGGAAACCGGAACCGACCAGACCGGAGACGGCGCTGCCGATTCGGAAACGACCCCTGACGCCTCTGCCGAAGGCGGCGCCGAAACGGAGACCCCCGACGCTGACGAAGACGGCGAAACGGCGGGAGACAGCGGCGCGGAGGCCGAGAGCGGCAATACAGATAGTAATACCTCAGAGGAAAATTCCGATACGGATTCTCTGAGCAGCGACAACATCCAGCCGGAGACCGCCGACACCGGGGTGGACGCCGGCGATATTGACCAGGCGGCGGCCTGACCGCCCCGCCGGAACGAGAAGAGAAGGAGCATACAGAATGAACGAACTTTTTCTGCTGAAGCTGGGGGAGATGGTGCTGAAAGGGCTGAACCGCCGCCGGTTTGAGGACCAGCTTCTGGGCAACCTCCGCAGGCGGCTGGCCCCCTATGGCAGGTTCCGGATGTACACCCGGCAGTCCATCTGCTATGTGGAGCCCCAGAGCGAGGACTGCGACCTGGAGGGGGCCTACGACGCGCTGAAGCACGTCTTTGGCGTGGCGGTGGTGGTCCGGGCCCATAGCTGCGAAAAGACGGCGGAGGACTTCGTCCGGGCGGCGGTGGAGTACCTCTCCGACGACCTGCGGGGGGCGAAGAGCTTCAAGGTGGAGTCCAAGCGCAGCGACAAGACCTTCCCCATGACCTCCATCCAGCTGAGCCAGTATGTGGGCGGATGCCTGGCGGAGCGGTTCCCGGAGACCCCGGTGGACGTCCACAACCCGGACCTGACCGTTCACCTGGAGGTGCGGGACTACGCCGGATACGTCTACGCCGGCGGCGAGGAGGGGGCCGGCGGCCTCCCGGTGGGTACCGGCGGCCGGGCGGTGGCCCTGCTGTCCGGGGGCATCGACTCGCCGGTGGCCTGCTACATGATGGCCCGGCGGGGGGTGCGGCTGGACTGCGTCCACTTCTTCAGCTACCCCTACACCTCCAACGAGGCCAAAGACAAGGTGCTGGAGCTGGCCTCCCTCATCACCCCCTACACCGGGAAGCTGTGCGTCCACATCGTCCCCTTCACCAAAATTCAGGAGATGCTGCGGGAGAAGTGCCCGGAGCCCTACTTCACCCTGGCCATGCGGCGGTTTATGATGCGAATCTCCGAGCTGGTGGCCCAGCGCATCCAGGCCGGGGCGCTGATCACCGGGGAGAGCCTGGGCCAGGTGGCCAGCCAGACCATGGAGGCCATGGCCTGCACCCAGGACGCCGTGACCCTCCCCGTGTTCCGCCCGGTGATTGGGATGGACAAGGAGGAGATCATTCACATTGCCCGGCACATCGGCACCTTTGAGACCTCCATCCTGCCCTATGAGGACTGCTGCACCGTCTTTACCCCCCGGCACCCCCGCACCCATCCCACCGTGGCGGAGCTGCGGGAGATCGAGGAGGGCTACGACTTCGAGGGGCTGTGCCGGGAGGCGGCGGAGCAGATCGAGCGGGTGATTGTGCCGGTGCGGGAGATTTGAGGAGGGGTCCTCCTCACCCCTCCACCGGCTACCGCCGGTCCCCCTCCCCCTTCGGGGGAGGCAAGGAAGTCGCTGGAATTACTACGTCATTCTAACAAAATTGAAGCCCAGCAAAGCGGGTTCAATTTTGAGAGGAAGCGTTGCGGAGCGAACGAGCTTTTCCCCATCGGGGAAAAGTGAGCGATACGGAGCTAACGCTGACGAGGGAGCTGGCTGGCCGCAAGGCCAGACTGAGGGGTGGAAACGCCGGACAGTTTCTCTGCAAACAACTTTTCCTGAAAAAATAATCTTCTTAAACCGATGACATTGCCTTGCAGGGAAGGCCGGACAAAGCCGTTATAGCAAACGTTATCTAAGGAAAATTTCTTTGACTTCCAACATTAGCTTTGAAGGAGGCGTTTCTATGGAAAAGACGATTCAGCAGCAGGTTTATGAGCAGCTTCTCGCCCACGGCAAGACCCTGTCCACCGCCGAGAGCTGCACCGGCGGGCTTGTGGCCGCCGCCATGACCGAGGTCAGCGGCGTCTCCCAGGTGTTCAAAGGGGGCGTGGTCAGCTACTGGACGGAGATCAAGGGCAGCGTCCTGGGGGTATCCCAGGAGACTTTGGACCGCTATGGTGCGGTGTCCCCCCAGACCGCCGGGGAGATGGCCCTGGGGGCCGCCCGGCTCATGGGGAGCAGTCTGGCCGTCTCCGTCACCGGCGTGGCCGGGCCGAACCCGGACGAACGGGGGAACCCGGTGGGCTGTCTCTACCTGGGCCTCTCCGATGGGGAGCAATGCTGGGTGCGGCATCCCACGCCGGAGACCCTGGGGACCACCCGGCAGGAGATTCGGGAAAACGCCGTCCGGCTGGCGCTGGAGTTTGTGCTGGACTACGCATAGGGTGGCCCGGAAGGGCAGGGCTGTCAGCTTGGGGGCTGGTTTCCTTAGGAAAGGATAGAGGAAGGAACTACGTTTTGCCCTCCCGGCGGCCGTTCGTTCCTTAGATGAGGATACTGGAAGGAAATAGAGCGTTTGCCCTTGCC
>JAJQCJ010000122.1 GCA_021202775.1 Clostridiales bacterium | reverse complement strand
ATCCAGTCCCCCATCCACAACATCACCGACGTGGAGAGCTACAACCACTACTTCGGCTGGTACGGCGGCAAGGTGGAGGACAACGGGCCCTGGCTGGATAACTTCCACAAGGTTCACCCGGAGATCTGCCTGGGCATCAGCGAGTACGGCTGCGAGGGCATCATTACCTATCACGGCCCCAACCCCGCCTGCAAGGACTACTCCGAGGAGTATCAGGCCCTGTACCATGAGCATATGGCCCAGGTCTTTGATGAGCGGCCCTGGATCTGGTCCAGCCACATCTGGAATATGTTCGACTTCGGCTGCGCAGCCCGGAACGAGGGCGGCGTCGCCGGCCGGAACAACAAGGGCCTGGTCACCATGGACCGCAAGACCCGGAAGGACAGCTTCTATGTCTATCAGGCCTACTGGACCAAGGAGCCCATGGTGCATCTGGCAGGCCGCCGGTATGCCCAGCGGGCCGGCGACACCACGGTGGTGAAGGTCTACTCCAACCAGCCGGAAGTGGCCCTGTATCTGAACGGCGAACTGGTGGAGAAGAAGGAAGGCTACCGTGTCTTCTCCTTCACCGTGGCGCTGAAGGACGGCTTCAACGTGCTGGTGGCCGAGGCCGGCGAGGTCAAGGACTCCATGACCCTGGAGAAGGTGGAGAAGGAGCCGGAGATCTACGTCCTGCCCGAGGTGAATGAGCGGGCGGAAGGCGTCGCCAACTGGTTCAAGCAGGTGGGCGATATGGACCTGAAGGCCCCCATGGAGTTCCCCGAAGGCTATTACAGCATTAAGGACACTCTGGAAGAAATTTCTAATAATGAGGAAGCTATGGCGCTGACCTCCAAGGCCATCAAGCTGGCCACCAACTTTGACGTAGCCCCCGGCGTGGGTATGTGGGGCATGATGAAATCCATGTCTCCTGAGAGCATGACCTCTATGATGCCTACAGCCCCCGACGGCTTCATTGAGAGCCTGAACGCTCAGCTCATCAAGATCAAGAAGTAACGGCACCGTCTCTGTCATCAAACAACCATTCCTCCCGTCCGCAGTCTCTGCGGGCGGGAGTTTTCTCTTTTTGGCAGAGAAAGCCAACCTTTTTTTCATTTTGGTATTGTAACTTCCCGCAAGATTCGTTATAATAGACAGCAGATACCGGGCCATCAGAAGACGTCGGTCTGCCAGCGCAGCCTTTTTCTGTGTCCCCACTTTCAGGGGGTTGATATTTTGGTAGAATTTACAGCGAATTTGCAGCTTGGCATGAGTGAATCCTCTGAGCCGGATTTGGACGCCATCACCTTCCGCTATAACTATGAGCAGGAGCTGATGAAGGCCGTCGCCGCCGGAGATAAGGTGTGGGTGAGCAATCTGAACCAGAAACGGTTGGAAAACATCCAGTATTGCGACTTTTCCTACCGCCTGCCGGAGGACCCCCTCCGCGTTCAGAAGAACAACTTCGTCATCCTCAACACCCTGATGCGGGTGGCCGCCTACAACGGCGGCCTGCCGCCCCTGTACCTCCACATTATCAGCGAGAAGTACGCAAAGGCCATCGAGCGGGCCTCCTCCCTGGATGAACTGGGGGCCGCCATGCACGATCAGATCACCATGGAATACACGGATGCCGTCCACCGCCTGTCCACCCACGGCCACAGCAAAAAGGTGGTGGAGATTTTGGAGTACATCTCCGCCAACATCCGCTCGGAGCTGTCCCGCAGCAGCATTGCGGAGGCCTTCCACATCTCCTCCAGCCACCTGTCCCAGATTTTTAAAGAGGAGATGGGGATTTCCATTGTCCAGTATATTCAGCGCCAGCGCATTGACCTGGCCACCTACTACTTTGAACTGGGGGAGGCCAACGTCTCCGAGGTGGCCAGCCTGGTGGGCTATACCGACTCCAGCTATTTTACACGGGTGTTCCGCAAGGTGACGGGAGAATCTCCCAGCGCCTGCCTGGCCGCTCTGCACCAGAAGCCGGCCCAGCCCTCCGGCACAGAAAGGAAAGACAACCATGCAGTATGATTTCACCTCGATTTTGGACCGGGCGGGGAAGGACTCCATCGCCGTAGACAAAGGCGTTACCTTCGGCTCCCGGCCCCGCCGGGAGGGCTTCGACTTCCTGCCCATGTGGGTGGCGGACATGAACTTTCCCACCGTCCCCACCATTCAGGAGGCGGTGATTCAGCGGACGCAGCACCCCGCCTTTGGCTACTTCCCCACCTCCCAGGAATATTATGACAGCATCATCCGCTGGCAGAAGGTGCGCAACGGCGTGGAGGGGCTGGAACAGGAACATATCGGCTATGAAAACGGCGTGCTGGGCTGCGTGGTCTCCGCTTTGCAGGCCTTCACCGCCCCCGGCGACCCGGTGCTGCTCCACAGCCCCACCTACATCGGCTTCACCCACTGCATCACGGACAACGGTCGAGAAATCGTTCACTCTCAGCTGAAGCGGGACGGGGACGGTGTCTGGCGCATGGACTATGAGGACATGGACCGGAAGCTGAAGGAGCGGAACATTCACTTTGCGGTGTTCTGCAACCCCCATAACCCCTGCGGCCGGGTATGGACGCCGGAGGAGATTCAAAAGGCCATGGAGGTCTACCGGGCCAACGATGTGGTGGTGGTGTCCGACGAGATCTGGAGCGACCTGATTCTGGACGGCCACAAGCACACCCCCACCCAGAGCGTCAGCGAGGACGCCAGGCAGCGCACCATCGCCGTCTACGCCCCCAGCAAGACCTTCAACCTGGCGGGGCTGATTGGCTCCTACCATGTCATTTACAACAAGTACCTCCGGGACCGGGTGCGGGCCCAGAGCAGCAAGTGCCATTATAACGCCATGAACGTGCTGTCCATGCACGCCCTGATCGGCGCGTACAAGCCGGAGGGCGAGGTCTGGGTGGACGAGCTGTGCCAGGTGCTGTCCACCAATGTGGAGCTGATGTACCGCTACCTGAACGATGAGGTGGAGGGGGTCAGCCTGGCCAGGCCGGAGGGCACCTATATGCTGTACCTGGACTGCGAGGGCTGGTGCAGGGCCCACGGCAAAACCCTGGATGAGCTGTTGGACGACGGCTACGAGGTGGGCGTGGGCTGGCAGGATGGCCGCCCCTTCCATCGGCCCTACGCCATCCGCATGAATCTGGCCCTGCCCACCGCACGGGTGGAGGAGGCCATTCGGCGGCTGCGGGAGTACGTATTTTAAGGACGCTTTTCCGTGGGCGCACTGTAGAAGTTTTTCTGCGGTGCGCCCACTTTTTTTGAGCCGCGGCGTCAGATACGCCCCCTGTTTTCCGACTTAACAGGTGAAAGGGAAAAGGGAATCAATGAACGCAATGTTATCAACTTAAGATGCACCCCATCCTGGATTGAGGGGAACAACGTAGCCGTACAGTCAGATGTCCACGACCAAAGGACGACAACATTGACGCCATGTTCCGCCCGCCTCCGGCAGGGCGGAACGGGCGGCAGTCTCACCAGTAATCAAGTTACATCGTCTCTGACGGGATAAACCACCTATAGGCTGGACAGCGCGAAGCCCCAGCGGGACAGGAGAGGGGTTCTTAGGCGGATTTTGCGTAAAAAATATGCCGGGGGCATATTTTTAGCAAAATCCTGAGCCAGCTTGCTGGCGAAGCCACTTATAAGAGTAGGTAGTGCCTTAAAGTTCCTGATAACGTAGGTGCCCCGAGCTTCCCCCTGAGCCGCCTTCTTTTGCTACTTTTCTTGGCGGAGTAATTTACGGCGTCCAAAAATGTGCCAGTGGCACATTTTTAGCCGGAAACCGATGCCAGCTATGCTGGCGAGGGTCACTGACCGAGGAGGATACCGTAAATGGTCAGCAGGTGGTAGTCAAGGCCATGCCCTGGCAAGGGCACAAACGCATTTTCTTTCTCAATCTTTCCCTAAGGAGCGCAATCCCTTAAGTTGATGCCATCCAAAGAAAGGAGGTCAACACCATGGAGGACGAAGCCATCATCGCGTTGTACTGGGCCAGGTCGGAGGAGGCCATCTCCGAAACCCACCGGAAATATGGCCGCCTGCTGGCACAGGTGGCCCGGAACATCCTGCAAAACCGGCAGGACGTGGAGGAATGCGTCAACGACAGCTATCTGGGGGCCTGGAACGTCATGCCGCCCCAGCGCCCCGCCCTGCTGCGGAGCTTCCTCTGCCGCATCACCCGGAATCTGGCGCTGGACCGGTCCGACTACCACCACGCCGCCAAGCGCAGCGTCAACTGCACCGCCTCCCTGGAGGAGCTTGACCGGCTGGGGGACAGCCGGGAAAGCGTGGAGGAGGAGGTGCTGCTGGCCCAGCTGATGAACGATTTTCTGGCCGGACTGAAGCCGGAGCAGCGGGTGATCTTCCTGCGGCGGTACTGGTTCTTCCAGCCGGTGAAGGAAATCGCCCAATTTCTGGGCTGGACGGAGAACCGGGTCAGCGCCAGCCTTTCCCGCACCCGCAGGAAGCTGCGGGATTATCTGGAACAGGAGGGATATACGATATGAATAAGGAAGACATTCAGAGAATGCTGACTCTGGTGGATGACCGGTATCTGGACGAGGCCCAGGACTGGCAGCCCCAGCGCCGCAAGTGGCCCCGGTGGGCGGCCCTGGCCGCCTGCCTGTGCCTGGTGGTGGGGCTGGGGGGATTTGCCCTCTCCCAATGGCGCGTGGGCGGCGCTAACAGCTCCGGCGGACTTGACAGCTCCGGCGGCTCCGACGACGGCCCCACCAGCTTTAGCAGCTACGCCGGGCCGGTCCTCCAGCTGACGTTGGGGGAGGAGACCGACGCTGTCGCCGCCCGGCGGCAGCTGACCTACGGCCTGACACCGGGCGTCTGGCGGCAGGACCTGGAGGTGACGGACGGCTACGCCCTGACCAATTCCTCGGAGGAGGACGTAACCCTGACGGTGTACTACCCCTTCGTCGACACCCTGTACGACCTGACCACCCCCTCCCTGACCCTGGACGGGGAGGAGCTGGAGGCCAGCGACCCGCTGGTGGGGACGGTGATCTGGCATCAGGCAACCGAGGGCGACCTGGGCGGCAATTACGCCTCGGAGTGGGAGGACTATCAGGCCGCGCTGGAGGACGGCAGCTATCTGGCGGAGGCCATCGCCGGGGTGGGAGAACTCACCGGCACGGTGACGGTCTACTGGCTGCAAAACGCGGACTGCTCTGCCGCGGAGGGGGAGAACCCCACCCTCCAGTTCTCCGCCACCATCGACCCGGAGGCCACCGCCTGCTTCTCCTACGGGATGAACGGCAGCCGGTGGAACAACGAAACCGGCATCTTCGGCTCCAGCTTCTCGGTGGACGAGGATGATTTGACCAACGGCAACCTTCACTGCGTCATCCTCTGGGGGGAGGACGTGACGGACTACACCCTCCAGGGCTACGAAAACGGGGGCTGCTACGAGGGCATGGAGACGGAGGTTACCGCCACTGTCCTCCGGGAGGAGACCACCTGGGCGGAGCTGCTCCCCCGGCTGCTGGAGGACTATTTCAGCCGGGACCCGCTGGAAAGTGACGCCACGGAGGAGATGGTGGCGGAGGCCGCGGCCCAGTGGATTACAGAGAACCGCTGGGCGGTGGGGATGCTGGACTACGACGGCATAAGCGAAATCCTCAGCGGGGCCCGGGTGTTCTGGCTGGAGGCGGAGGTCACAGTTCCTGCCGGGGAGACGGTGACGCTGGAGGCCCACCTGACCCAGACCGCCAGCTACAACTACACGGACTACTCCGACAGCCTTCTGGGCTTTGACCTGCTGCTGGGGGCGGGCAGCAACCTGACCGTCACCGAGACCGCCGTCACCCTGGCCACCCTGGACGATGACCAAGACTGGGCCCTCTACGCCCAGAACTACGGGTTTGACCTGGAGAATGGCGTCTCCACCGTCACCCTGGAGGGGGAGGAAGTCCACTACTATTTGGAATTGAATCCGTAAAAATAACACGCTGTTATAGCAGACGCACCTGCTATAACAGCGTTTCTCTTTTTTAATAATCCACCTTCATCAAACACAGCCCCTCCGGCGGGGCGGTGGGCCCGGCCTGGCTGCGGTCCCTGGCCGCCAGAATCTCCCCCACCCGCTCCGGGGGGAGGCTGCCATAGCCCACCTCCAGCAGGGTGCCCACCATGATGCGCACCATGTATTGCAGAAAGCCGCTGCCGTGGAAGGTGAAGGTGAGATAGCCCCCGGTTCGCACGATGTCGATGGAGTCCACCCGGCGGACGGTGGACTTTTTCATGTGGGGGTTGCCGCAGAAGCTCTTAAAGTCATGCTCCCCCATCAGGTAAGCCGCCCCCCGGCGCATGGCCGCCTCGTCCGCGGGCTGCTCCAGCCGGGCCACGTAGCGCCGGTCGAAGATGGGCTTCATGGGGCCGTCATAGCAGGTGTAGCGGTAGGTCTTGCCCACCGCCTTATACCGGGCGTGGAACCGCTCTGCCGCCGGGCGCACCTCCCGCACCCCGATGTCCTCCGGCAGGTAGCGGTTCAGGTAGTCCCGCAGCTCCTCCGGCGTCAGCGCCGTGTCCAGCCAGACGTTGGCCACCATCCCCCGGGCGTGTACCCCGGCGTCCGTCCGGCCTGCGCCGATGACCTCCACCGGCGCCCCGGCCAGCCGCTCCAGCACCCCTTCCAGCTTCCCCTGGATGGTGGGCAGGCCCGGCTTGCTCTCCCAGCCGTGGTACCGGGTGCCGTCATAGAGGATGGTCAGCTTGTAGTTCTGTCTCATAAGAAGCTCCTTTCCTTTTCCGGCTGCTTCTGATATAATAGGATAGTATAGCACAAAACCGGCAAAGTTGTAAGCGTTTTTTCGGAAGGAGACAGATATGGATATTGCTATTTTCGTTCTGCTGGCAGTGGTTCTGGTGGTGCAGGGGGTGACGCTGTACCAGCTCCGCGCCACCCAGCGGCAGGCCGGGGACACCGCCAAACTGGAGCAGGCCCTCCAGGCGTCGGAGGAGCGGCAGCAGAAGCAGCTCACCGCCCTGAAGGAGGACCTCCACCTGACCCTCCAAAGCCTGTCCACCATGGGTCAGGACGCCACCGCCCGCCAGCTGGTGCAGATGGAGCAGCGGCTGCAAACCCTGGAGTCCACCAACGAGGCCAAGCTGGAGGCCATCCGTCAGACCATGAACCAGAGCCTGGAGCGCCAGCGGCAGGAGAACAGCCAAAAGCTGGACGAGATTCGAGGCACCGTGGACGAGCGGCTGCAAACCACCCTGGAAAAGCGCATCGCGGAGTCCTTCCAGTCGGTCAGCGCCCAGCTGGAGCAGGTTTATAAGGGCCTGGGGGAGATGAAGACCCTGGCCAGCGACGTGGGCGGCCTGAAACAGGTGCTGTCCGGCGTCAAGACCCGCGGCATCCTGGGGGAGGTGCAGCTGGAGGGGATTCTGCGGGAAATTCTGGCCCCGGAACAGTACGACACCAACGTGGCCACCATCCCCGGCAGCAGCAACCGGGTGGAGTTCGCCATCCGTCTGCCCGGTCAGGAGGATGGCAGCGTGGTCTACCTGCCCATCGACTCCAAATTCCCCGGCGACCGGTACGCCCAGCTCCAGGACGCCCAGGCCACCGGCGACAAGGCCCAGATCGCCGCCGCCTACAAGGCGCTGGAAACCGTCCTCCGCAACGAGGCCAAGGACATCCGGGACAAGTACCTGGAGGAGCCGTATACCACCAACTTCGGCATCATGTTCCTGCCCTTTGAGGGACTGTACGCCGAGGCGGTGAACCGGGGCATGGTGGAGGTCTTGCAGCGGGAGTACCACGTCAACATCGCAGGCCCCAGCACCATGGCGGCGCTGCTGAACTCGCTGCAAATGGGCTTCCACACCCTGGCCATCCAGAAGCGGAGCAGCGAGGTCTGGGCAGTGCTGGGGGAGGTCAAGACGGAGTTTGGCAAGTTCGAGGACGGCCTGCTGAAAATGCAGAAGCACCTGAACCAGACCTCCAGCGACCTGGACTCCCTCATCACCACCCGCACCCGGGCCATCAACCGGAAGCTGCGGGATGTGCAGGCGCTGGACAGCGTGAGCGCGGGGGAGGATGCCGGGTGAGGGGTACACTCCTTAGGCAAGGATTGAGGAAGGAAATAGGTGGTTTCCCTCCGGGGGCCCCATTTCTTGCTCCGCCAAGAAATGGGGGAAAGAAGGCGGCTTAAGGGGAAGCTCGGGGCCTCGCTCCCCCTTAAGAATCCCTCTCCTGTTCCGCTGGGGCTTCGCGCTGTCCACTTTATACGTGGTCTGTCAGGCAACAGACGATGTGACTTCTAACTGGTGAGACTGCCGCCGATGGCGGCTGGCAGGGATTGCCGCCCGTTCCGCCCTGCCGGAGGCG
>JAJQCJ010000096.1 GCA_021202775.1 Clostridiales bacterium | reverse complement strand
CTGTCAGGCGGGGCGGGACGCGATGGTGAAGTCCAGGCCCCAGGACGCCCTGCTGGACAGGCTCCCCCAGGGGGAGAAGGCGCTGTTCCCCCAGGCGAAGCATGAGATTTACCGCAGCGACGACGCTACTGTGGAGGCGTATTTCTATCGGATTTTGGAGTTTTTGGCATAGGACAAAGCGGGGATGGCATAGGATTTTCCGGAGGAATTGCCCCGGCTTTCCTTTCATTCCGTAGGGGCGCACAGTGTGCGCCCGGCTGACGTTCCGTCCCGCTGTATCCATACAATCATACGAATACAGCCGGACGCCACCACAAAACGTTTTACCAGCACTGTGAAATGGTAAGCGGAACGAAGTTAAATCACAGCGTTTACTCATCCGGCAGCGGTTCAGGGAGCCGTGGCGGCGGGCGCACACTGTGCGCCCCTACGGAACAGACGGAAACCGCAGTTATCACATGAAACGGCAATCTTCCACCCCTATCCAAAAAGGAGGAACCCCTATGTTCTTGACCCTCAACGATCTGCGGGAGAAGGAGGTCATCAGCGTCTCCGACGGCAGCCGCTACGGATATGTGGGCGACCTGTCGCTGGATCTGGACACGGGGCAGGTCCGCGCCCTCATCGTCCCCGGAGAAGCCCGGTTCTTCGGCCTGTTCGGGCGGACGGAGGACCGGCTCATCCACTGGGACAACGTCCGCCGCTTCGGGGAGGACATCATCCTGGTGGAGGGGATGCCGGAGGTGCGGCCCCATGTGAAGGGGCGGTTTCCCTGGCTGTGACAGCGGGGGAGGCCGGAACATCAAAGAAAAAGGAAAGGGCGCTGCCGTGGAATCCCACGGCAGCGCCCCCTGCGTTTTGCAGGTCGCTTATCTCATGCGGATGATCTTTGCCGGGCACTTGGCGGCGCACTTGCCGCAGCCCACGCACTTCTCGTAGTCGATCTTCGCCACATTGCCCTGGAGGGCGATGGCCCCCTCCTCGCACTGGCGGACGCACAGGCCGCAGCCCAGGCAGCCCACGTCGCACTGGGCCTTGACGATCTTGGCCTTCTCCTGGTTGCTGCACTGGACGGCATAGGTGCTCTTGTCGGGCACCAGCTCGATCAGCTTCTGGGGGCAGGCCTTGACGCAGCTGCCGCAGGCCACGCACTTGGAGCGGTCCACCACGGCCACGCCGTTCACCACATGGATGGCGTCAAACTGGCAGGCGGCCACGCAGCTGCCGAAGCCCAGGCAGCCCTGCTGGCAGGCCTTGCTCCCCTTGCCGGGGATGATGGCCGCCGCCTCGCAGGTCTTGATGCCCACATAGTTGCAGTTGTTCTTGGCCTTGTCACAGGTGCCGGCGCACTTGACGAAGGCCACCTTCTTGTCCGCGCCGTCGCCGGCGGTGACGCCCATGATGGCGGAGATCTTATCCGCCACGGCCTGGCCGCCCACAGGGCAAGCCGTCACAGGGGCCTCACCCTTCACGATGGCGGCAGCCACCGCGTCGCAGCCGGCGTAACCGCAGCCGCCGCAGTTGTTGCCGGGGAGGCAGTCCCGGACGGCGGCCTCCCGCTCGTCCACCTCCACCTTGAACTTGTTGCCCACAAAGACCAGCATCAGGCCCACCAACAGGCCGACGATGGCGAGGACCAGGAGGCTGCTCAAAATCATAGTCATACTCTGTTCCTCCTTTTCTCACGCCAGGCCGCTGAAGCCGCAGAAGGCAATGGCCATCAGCGCAGCGCTCAGCAGCACCAGAGGCGCGCCCTGGAAGGCCTTCGGGACATTGTCGTTGCTCTCCAGCCGCTCACGGATGCCCGCCAGCAGCACGATGGCCAGGGTGAAGCCCACGGCGGTGCCGAAGCCGCAGATAACGCTCTCGATGAAGTTGTAGCCGTCGGTGACGTTGTTCAGGGCGACGCCCAGCACCGCGCAGTTGGTGGTGATCAGGGGCAGGTAGATGCCCAGGGCGCTGTGCAGCGCCGGCATGGCCTTCTTCAGGAACATCTCCACCACCTGCACCAGGGCGGCGATGACCAGAATAAAGACGATGGTTTGCAGGTAGCTCAGACCCAGGGGGTCCAGCACGAAGGTGTACAGCAGGTTGGCCACGGCAGAGGCGATGGTCATGACGAAGATGACTGCCGCCCCCAGGCTGGCCGAGGTCTTGATTTGCTTGGACACGCCCAGGAAGGAGCAGAGGCCCAGGAACTGGTTCAGCACCACGTTGTTGATCAGGGCGGAGGTCACAATGATCATAAGCAGTGTCATACGGTCTCACCCTCCTTCTTCTCGTCGGCGCACTTCTGCTGGCAGGTGGCGCAGCAGCCGTCGCAGCCCTCCACCTTGTCGTTGGCGGCGGTCTTAATGCTGAAGGCGTTCATCACGGCGATGATCAGGGCCAGCACCAGGAAGGCACCGGGGGCCTGGGTCAGCACGGCGATGGGCTGATAGGCGTCGGGCATGATCTGGATGCCGAAGGCGGTGCCGGCACCGAACAGCTCCCGCAGGAGGCCCAGGATGGTCAGGCCCACGGTGAAGCCCAGGCCCATGCCGACGCCGTCCATGACGGACAGCAGGGGCGGATTCTTGGCGGCATACGCCTCAGCCCGGCCCAGGATGATGCAGTTCACCACGATCAGGGGGATGTAAATGCCCAGGGCGGAGTACAGCACGGGGATGTACGCCTGAATCAGCAGCTGCACCACCGTCACCAGGGAGGCGACAATGACGATGTAGGCCGGCAGACGCACCTGGTCAGGGATGATCTTCCGCAGCAGGGAGATGATCAGGTTGGACATGATCAGCACCGCCATGGTGCTCATGCCCATGCCGAAGCCGTTGGTAGCGGAGGTGGTCACGGCCAGGGCCGGACACATACCCAGCATCATGATGAATACCGGATTTTCCTTCACGATACCGTTGTAAATTCGTTCCACATACGGATTCATAAAATTTTGTCCCCTCCTTTACTGGATGTAGTTGGCGAAGAAGTCGATGGCGGCGTTCACCGCGTTGACCACTGCGCCGGAGGTGGTGGACGCGCCGGAGATGGAGTCGATCTCATCATCCGCCGTGGAGCCGCCGCTCTTATTCAGCGTGAAGGACGACACCTGGACGCCGACGAACTGGCTCTTGAAGCTGTCCTCATCGGCCCGCATGCCCAGACCGGCGGTCTCTTCCAGCTCGGTGAAGGAGAGGCCCAGGATGGTGCCTTCGGTGTCGATGCCCACGCTCATGGTGATGCTGTCGCCATAGCCGTCGGCGGTGCTGACGCTGATGGCGTAGCCCACGATGTTGCCGGAAGAATCGGTGCCCACCACGGCCTCGTTGACCTTGACCTTGCCGAAGGCGCTGTCAGCATAGTAATCGCTGGCGGCAGCGGCTTCCTCTACCAGGGCGGTCAGGTCGTCGTCATAGTTGACCTCGGCTGCCGTGGGGATGACCTCCACATAGGAGGCGGCCTTGGTGGCGGCGTTCTGCTCCTCGATGATGTCCGCGGTCATGAAGTTCACCAGGCCCAGAGCCAGACCGGCGATCAGGGTGATGCAGGCCAGGGTGATGGCGGCCTTGGGGATCTTCTTCGAGCCGGTGGTGACTTCCTTCTTGGTGCCGTCACCGATACCGTAGGGCTTGGGTACCACCCAGCGGTCGATGAGGGGGGTCACCAGGTTGCCCAGGATGATGGCGTAGCTGACGCTCTCGGCGGAGCTGCCGAAGACACGGAACACCGCCGTCAGCACGCCGATGACCGCGCCGTAAATCAGCTGCCCCATGCCGGTGACCGGGCTGGTGACCGGGTCGGTGGCCATGAACAGGGCGCCAAAGACGATGCCGCCGCCGCACAGGTGGGCCAGCAGGAACATGGGGTCAAAGCCCTGACCGCCGAAGGCGATCATGCAGATCAGGAAGCTGCCCACATAGGCCACGGGGATGTGCCAGGTGATGCCCTTGGTGATCAGCAGGTAGGCCCCGCCGATGAGCATGGCGGCAATGCTGATGCAGATGGTGCCGTCAGTGAAGCCCAGGAACATGTCCAGCACGTCCACGGTGCCGCCTTCTTCCAGGATGGCCAGAGGGGTGGCGCTGGAGGTGCCGTCCACGCTGTAGCTGGTCATGGCAGAGCTGAAGGACAGCAGCAGGAAGCAGCGGCCTGCCAGGGCCGGGTTCATGAAGTTCTGACCCAGGCCGCCGAAGGCGCACTTTACCAGGGCGATGGCGAACAGGCTGCCCAGGAAGGGGATGTACAGGGGGACGGTGGGGGAGCAGCACAGGCCCAACAGCAGGCCGGTGAGCACCGCGGAGCCGTCCTTCACGGTGTTGGGATGGTGGGTGGCCAGGTCAAAGAGGAACTCCGTCGCCACAGCGGTGACAATGCTGACCGCCAGCACCAGGAAGGCGTGGAAGCCAAAGTGATAGATACCAAAGATGGTGACCGGCATCAGCGCCAGGATCACGTCATACATGACGTGTCCGGTGGTCAGCTTACTGTCTCTCAGATGGGGAGAGGAGGACACGTTCAGCATTTTTTCCATTCTAAATCCCTCCTCACAGCTTGCCTTCGCGCTTGAGACCCAGCACGACAGGCTTGGTTTGTTTGAACAGCTGGGTCAGCGGACGCTTGGCCGGGCAGATGTAGGTGCAGCTGCCGCAGCCGATACAGTCGGTGCCGTGGAGCTGGTCATAGCGGGCATAGTCCTTGGTCTTGGCCGCCACCGCCATCATCTGGGGGATCAGCCCCATGGGGCAGGCGGTGCCGCACCGGCCGCAGCGGATGCAGGCGGTCATCAGCTTGTCCGCCTCCTCCACCTCGTCACGGGTCATGCACAGCAGGGCGTTGTTGGCCTTGACGATGGGCACGTCGTAGCTGCTGATGGCGGTGCCCATCATGGGGCCGCCCAGCAGGGTCTTCTTGGCCTCGGCCTTCAGGCCGCCCGCCGCGTCCAGCACCTCCTGGAGGGAGGTGCCCAGCTTGATCATGAAGTTGCCGGGGTTCGCCACCGCGTCGCCGGAGACGGTGAAGCCCTTCTCCATCAGCGGCACACCCTCGCACACCGCCTGATAGATGGCGGACAGGGTGGTGACGTTGTCCACAATGCAGCCCAGGGTGGCGGGCAGCGCGCCGCCGCCTCCCAGCCACTGACCGGTGACCGCGTGCACCAGGCCGCGCTCACCGCCCTGGGGGTACCGGGTCTCCAGCTCCAGCACGGAGAGGCGGTCATCCCCCTGGATGGCCTTCTGCATGGCGGCGATGGCGGCGGGCTTGTTGTCCTCAATGGCGATGACGCCCTTGGCGTTGGGGAACAGCTGGAGCACCACCTTCAGGCCCATTACCACCCAGTCGGGATGCTCCTGCATCAGCCGGTCGTCGCAGGTGATGTAGGGTTCGCACTCCGCGCCGTTGGCGATGACGTATTCGATTTCTTCCGGATTCTTGGGGGCCAGCTTGACATGGGTGGGGAAGCCTGCGCCGCCCAGGCCCACAATGCCGGCGGCCTGTACCTTGCCCAGGATCTCCTGGCTGGAGAGCTTTGTGTAGTCGCTCTTCACCCCCACGGAGGGGTCGGGGGTGTACTGGCCGTCATTGTCAATGACAATGCACTGGGCCATCACCCCTGCAGAGGTCAGCCTGGGTTCGACAGCCTTCACCTTGCCGGAACCGGAGGAGATGATAGGGGCGGAGACAAAGCCGTCTGCCCTGGCGATGGTCTGGCCGGCCAGGACGGTGTCTCCCCGCTTGACGATGGGGACGGCGGGTTTCCCAATGTGCTGGCTCAGCGGGAACACCAATTCGCCCTTTGCCTGATAGGGGACGGTGGCGGCGCCGCTGCTGAGCTCTTTGCACCCTTTGGGATGAACCCCACCTCGGATTTTTGATTTTGCCATACGCTTCTCCTTTCACGAACAGTTGGGTCAACGTCAGTTTTCTCCCCCTACATCCCCACAGTCAGGGCTGTCTCTTTGAGAACCTCAGAGGTTGGCCACGATTTGCGCCGCCCTGCGTCCGAAGGTCATGGTTCGGCCGCAGGCCAGGCCCGTAAACAGGTTGGGGTAGGTGGTGGCAAAGAAGCCGCCGGAGCAGTCGCCTGTGGCGTACAGCCCCTCGATGGCGGTGCCATCCTCCCGGATCACCTGCATATCGGTGTTGATACGGCATCCGTTCAGCGTCGTCAGATGCCAGGCCCCCGTACGGATACCATAGTAGGGGGCGGTGTCCACCGGGGTCATCCGGTGGGCCTCCTTGCCGTAGTCCTCATCTTTGCCGTTGTAGCACAGCTCGTTGTACCGCTCCACAGTGGCGACGAAGGTATCGGCAGGGATATTCAGCTTTTCCGCCAGCTCCTCCAGGGCGTCCGCCTGCTGGAGGTAGCCGTCCTCAATCAGCGCCTCGTTCCGGGACCAGACGTAGTCATAGGTCATGTTGGACAGCGCCCCGTTGGGGAAGGCGAAGAGGCGGCAGCAGCCCACCTCGTCGAACTGCTCGGCGTACTGCTGGTTGTTGGCGTCAAAGATGTCGCAATAGGTATGGTCAGGCTGCATATACATGGAGTGCAGCATAAACTCGTAGGGGCCGGATTCGTTGCAGAAGCGCTGGCCGTTCAGGTTCACCTTCAGGAAGGGCTGCTCGCCAAACCAGAACCACTTGCCGTTGGTCTTGTACCCCGCCGTCTCGGTGGGGAGGCAGCAGCAGCGGTTGAACATCATGGAGGCGTGGGTGGGGTCCATGGCCGCCCCGGCCCACAGCATGGCCTTGATGCCGGAGCCGTCGCAGGTGGAGCCAAGGCTGTAGTTGATCTTCATCGCCAGGGTCTGGGGCTGGAGGGCCTGGAGCATTTCGGTGTTGGTGGCGTAGCCGCCGGTACACATAATGACGCCCTTGGAGGCGTTGATGCGGATGTAGTGCTGGTCGGTCTGGTCCTGGGCGATGATGCCGGTGACCCTGCCGCTGTCGTCCTGCTCCAGCTTCACCAGGGCGGTGGACAGCTTCCAGTCTACCCCCAGGTCGTCACAGTGGGCCTGGAAGGTGGAGTTCAGGGTGGTGTCCTCCGGGGCGGAGTCGGTGGTGTGGGGGCTGTGGCCGGTGGCGTAGGCCTTGTCCCGGCCGGGGTCGCTGGTGTCGCCAACGCCGCCCTCCAGGCTCATGTACCAGTTGCCGGTGGACTCCAGCAGGTCGGTGAGCCAGTCCACCATCTCGCCGCTGTTGTCCGCCCAGCAGCGGATCAGGTCATAGTCCACATAGCCCGCGCCGTAGCGAACGATGTCCTGGAGGGCCTCCATCTTGTCGATTTCAAACTCCGGGTACTCCTCGAAGGAGGCCAGCTGGAGCCTGGAGTTGATGGCGCCGATGTCTTCTCTGGGGCCGGTGGGGGATTCGTTCTTCTCCACCACCAGCACCTTGGCGCCCTCCTCGGCGGCGGTCATGGCGGCGATCCAGCCGCCGGAGCCGCAGCCCACCACCAGAACCTCGGTGTCCACGGTCTCGGTGATTTCGCTTTCTGCGATGTCCGGGGCCTCCCCCAGCCAGTCGGCGGAGGTGGATTCCTCCTCAGCGGCGGCCACGGTGACGGTGGTGCCGCTGGCCTGGGACATACAGTCGGCGGCGGCGGTTTTCACCGCGTCACAGGTGACGGTGGCGCCGGAGACGCCGTCCACGTTGCAGGTCTGCTGCGCCAGAATGGCGGCGGCCATATCGTCCCCCACCACGGCGCCGATGTTCTCCGTCTCGCCGGAGACGTCGATCTGCACGTCGGTGATGCTGGTCTCGTCAAAGGTCATGGTGACGGTGACCTCGCTGGCGATGCCCTGGGCGGTGGCGGAATAGGTGCCGGGGGTGTAAATCGCCTCTCCGGTGACGCCGGAGGCGGTAGCGCTGCCTGCGGAGGAGGCTGTGCCACCTCCGCTGCCGGCGGCGGATGTTGCGTTGTCAACGGCCTGCAGCACCCCCAGGGTGGCCACGCTGACCGCCCCTGCTGCGATGCCCTTGATAAAGTCTCTGCGTGAAATAGGATTTGCCATCTTTCAAAAATTCCTCTCTGCTCCGCCGTTGGCGAATGTAATATGTTCTGCTTTTTACAGGGCGGCCACGTTCTTCCCCGCCACATAGCCGTAGTACATGGCCATGGAGTGGGACACACCCTTTAACGTGATGGGATACTCCACGGCGCAACGGTTGCCCTGGGCGTTGCCGCAGGCGTAGAGGCCGGGGATGATGTTGCGGTCGGTGTCGTAGACGTGGCAGTTCTCATCGGATTCAAAGCCGCCGATGATGACCAGCAGCAGGGCGGTCACGAACTGGTCGGCATAGTAAGGCGGGTTCTTCAGGGCCCACATCCGCTTGGCGGTCTTGCCGAAGTCGGAGTCATAGCCCTCCTCCGCCAGCTGATTGTACCGCTCGATGGAGGCCAGGGCAGTGGCCTGGGCGTCCTCATCGTCGGGGTACATCAGGGCCACCAGCTCCTCCAGGGTATCGGCGGTGATGCAGCGGCCGTCGTCAATGGCCTCCTGGAGTTGATAGGGGCTCTTGTAGTTCCGATAGGTGGCGTTGTTGGCGGGGCCTTCCTCCTCGCTGGCATAGTCCTCATAGTAGCAGGCGCCGCCGTGGATGGCGGGCATGTAGGGCAGCTGCTCCGGCCAGTTGGCGTCGAAGATCTGCCAGCTCTTCCGGTCCTTCAAAATCTCGATCTGGTTCTCCAGCTGCTGGCCGGGGATATCCTCGTTCATGAAGCGCTTACCGTTCATGTCCAGGTTCAGGAAGGGGGCGATGCCCATGACGCCGATGCCCTCCAGGTCCGCGCCGCCGCCCATGTGGTGAATGACGGGGGCGTGGTCCTGCTGCACCGCCGCGCCGGCCCAGATGCCCAGCTTCAGGCCATCGCCGATGTTGGTGAAGTTACCCTCCACGTCGATGTTGGTGAACATCCGGGTGATGCCGTTCTCAATGACGCCGGGGCAGAAGTGCTGCACCATGGCCTCATTCTGGGAGTAGTCGCCGGTGGCCATAATGACCCCCTTGGAGGCGTTGATGCGGTAATAGACGTTGTCGTTCAGGGCGTCCCGGACGTAAGCGCCCACGCACCGGCCGTCCTCCATGATGAGCTTCTCGGCAAAGCAGCCGTAATGGGCGTCCACGTTGCCGGTGGCCACCGCCGCATCCATGTTGCAGTTGACGTTGACGGACTGGTCGGGCTTGAACTCCACCGAGGTGGGATAGCAGGGGAACTGCTCCTCCGTCCAGTCGTAGGCCTCCGGCAGAGGGTAGAAGATGGGGATCAGGAAGTTGTCCGCATTCTCGTCGGGGATGGCGGCACGGGTCTCCGGGGCGATGTACAGGTCGGTGTTGGGCTCCACCCACCAGTCGAACACGTCGCCGATGTTGGTGGCCCACTTGTGGAAGATGGACTGCTTCACCTTGTAGCAGGATTCCTGCATATGGAAGTTGGTCATCCCCTTGATCTGGTCCTCCGTCCAGGTATTCCGGCCCCAGGTGGCCTCCACGTTGCCGTTGATAACGGCGTACTCGCCGGAGCGGCACTGAGGGCCGGAGCCCTTCTCAATGGCGATGACCTGGGCCCCCTCCTCGGCGGCGGCCCGGACGGCGGCCACACCGGCGATGCCGCAGCCGATGACCAGCACCTCGCACTCCAGGGTCTCGGAGCAGTCGGCGTCGGTGATGTTGGGCTCCTCCCCCAGCCAGTCGTCATCGGAGGAGGCGGTGACCTCATCGGCGACGGCGCCGGTGGACTCGCCCTTTGCCTGGGCGATGCAGTCGGCGGCGGCGTTCTTAATGGCGTTGCTGGTCAGGGTGGCCCCGGAGACGCCGTCCACCTCGCTGGACTGGGCATTCAGGATGGCCTGGGCCATGTCGTCGCCGATGTCCGCGCCGTAGCCCGCCGTCTCATTGGAGACGTCGATCTGCACGTCGGTGATGCTGGTCTCGTCAAAGGTCATGGTGACGGTGACCTCGCCCATGCCGGTGGCGGTGGCGGAGTAGGTGCCGGGCACATAGGTCGCTCCCTCCGCCGGGGCGGCGCCGGAGGACGCCGCGCTGCTGGCGGCGGACGATGCCGCGCTGCTGTCAGCGGTGTTGGTGGTGCCGGAAGTGGAGTACTCACAGGCCTGGAGTATGCCCACGGTGGCCACGCTGACCGCGCCGGCCGCGATGCCCTTGATGAAGTCTCTGCGTGAAATAGGATTGTTTGCCATCTCTCAAAATTCCTCCTGTAGCAATGTAATACGGGGATTGCTAGGATTTTATAAAAGCGGCACCCCTCCCGTGGGATACCCACGGCTGCCGCTGATATACAGAGATAGTGCCCTGATTGGGCAATGTAATCAACGTGAAGAAATTATTTTCTTAGAAAAAGTTGTTTATAGAAAATGCCCGGCGTTCACACCCCTCAGTCTGGCCTTGCGGCCAGCCAGCTCCCCTTTCAGGGTAGGGAGGCGCAAAGCGCCGGAAATGCCGCTTGACGGCGGAGGGGGACCGGCGACAGCCGGTGGAGGGGTGCCCCCCTCAAATGAATCATATTGCCTTATTTGGCCGGGTCGGCGGTCTGTTCTTTTTGGCCTTTGGCGGCCAGCCTGCACAGGAAAACGCTCAGCTCAAACAGGGCCAGCATGGGCAGGGCCACCATGATCTGAGACAGAATATCCGGCGGGGTGATCAGGGCGGCCACCAGGAAGATCACCACGATCAGCACCTTCCGGGATTTCGCCAGCCACACCGGTTTCAGCACCCCCATCCGGGTCAGCAGCACCGAGAGGACGGGCATTTCAAACACCGCACCAAAAATCACAAACACCGTCAGCAGGAAATTGACGTAGCTCTCGATGCTGATGGCAGAGGCCACGTCCGTTCCCACGCTGAGGTTGATGAGGAAGTACAGCATAAAGGGGACGGTCACCTTGTAGGCGAACAGCACCCCCACACAAAAGCACACCACGCCGAAGCCCACCGCCAGGGCGAAGGTCAGCCGCTCCGACTTTTTCAGGCCGGGGGCACAGAAGGCGTAAATCTCGTACAGCAGCACAGGGGAGCAGATCACCAGCCCGCCGATGGCGGCCACAGAGAGCTGCACCATCAGCAGCTCCTGCGGGGCGATGTACACATATTGGTACCCGTACCCCTTGCCCAGGTTGGTGAGCTGCTCCACAATTTCCGGGGCGAAGGCCAGACAGACCAGCACCCCCACAACCAGGCAGACGATACAGACCAGGATGCGGTTGCGCAGCTCCTTCAGGTGCCCGCTGAGGCTCATTTCGCCGCCCTGGGGCTCCCGGGCTGTTTTATGCCTGCTCATCCTTGGACTGGTTCTCCTCCGCCGTCTTTTCCGCCGCCTTTTCCTCGCTGCCGTTCAGGCCCTCCCGCAGGTTCTTGATGCTGCTGCCCAGCATTTTGGTCAGCTTGGGAATCTGGGTGGGGCCGAAGATGACGACGACGATCAGCAGAATGACAATTAGCTCGGTAACTCCGATTTTCATGGTATGCGTTCTCCTTCTCTTACAGGTTCTGTTACAGGTTCTGTGTGGGTTCCTCCGCCGCCGGTTCGGCGGACGGCTCCGGCTGGGCCGGGGCGGGCGATTCTGACGGGGTGGCCGCCGGTTTCGCCGCCGGGGCGGCCTTGGCCGACTTCCGGGCGGGCTTGCCCAGGTTGTTGAAAGAGGTCTCCACCTCTTTCAGCTCGCCTTCGACCTCGCTTCGCAAATCGTCCAGCGGCTCAACGGCCTGCCGGAGGGGCTCCTGGGCCTGCTCCAGCGGCTCGATGACCCCCTCCTTGATGTCGGCGGTCAAATCGCCGGTGGCCTTGCGGAACTCCCCCAGGGCCACCCCCAGCTTCTTCGCGTATTCCGGCAGCTTGTCCGGCCCAATGACCAGCAGCGCCACGATGAAAATGACAATCAGCTCCATTACGCCGATTTTCATGGTAATGACAGTCCTTCCACGGTGTAAAATGTCTCCCGCAGGATAAAATGCAAAAAAATGATTGAAAGTCCGGGCCGATTCCACTATACTAGGACGTGAACCAGAAAAAGAGGTGTCACCCTTGGCAAAGCAGAAAATCTACCGCATGGGCGAATTCGCCCAACGGCTGGGCGTCAGCCGGGATCTCATCAAATACTATGAAAAGCACCAGATTCTCACCCCTCAGCGGGAGGAGGGGAATCAGTACCGGTACTATTATCACGACCAGTATCCGGCCATCCTCATCAGCAGGAAGCTGCAAAACACCGGCTGCTCTCTGCGGGAGATTCAGCGCCTGCTCTGCGAAGCCGCCCCCACGGAGACGGCGGCGGAAACCGACCGGCAGATGCATCAGCTGGAGCGGGAGCTTCAGCTGAAAACTCTGTTTTTAGAGAAGCTGAAGCGGCTCTACCCCCTTCAGCAGCAGGCGGCGGCGGGCACCTTTGACGGCAGCTGGACCACGGGCCCGCGGCCTGCCCTGACCTTCTTCCCCTTCTCCGCCTATGACCGGCTTCTGGAGCTGGAGGGCGACGACCTGGCCGCCCTGGGCGACTGGGTGAACGCCACCCCCGCCGCGGATTACTGCGGCCTGGTGCGGGAGGGAACGCTGACCTACGGCTTCGCCATCCCTCAGGAGCAGGCCCAGGCTCTGGGGCTGACGGGCAGCGGGCTTGTCACCCTGCCCCCCTGTCAGTCGTTCTGGTACGCCATGCAGTCCCCCCGCCGCCCGCTGGACCACGAGGTGGGTACCCAGGGGGAGGAGATCGACCTGCAAACCGCCCCCGCCCTGTCCATGCTGGCCCGGCTGGGGCTGGAGGGGGAGGAGCCGATCTGCATTTACAACCTGTTTGAGAGCCACGCGGAGGGGAAATTCTGCTATTTTCAGCAGGTCAGCATCCCCCTGCGGGGCTGACGGACCGAACGCAGGTTTCTCCCATCTATTATAAAGTTGAGTGTAACCCTCAGGTCAATACAGGTCAGTACATTTTTTTAACAATTTTAGAAATCAAATCCATTTCCCGCTGCTTTGGGAAATGCGGAAAACCGTTGAAGCGAGGGGCATATGGGCGAAGGACAGGGAAACAGAAACAGGAAAAACGACCTTATTCTGCTGGCTGCGGTGGTGCTGGCGGGGCTGGCGCTGACGGCGGTCTACTTCGCCTCCCGGACGGAGGCGGCGGACCCGGCGGCGCTGACCGTGGTGGTGCGGCAGGACGGGGAGGTCACCGCCGCCTATCCCCTGAGCCAGGACGGCAGTTACCTCATCGAGTCGGAGGAGGGCACAAACCGGCTGGTGATTGAGGACGGTGCCGCCTGCATCGAGGATGCGGACTGCCCTGACCGGCTCTGCGTGAAGCAGGGCAAAATCCGCTACGCCGGGGACAGCCTGATCTGCCTGCCCCACAGCCTGGTGGTGGAGATCACCGGCAGCGACGAATTGGCCCTGGACGGGGTGACGAAATGAACCAAAAAAGAGAAAAAAAGGAAAACAGGGGGACCATGGGGGCCAGGCGGGTGGCCCGGTACGGCCTGCTCGTCGCCCTGGCCATGGTGCTGAGTTATGTGGAGACGCTGATCCCCGCCTTTTTCGCCGTCCCCGGCATGAAGCTGGGGCTGACCAACCTGGTGGTGATGATCGCCCTGTACCGCATGGGCAGCAGGGACGCCATCATCCTGAACCTGCTGCGCATTGTGCTGGTGTCCATGACCTTCGGCAATGCCTTCAGCCTGCTGTACTCCCTGGCGGGAGGGCTGCTGTCCGGGGCGGTGATGCTCCTGCTGAAACGGACGGGCCGCTTCGGCATGATGGCCGTCAGCGTGGCCGGTGGCATCGCCCACAACGTGGGGCAGATTTTGATGGCCATGGTGCTGCTGGAGACGAGGCAGGTGGGCTATTACCTGCTGGTGCTGTGGTGGAGCGGGCTGGCCGCCGGGCTGGTCATCGGCCTGGTCAGCTATGAGATTACGAAACGACTGCCGGAATCCCTGTTTCGGTAGGGGAGGATATGCAGATGAAGCGAATTTTATGCGCCCTTTTGTCCTTGTGCCTGCTGACGGGCTGCGCCTATTCCGTCGGCGGGGGGACCGACGCCTCCGAGGCCGACCCGGAGGCGGGCACCTCCAGCACGGAGTACCTGGAGGCCATGGACACCTATATGACCCTGACCGCCTACGGCAGCCACCGGGAGGAGGCGCTGGAGGCCGCCTGCGCGGAGATTCGGCGGCTGGAGGCCCTGCTCAGCACCGGCAGCGACAGCAGCGAGGTCTACGCCCTGAATCAGTCCGGCTCCGGCGTCCTCTCCGACGACACGGCGGCCCTGCTGGAATACGCCCTGGACCTGTACGACAGCACCGGCGGGGCCTTCGACATCACCGTTTACCCCCTGATGGAGCTGTGGGGGTTCACCACCCAGGACTATCAGGTGCCAGCCGCCGACGCGCTGCAGTCTACCCTGGCCCTGGTGGGTGCAGACCGGCTGACCTATGACAGCGACACCCAAACCCTGACCCTGGGGGAGGGGCAGGCCATCGACTTCGGTGGCATCGCCAAGGGCTACACCTCCCAGCAGGTCATGGAGCTGTTCCTGGAGGCAGGGGTCACCTCCGCCATGGTCTCCCTGGGGGGAAACATCCACTGCCTGGGCACCAAGCCCGACGGCTCCCTGTGGCGCATCGGCATCCAGGACCCGGCAGGGGCGGAGGGGGAGATCGCGGCCATCGTCAGCGTGACCGACCAGGCGGTGATCACCTCCGGCGGCTATCAGCGCTACTTTGAGGACGAGGACACCGGCGAGACCTATCACCATATCATCGACCCCGCCACCGGCTACCCCGCCAAAAGCGGCCTGTCCTCCGTCTCCATCGTCACCGGGGACGGGACACTGGGGGACGGGCTTTCCACCGCCCTGTACATCATGGGGCTGGAGGAGGCCACCGCCTACTGGCGGGCCCACAGCACCCTGTTCCAGGCCATCCTCATCGACGACGACGGGGCCATCTACGTCACCGAGGGCATCGCCGATGCGGTGACGGCGGACGCGGGGTTCACCGTACTGACGGCGGAGTAAGCCACCCTATTGCCTGGGAAATGCAGGCCCGGCGGAGCCCCAGGGGGTGTTTCCTTAGGCAAGGAAGGATGGAGGAAATCAGTGTTTATCCTCCCGGCGGTTCTCCTTAGGCAAGGAAGGATAAAGGAACTACGTTTTGCCCTCCGGGCGGGCCCCATTTCTCGTTCCGCCGAGAAATGGGGGAAAGAGGGCGGCTCAGGGGGGAGCTTCGGGGCCTCGCTCCCCCCTAAGAACCCCTCTCCTATCCCGCTGGGGCTTCGCGCTGTCCAACCATCAAGTGGTCTATCCCGCCAGAGACGATGGGGCTTGTCACGCACCAAAGCTGCCGCCGATGGCGGCTGGCAGGGATTGCCGCCCGTTCCGCCCTGCCGGAGGCGGGCGTAACGTGGCGGCAATTTTGTTGTCCAACGGTAGATAACATCTACCTGAACCGCAAGGTCACAACCTCTGATGAAAAAGTGCAATAATCCAATTTTTTGCAATAGGAGTAAGAACCTGCCCTTACAGTCAGATTTCCATAACCAAAGGATAATAAAATTGCACGTTCCGCCCGCCTCCGGCAGGGCGGAACGGCAATCCCTGCCAGCCGCCATCGGCGGCAGCTTTGGTGCATATGAAATTACATCGTCTGTTGCCTGACAGACCACTTGATTGAGAGACAAGGCGTAAGCCGGTTGCCTGATACGGGGAGATTCTTAAGAGGGGGCCACAGGCCCCACTCTTAAGCCGCCCTCTTTCCCCCATTTCTCGGCGGAGCGAGAAATGGGGCCCGCCCGGAGGGCAAAACGTTGTTCCTTTATCCTTCCTTGTCTAAGGAGAACCACCCCGCCGGGAACGTAAGCACTGATTTCCTCCATCCTTCCTTGCCTAAGGAACCCCACCCATCCGCCCCCTGCGGGGGCACCTCCCCGCCGTTTCCCTGTTGTCAAACCCGCAAAAACCGCCTATAATAAGGGCACAGAAACCTTTCCCACAAAGGAGCGTTCTTATGCTGCACAACGTCCGTCAACAGCAGAAGCGGGAGGAAAAGCGCATCCGCCAGGCGGAGAAGGCGCTGAAAAGCCGCAGCCTCGGCGTCTACCTCCACATCCCCTTTTGCAGGAGCAAGTGCGCCTACTGCGACTTTTATTCCCTCCCCGCCAGCGACCAGCGGATGGACGCCTACCTGGAGGCCCTCTGCGCCCACATCACCGAATCCGCACCCTACCTCCGGGGCTTCACCATCGACAGCGTATATATCGGCGGCGGCACCCCCTCCTTCTGGGGGGAGAAGCGGCTGAAAAAGCTGCTCAAGACAGTCAATAAGGAGCTGTCCCCCGCCAAAGACTGCGAATATACCTTAGAATGTAACCCGGACTCCGTGTCCCTGAAGCTGCTGAAAACGGTGCGCGCCCTGGGGGTGAACCGCATCTCCCTGGGGGTGCAGTCCGCCCGGGACGGGGAGCTGCAAACGGTGGGCCGGCCTCACACCTTCGCCCAAGCCAGGGAGGCGGTGGCCCTGATCCGCAGGGCGAAGGTGGACAATCTGAACCTCGACCTGATCTACGGCCTGCCGGGGCAGACCATGGAATCCTGGCAGGAGAGCGTGGAGGCGGTGCTGGCCCTGAAGCCGGAGCATCTGTCCCTCTACGGCCTCCAGGTGGAGAAGGGAACCCCCCTGTACCGGTGCCGGGACAGCCTGGACCTGGCGGACGACGACGCCCAGGCCGACCGGTACCTCTGGGCGGTGAACCGGCTGGCCCAGGCAGGGTATGACCAATATGAAATTTCCAACTTCGCAAGGCCGGGGCGGGAATCCCGCCACAACCTGAAATACTGGACGATGCAGGAATATGTGGGCTTCGGCCCCGGCGCCCACTCCGACTTCGGCGGGCGGCGGTACAGCTTCCTCCGGGACGTGAACGCCTATATCGAAGGCGTCCTCCAGGGCGGCCAACTGCTGGATCAGGACGACCAGATTCCGCCCAGGGAGCGGAGCGCGGAGTACCTGATGCTGGGGATGCGCACCGTCCGCGGCATCTCCGGTCAGGAGTACCGCAACACCTACCGGATGCACTTCGCCCCGGTGGAGGAGCGGCTCCGCGCCTTCGCCGCCCGTGGCTGGGCGGTGGAGGAAGGGGGCCGGTGGCACTTCACCCCGGAGGGCTTCCTCCTGTCCAACCAGCTCATCGGCCTGCTGCTGGAGGCGGGGGAGGAGGCCACATTGGAGCAGGTGCTGGGGAAGCAGTGAGGAACGGTTCGTTCGACCCTCTCCCCGACCTGGGCGGCATAGGGCTAATGGAGCTGTCACCTCAAAGGCGCCCCTGAAAGGCAATGTCATCAACGTAAGGGCCTTGCGCTTTGTTACCCGTCTTTCCGTAGGGGCGCACAGTGTGCGCCCGTCCACCTCCGGCTCTGCGTCTGCGTTTGAACGGGAGACATAGAAATACAAAAAGCGATAACCATTTGAATCTATACAAAACGTATTGTCAGTCACAGCCGATTTCCCGCTTGAAAACCGTTTCCAGGACGCAAACGTCCGGGCGCACAATGTGCGCCCCTACTGGGTAAGGGAAACGCGGCGTTCCTCTGAGGAGAAAGTGTGGCGGGACAGTCAGCGTTCCGCGGCCAAAGTACAATCAAATTGCCGCCCGTCCCGCCGTCAGGCATAGGGAGCGCAGCGGAAATGCCGCCTGACGGCGGGGACGTGGCGGCAATCCCCCTGCGTTCCTGCCCTTCCCCCGCCAGGGCGGCCCCCATCACGCGCAGAACCGATGCTTTCCGATGACGGTGATCAGCGGACGGGACCAGATCCAGGCGCTGGTGGCCGTATCCGGGTTGAAATAGTACAGCGCCCCGCCGGAGGGGTCGGCCCCGTTCAGGGCGTCCCGGGCCGCCTGATAGGCGGAGTCCGCCACGGGCTGGTCGATCTGCCCGTCCACCATGCAGGTGAAGGCCCCCGGTTCATAGACCACCCCCGCGATGGTGTTGGGGAAGGAGGGGTTGTTCACCCGGTTCAAAATCACCGCCCCCACCGCCACCTGGCCGGAGTAGGGCTCTCCCCGGGCCTCGGCGGAGATCACTTTGGCCAGCAGGGCCACGTCAGCGGTGGCGGAGCTGTTGGTGGCCCCGCCGCCCTCCATCCCCAGGGCTTTCAGGGTGGCCGCCCCCACCACGCCGTCCGCCGTCAGGCCGTTGGAACGCTGGAAATACTTCACCGCCGACACCGTGGCGGAGCCATAGATGCCGTCCACCGCGCCGGTATAGTAGCCCCAGCGCTTCAGCTTGGTCTGGATGGTGACGACGATGTCGCCGGAGTCCCCCTGCCGGTAGCCTGCCGCGCTGGCGCTGACGGCAGAGCAGGTCAGGAGCAGGCTGACTGCCAACACAAAAACGGCGGTGCGCACAAACCGCCCGCTGAGCTTCTTCATGGTACAAACCTCCACACGTCAGAGACGCTCGATGTTGTCACAGCCGTCCCGGTTCGGGCCGCTGTGAACTGGTTGCAGCGTTATGGTCTGCCTGTGGAGGCTCTTTTATGCTGGAACTGTTTTCCAGCGCTGAAAAGTTGGGAACGTTTTGCCAGGCCCGCGGCCTCTTCTGAGCCGCCTTCTTTCCCCTGTCATTCCCTGCCTGAGAAAAGAAGCGCCCTTCGGCTGATGACATTGCCCACGGGAACACCCGGCCCCGCCGCCCGGCCCAGACCGATGCGGCGGCGTTTTTCTTCCGCCCGGAAGAAAAACGGTTTGCGCAGAGAAACCGACAGTTTGCGCAAAAGGGATTGAAAATCTTTTTTGCTATTGTTATAATGGAAGCACGATAGCGGCAGTGCGCTTTGCAGGCGGCACCAGGCGGCCCCGGTGGGGAACCGGGACGGCAGGCCGCCGCCACACCAAATCAAAATCAGGAAAGAGAGGTACGTTTATGCTGAAAATCACCCGCTTTGCAGTAGAAAACCTGACCGAAGGCTGCGTCACCGACGTGGCCCAGCCCCGCTTTACCTTCACCCTGGACAGCGACCGCACAGGGGTCACCCTGGGCAGCGCCAAACTGGACGTGAACGGCTGGCAGACTAATGTGGACACCCAGACCGGCGTGGCCTATGGGGGCGCCCCCCTGAAGCCCTTCACCCGGTACGACGCCACCATCACCGCCACCGACAACGCCGGGGAGAAGGCTACCGCCACCCTGACCTTTGAGACCGGCCGGATGGGCCAGCCATGGCAGGCCCAGTGGATCAGCGACCTCACCTATCAGTTCACCGAGAAAAAAGTATCCCCCATCCCCATGCTGTTCCGGAAGCAGTTCTCCGTGTCCAAGCCGGTGGCCTCTGCCCGGCTGTACGCCACGGCCATGGGCGTTTACGAGATGACCCTGAACGGACAGAAGGTGGGAGACCGGTACCTTGCCCCCGGCTTCACCTCCTACAAGGCCCAGCTCCAGTATCAGACCTATGACGTCACCGACCTGCTGGCGGCTGACTCCACCCTGCTGACCACGGTGGCCGGCGGCTGGGCCGTGGGCTCCTTCGTCTTTACCCGGAAGAACCGGATCACCGCCGACCGTCAGGCCCTGCTGTGCGAACTGCGCATCACCTACACCGACGGCAGCCAGGACATCATCGGCACCGACAACAGCTGGGACGTCACCGAGTCCGGCCCCGTCCGCATGGCGGACATCTATGACGGCGAGACCTATGACGCCACGGTGGACGTGAACGCCATCTCTTGGAACAAGGCCGCCAAGGAGACCCTGAAAATCTCCCCCAAGCTGCTGGCGGACTACGGCGCACCGGTGAAGGCCCATGAGGAGCTCCACCCCATCTCCTGCAACGAGCTGCCCGGCGGCCTGCGGATCTACGACTTCGGCCAGAACTTCGCCGGTGTGGTGAAGCTGAAGCTCAACGGCAAGGCGGGCCAGGTGGTGACGGTGAAGCACGCCGAGATTTTGAACGCTGACGGCACCCTGAACGTGGCCTTCCTCCGCACCGCCAAGGCCACCGCCACCTATACCTGTAAGGACGGCCAGCAGACCTACAGCCCCCGGATGACCTATATGGGCTTCCGCTATGTCAGCGTGGAGGGCATCGGCAAGGACGATGTGGAGGTCTCCGCCCTGGCCCTGTATTCCGACCTGACCCCCAACGGCAGCTTCTCCTGCTCCAACGAGATGCTGAACCGGCTCCAGCTTAACATCGAGTGGGGCAGCAAGTCCAACCTGATGGACATCCCCACCGACTGCCCCCAGCGGGACGAGCGGATGGGCTGGACGGGCGACATCGCCGTGTTCGCCCCCGCCGCCTGCTACAACTTCGACATGAGCCGTTTCCTGGAGAAGTGGCTGCTGGACGTCAAGACGGAGCAGCTGCCCTCCGGCGGCATCCCCAACACGGTGCCTTCCCAGGGCTACGGCTTCCCGGCCACCATGCCCAACATGGCGGTGGCCTGGTGGGATGACGCCTGCGTCCTGGTGCCCTGGGCGGAGTATCAGGCCCGGGGCGATGTGGAGCTGCTGCGGACCATGTACCCCTCCATGAAGAAGTATGTGAAGGCCAGCAAGTTCTGGTGCAGCTTCGGCTTCGGCAAGAACCGCTACATCTGGAATGTGCCCGGCGTACTGGCCTTTGGCGACTGGATCGCCCCGGACGTGCCCCAGATGAGCCAGTGGCAGGGCCGCGTCAAGTGGACTGGCACCGCCTCCCTCCGGAACACCAGCGCCATTGTGGCCCAGGTGGCGGAGATCCTGGGCGAGAAGGAGGACGCCGCCTACTACCGCGACCTCAGCGAAAAGACGGCGGACGCCTACTGCTCCATCCTCACCGACGGCAACGGCAAGCTGCTGGAGGAGTTCCAGACCGCTTACGTCCTGCCCATCTACCTGGATATGTTCCCCGATGAGGCCACCAGGCAGAAGGCTGCCGAGAATCTGGCCGCCCTGGTGGAGAAGAACGATTACTGCATCGGCACCGGTTTCCCCGGCACCCCCTACATCCTGTTCGCCCTGGCGGACAACGGCCAGGAGGACGTCGCCTTCAAGATGCTGATGAACACCAAGTGCCCCTCCTGGCTGTACGAGGTCAAGATGGGGGCCACCACCATCTGGGAACGGTGGGACGGTCTGGACGAGAACGGCGAGTGCCCCATCGGGGACGACGGCACCGACTCCATGATCTCCTACAACCACTACGCCAGCGGCGCGGTGGGCGCCTTCCTGTACCAGCGGGTGGCCGGCATCGAGCCCATCAAGGCCGGTTACAAGTCCTTCCGGGTGAAGCCCCTGGTGGGCGGCGGCCTGACCTGGGCAGAGGGCCGCGTGAACACCCCCTATGGCGAGATCGTCTCCCACTGGGAGGTGAAGGACGGCACCTTCACTGTCACCGTCCAGGTGCCGGTGGGGACCAGCTGCCAGCTGACCCTCCCCGACGGCACCAGCTGCACCCTGGGCAGCGGGGCGTATACCCGGTCCTGCGCCATGTGAGGGGGAGGCAACCCCTCAGTCAGCTGCGCTGACAGCGCTACCACTGTCCACCCCTCCACCGGCTAACGCCGGTCCCCCTCCCCTTTCAGGAGAGGTAAGAAAACTGTGGGAAACACCACGTTAATGGCGCCCCTGAAAGGGGAGCTGGCTGGCCGCAGGGCCAGACTGAGGGGTGGGAGCGTCAGGTGCCTCCATCCTCTCCGAAGGCTGTCTCACCTACCCCACGCAGAAAAGAAAGGAACGTGTCACATGAGCAAACAAACCGAAAAAGGCGGTTTCTGGAGCACCCCTCTGGCCGCCTCTGCCATCAAGACCGATGACGTAAAAATGCCGGAAATGCTGATGGGCTATCTGATCGGCCCCTTCGGCGCACTGCTGTCCTCCGGTATCTTCACCAGCTTCCTGAACAAGTACTTCACCGACGTGCTGCTGCTGGACACCAGCTTCCTGTCCGCCCTGCAGCTGGTATCCACCATCCTCATCGTGGCGGCCAACCTGATCGTGGGCCAGCTCATCGAGCGCACCCGCTGCCTGGCCGGCAAGGCCCGTCCCTGGGTGCTGCTGTCCGCCCTGACCCTGTCGGTGGCCAGCCTGCTGATGTTCGTCGTCCCCTTCCAGAATGAGACGGCGAAGATGGTGTGGATCGCCATCGCCTACAACCTCTATTACGCGGTAGCCTATCCCATCTACAACACCGCCAATTCCACCCTGGTGCCTGTCTCCACCCGGAACAGCCAGCAGCGCGGTTCTCTGGCCTCCTTCACCAACATCGCCGGTCTGGGCGTCATGGGCGTTGGCTCCATGATCTTCCCCATCCTGGTGTCCAACGTCATGGGCAACAGCCAGCCCATGTGGTTCCTGGTGATGCTGGCTATCGCCATCTTCTCCGCCCTGACCATCTTCCTCCAGTACAAGTTCACCCGTGAGCGTGTCACCGAGGAGAACATGACCTCCGGGAACACCCAGGAAAACGCCGCGCCCCCTCTGGGCCAGCAGTTGAAGGCCGTCACCAGCGAGAAGTGGTGGTGGGTCACCATCCTGTTCTACATGGTGTTCCAGTGGGCCGGCGCCATGAAGAACGGCTCCATGAGCTACTTCTGCCAGTGGGTCATCGACGCCACCCCCCTGGGCGGCGACTGGGGCGTAGCCCAGACCCTGCTCAGCGTCATGGGCGCCATTCCCATGGCGGTGGCCGCCCTGTTTGTGGTGCCCCTGGCCAACAAGTTTGGCAAGCGGAACCTCTGCTTCGCCGGCATGGTGCTGGGCGTTGTAGGCGGCGTCATCGCCGGCATGGGCGGCGGCAACATCGTGCCGGTGGCCATCGGCGTGGCGCTGAAGTGCCTGGGCTCCTCCCCCGCCTGCTACCTGATTTTGGCCATGCTGGCCGACGTCATCGACCATATCGAGTTCAAGAACGGCATCCGCACCGACGGCCTGACCATGAGCATTTACAGCTCCCTGATGGTGGCCTCCACCCCCATCATGAACGCCGTGTTCATGGCCATGCTGGGCTCCGGCTATGACGCCGCCGCCACGGCGCAGACCACCGCCGTTCAGGTCACCATCGGCATCAGCTATATCTGGGTGGAAACCATCGCCTTTGCGCTGGACGCACTCCTGGTCCTCTTCTTCACCGTGGAGAAGAACCTGCCCGCTGAGCAGGCCGCCATCGCGGAGCGGAAGAAGCAGGAGTAAACGCTGCACCAACGGCGGGAAAACCGTTCGTTCCATTCGACATCCGGAAAGCAGCGCCCACCGCTATTCGGTGGCGGGCCGCTGTTTCCCGGAGAAATTTCGGAGTCCGGCAATACATTTTGTATAAATTGTTGCAATTAAATACAATATGTTGTGAGCGCTTCCTACGGCGGACGCCACCTGAACCGCCGTTTCCTGACCCTGTGAAGCATTGTCCGGCGGGCTCCGCAGGCGGTTGCGGAATCTGCCGGGCGTGTGGATAATCAAACAAACATAGGAGGTAAAACATGAAAAAAGAGAAAACATCCCGCTCCAGCCAGCGCCTCTGCGCGGCCTGACCTCGGTCACGGCATCTCTGCTGGCCCTGTCCGTGGCGGCCTCCCCCATCGTGGAGAGCTACCGCACCAACATCGACAGTCTGCTGGGCACCAGCAGCACCAAGGTTGTCTCCGACGATGAGGATTCGTCCGAACTGTACAGCTACGTCTCCGACTACTCCTCCACCACCGAGCTGGTACAGGCCATCGCCGACCTGGGCGAGCAGATGAGCGAGGAGGGCACCGTCCTGCTGAAAAACGAGAACAACGCCCTGCCCCTCACTGCGGAGGAGACACAGAAGATCTCCCTGCTGGGCTTCTCCAGCTACTATCCCGTCATGGGCGGCGACATGGGCTCCAGCCTCACCGAGAATGAGGACACCGATGCCGACACCGTGGACTTCGTAGAGGCCCTGGCCGCCAAGGGCTTCACCATCAACAGCGACCTTCAGGCCCTGTACACCTCTCTGGAATCCACCTTCGTCACCGAGGTGGAGAGCTGGGGCAGCACCATCACCTACACCCACATCACCACCCCCTCCACCGGCGGCGTATTCACCAGCAAGGAGCCGTCCCAGGAGGCCATGGCCGCCGCGGACGCCGACTGGCAGAGCAGCATGGACGATTATAACGTGATGATCATCACCATCGCCCGTTCCGCCAGTGAGAACGGCACCTATCTCCCCGGTGAGGACGGCGTGGACTCCTCCCAGAATCTGAACCAGACCGACCCCCTGGGCCTCAGCGATGACGAGCGGGACCTGATCGCCGCAGCTGTGGCAGCCAAGGAGACCAACGGCGGCAAGGTCATCGTCCTGCTGAACAACGCCAGCGCCATGGAGATCGAGGAGATCGCCGAGAATGACGGCGTGGACGCCATCCTGCAGATCGGCCTCCCCGGCGGCTACGGCTTCTACGGCGTGGCGGACATTCTCTCCGGCGACGCCAACCCCTCCGGCCACCTGGCCGACACCTATGCGGTGGTGAACGCCAACGCCCCCTCCGCACAGAACTTCGGCAACTACACCTGGACCAATGCCAACTCTGATTACTCCATCAACTCCGCCCAGGTGGAGGCCGAGGGCATCTACATTGGCTACAAGTACTATGAGACCCGTTATATGGACTCCGTCCTGGGTCAGGGCAACGCCTCCGCCGCTGTCGGCAGCACCGACGGCGTGGCGTGGAGCTATGACAACGAGGTCACCTACTCCTTCGGCTACGGCCTGAGCTACACCACCTTCGAGCAGACCCTGGACAGCCTGGAGGTTGACCTGGAGAACCAGACCGTCACCGCCACCGTCACCGTCACCAACACCGGCGACGTGGCCGGCAAGGATGTGGTTCAGCTCTACGTCTCCGTCCCCTACACCGATTACGACATCGAAAACGGCGTGGAGAAGGCCGGCGTGCAGCTGCTGGACTATGAAAAGACCGCCGAGCTGGGTGCCGGCGAGAGCGAGACCGTGACCATCACCGCCGATATGCAGGACATGGTCTCCTGGGACTCCACCTCTGAAAACGCCGCAGGCACCACCGGCTGCTACATCCTGGATGCGGGCACCTACTACTTCACCCTGGGCAACGGCGCCCATGAGGCCGCCAACAACGTCCTGGCCGCCCAGGGCTGCACCGTGGCCGACGGCATGACCGAGGACGGCGACACCAGCCTGGTGGCCACCTGGGAGCTGGACGAGCTGGACAACACCACCTTCGCCTACACCAAGAACGGCACCGCCGTGGAGAACCAGCTGGAGGACATGGACCTGAACTATTGGATGGAGGGCACCGTCACCTATCTCAGCCGCAGCGACTGGGAGGGCACCTTCCCCATCACCTATGAGAACCTGACCGCCACCGACGAGATGCTGGATGTCATGGACAATGACAACTACGAGATCACCGCCAACGGCGACGCCTCCTCCGTCATCTTCGGGGAGGACAACGGCCTGACCCTGGCGGATTTGAAGGGCGTCACCGACATCACCGACGAGAGCTGGACCCTGCTGATGAACCAGATCACCCTGGAGGACTGCATGATCCGCACCGGCTTCGGCGGCACCAGCACCAAGTCCATCGACGCCATCGCCTCCCCTGAGGTCATCCAGAACGACGGCCCCAACGGCATCTATTCCTACACCCTGGGCAGCTATGCCTCCGCGGAAGGCTCCGGCGACCCCTACACCGTCTCCGAGGACGACCCCAACTACAACTATAAGGCCGGTGTCATGGCCAACGAGACCGTCATCGGCCAGACCTTCAGCAAGGAGCTGGCCCAGGCCTACGGCGAGGTCATGGGCAACTACTCCCTGTGGTCTAACCTGACCATCTGGTGGGGCGTGGGCGCCAACATCCACCGCTCCCCTTACAACGCCCGGAACCACGAGTATTACTCTGAGGACTCCGTCCTCACCGCCTTCCAGGCTGCCGCCACCGTCACCGGCGCCATGGAGTACGGCTGTCTGGCCGCCCCCAAGCACTTTGCCTATAACGACACTGAGATCAACCGCTCCGGCATGGCCGTGTTCGCCACCGAGCAGGCCGCCCGTGAGAACGAGCTGCGTTGCTTCCAGTCCGCTGTGGAGGACGCAGGCTGCCTGGCCATGATGACCGCCTACAACCGCATCGGCTGCTACACTGACAACTCCCACACCGGCCTGCTGATCGGCATCCTCCGGGAGGAGTGGGGCTTCCTGGGCCTGATGAGTGAGGACTTCATCCAGACCGCCAACTACTCCGTGCTGAAAGAGGCCGTCATCAACGGTGTCACCATGAGCTGCAACACCGGTGAGAGCACCATGGCCGCTGTCTCCGCCATGTGGGACTACTGGACGGTGGAGAACGTCAGCGAGGACGAAACCCTGCTCACCGCCCTGAAGCAGGCCATGACCTGGCAGGCCTACGCCATCGCCAACTCCAACGCCATGGACGGCTACTCCTCCACCTCCCGGGTGGTCAGCGTCCGCACCTGGTATGACAACCTGATCACCTGCCTGCAAATCGGCTTCGGCGTGCTGACGGCGCTGTGCATCCTGAAGTACGTCCTGGCCCTCCGGAAAAAGAATGCGTAAGGAGGTATTCCTGTGAGTAGAAAAGTTTCTTCCGGCCTGTTCCTGACCGGCCTTTCCGCCATTCTGTCCATTGCGGGCCTCATCGCCTACATGGTCAACACCGGCACGTCCTACTTCGCCAGCCTGGGGGTCAGCCCCGTGGTGGCAGGCTGCGCCGCCGCCGCCGTCGTGTGCCAGGTGGTCTACCTGGCGGCGGGGCTGAAGGGCCAGCCCGTCTGGGCGGACATCCTGCCTGTGGCCTCCTCCGCCCTGATGATGGTGGCCACAATCACCTTCCTCAGCGTCCGGGTGGCGGGCATCGCCTCCATCATGACCTTTGAGAGCAACGCCTCCAACCAGGCGGACATGACCGGCGCCATCGTGGGCATCGCCCTGTGCCTGGTGGCAACCGTGTTCAGCATGGTGGCCTCCTTCTTCGACATCACCAAAGAGTAAACCGGCTTCCCGCAGGGGGCAGTCCCGGAAACGGGGCTGCCTCCTTTGAGGGTTTTACGCGCTGTTAGTGGCTAGTGGCTGGACGCCCCTGCGGGGGCGTGAGCTGTTAGCTGTTAGTAGGGGCGGCCAGGGGCCGCCCCTACAGAAAAATGAAGATTTAGCTTTCACGCTCCAGTAGGGGCGCACATTGTGCGCCCGGCCACTTTTTCCGCCTTAGACATCGTCCGATGGAAAGGATTATCCAGCCTTCCACCCCTCAGTCAGCTTCGCTGACAGCCCCGCCGTCAAGCGGCATTTCCGCTTCGCTCCCTAACCCTTCAGGGGAGCCAAAGACGTGGTGATTTCCGCAGCTCCCTTGCCTCCCCTGAAAGGGGAGGTGCCTCTGCAGGAGGCGGAGAGGTTTACAGCCGCCCCCACTAACAGCTAATAGCTAACAGCTCCGCCCCGCAGGGGCGCCTAGCCACTATCCCCCACAGAAAGGAGCCCCGCCATGACTCGCAACCTGCGCCCCCTGCTGTCCGCCGCACTGTCCGCGCTGCTCCTGACCGGCTGCGCCGCCGCCCCGGCGGAAACCGTCACGGCCTACCCCTGCCAGGTGGTGCTGAAGGAGGGGGAGGGCTTTCAGGCGGAGGACGGGGTCTGCTCCCTGACACGGGGGGAGGACGCCGTGTTCTGCCTGACCGCCCAGGACGGTTACACTGTCACCGGTGCGGACTATGAGGACTATACCCTGACGTTCACCGGCACAGACTACACCCTGACCCTTCACAACGTGCGCTACTCCACCGTGGTGACGGTGACGGCGGAGCAAACCGGCGTCACCATTCTCTATGACGCCAACGGCGGCGTCCGGCTGGACGGGGAGGACGCCGCCGAGCCGGTGGCGGTGGCCGTCACCCCCTCCCACCTGCGGGTGAACACCAGCACCGGCGTGACCCTCTTTGGCCGGACAGGCTATACCCTCACCGGCTGGAACACCCAGCCGGACGGCTCCGGCATCGCCGTGGGGCTGGGCAGCCGGGTGGTCTGGACGGAGGGGCTGACCCTCTACGCCCAGTGGAGCCAATGGACGGCGGCGGACTGCTTCACCTATGCCCGCTCCGGGGAGGGGGTGGTCATCACCGGCTACCGGGGAACGGAGGACGTGCTGACCATCCCGGCGGAGCTGGACGGCTACACCGTCTACGCCGTGGGGGAGGACGCCTGCGCCGGGGCCTCCTGCACCACCGTTGTCCTGCCCCAGGGCCTCCAGCGGGTGGAGGCCGAGGCCTTTGCGGGCAGCAGCGTGGAGACGGTCTATCTCTCTGACGACATCGTCAGCGTCAGCGACTACGCCTTTCAGTCCTGCCCCAGCCTGACCACCCTCCACATCAACGCCGTGGAGGCCCCGGTGTACAGCGTCAGCTACTACGCCACCTTCCAGGACAAGTTTGACCGGCTGCTGAGCCTGGAGGGGGAGGCCAAGCTGGTGCTGTTCTCCGGCTCCTCCACCCGGTTCGGCTACGACAGCGCCGCGCTGGAGGCGGCCTTTCCGGACTATCAGGTGGTGAACATGGGGGTCTTCGCCTACACCAACGCCCTGCCCCAGCTGCTGCTGATTCTGGACTGCATGGAGGAGGGGGACATCCTCCTCCACGCCCCGGAGTTCGACACGGTGAAGCGGCAGTTCTGCACCTCCGCCAGCCTGGACGCCGCCTTCTTCTGCATGATGGAGGCCAATTATGACACGGTGGCCCGGCTGGACCTCCGGGAGGTGGGGCAGGTGTTCACCGCCCTGACCTCCTACCTCACCGCCAAAGAGGGGATGGAGGCGAAAAGCTATGCCCTGTCCCCGTGGGACTTCGACGAGGACGGCAGCCCCACCGACACCCCCAGCTATAACGAATATGGGGACTACATCCTCTACCGCCCCAACGCCGACAGCGATGAGCCGGTGTACGGCCTGGAGGTGGGGTACACCGTGGCGGACTTCCCCCAGAGCTTTCTGGACAGCCTGAACAGCGTGTACCAGCGTTTCCTGAACCGGGGCATCTCCGTCTACTTCACCTACGCCCCCCGGAACTGCTATGCCATCTCCCAGGACAGCACCCCGGAGGCCCGGGCCGCCCTGGACGAGTACCTGCGGGAAGGGCTGTGCGTGCCGGTGATCTCCGATTTGGAGGAGTCGCTGTATCCGGGGCGGTACCTGTACGGCACAGACAATCACCTGTCCACCGAGGGGGTGCAGATCCGCACCGCCCGTATCATTGCGGACCTGCAGGCCCAGCTGGAGAAGGAGGCAGCCGATGAATAGCGTATGGATTCCGGCGGCCTGCTTTCTGGCCGCGGCCCTCCTGACCCTGGCGGGGGGCTTCCTCCGGCGGGGGACGGCGGCGTGGTGTGCCCTGGCCGCCTTGTGTACCGCCCTGGGCGTCCTGTCCGGCCTGATTCTGGGGGGCACCCTCCAGCAGGTGCTGCTGCCGGCGGCGGCGCTGGCGGGGCTGAGCCTGCTGCCCCACCGCGGGGGAGGAGGGGACGGGCCGTGAGCTTTACCTCTCTGGAATTCCTCTGTTTCCTGCCGGTGGTGACGGCGCTGTACTGGCTCTGTCCCCAGCGGCAGCGGTGGGCGGTGCTGCTGGCGGCCAGCTACGGCTTTTATATGAGCTGGGCGCCGTGGACGGGCCTGCTGCTGGCGGGGGCTACCCTTCTGTCCTGGCTGGCGGGGCGGCGCATCGCCGCTGCCACCTCCCTGGGCCTGCGGCGGCTCTGGCTGGCCCTGGGCTGCGGCGGGCCCCTGGCCTGCCTGGCCCTGTTCAAGTACGCCGACTTTGCCCTGGAGACAGTGGGGTCGGACCTTGTCCTGGGGCTGGTGCTGCCCATCGGCATCTCCTTTTACACCTTCCAGACCCTGTCCTATGTGGTGGACGTGTACCGGGGCGACCTGGCCCCGGAGGGGCATCTGGGGTATTACGCCCTGTTCGTCTCCTTTTTCCCACAGCTGGTGGCGGGGCCCATCGAGCGGCCGGGCCACCTGCTGCCCCAGCTCCGGGCGGACCACCGGCCCCGGTGGGCGGATTTTTGTCAGGGGCTGGTGCTGCTGGCCAGAGGGTATTTCAAGAAGTTGGTGATTGCGGACTATTTCGCCCTGCTGGCCGACCCGGTGTTCGCCGCCGTGGAGGAGGCCAACGGGCCGGGGACGGCGGCGGCTGCGGCCCTCTTCGCCGTACAAATTTACTGCGACTTCTCCGGCTACTCTGACATCGCCTCCGGCGCAGCCCGGCTGCTGGGGATTGAGCTGATGGAAAACTTCCGTCGGCCCTACCTGGCCCAAACTGTCCGGGACTTCTGGCGGAAGTGGCACATCAGCCTGACCCAGTGGTTCACCGACTACCTCTATAAGCCCCTGGGGGGCAGCCGCAGGGGGAAGGCCCGACAGATCTGCAACGTGCTGATCGTGTTCTTGGTCAGCGGCCTGTGGCACGGGGCGGCGTGGCACTATGTGGTCTGGGGCGGCATCCACGGCTGTTATCTGGCGGCGGGCCTCCTGCTGGGGGGCAGGCTGTCCCGGTTCCCCCTGCCGGGGCGGCTGACCGTCTGGGTCCGGCGGCTGTGGGTCTTTCTGCTGGTCTGTCTGGCCTGGATTTTCTTCCGGGCGGAGACGGTGGGGGACGCCCTGACCCTGCTTCTGGCTCTCCCCACCGGCTGGAATCTCCAGGGCCTCGCCGCCGCCCAGACCCTGATGGGGGCGGGGCGGCTGGACCTTCTGGCGATACCGCTCCTGCTGTGCTGCCTGACGCTGCTGGAGGGGACGCCCCTCCCCACCGGCAGGGGCAGCCTCCGGGGAGAGACCCGGTGGGCGCTGACACTGTACTACCTGCTGACGGCGATTCTCCTGGGCTGGCTGATGCTGCTGGCCGGGGACGGGGAGACCGCCTTCCTCTATTTTCAATTTTGACCATGAAAAGGAAACGACTGTTTTTGGCCCTGGCCGCCTGCGCCCTGCTGCTGGCGGTGCCGCTGACCCTGCTGGCCGGGGGATTCCTCCTCCCCGCCCAGTACGACAGCGCCTTTCTGGGGGAACTGAAATACAAATGCCAGCGGCTGGACGAGACGGAGGGGCAGCGCATTGTCTTTGTGGGAGGCAGCGCCGTGGCCTTCGGGGTGGACAGCGCCCTGGTGGAGGAGGAGCTGCCCGATTATACGGCGGTGAACTTCGGCCTCTACGCCGCCCTGGGGACGAAGGTAATGCTGGAGCTGTCTGAGGACAGCATCCGGGAGGGGGATATTGTCATCCTCATCCCGGAGCAGCAGGCGCAGACCCTGAGCTGCTATGTGAACGGCGAGGCCCTGTGGCAGGGGCTGGACGGGGCCTTCTCTCTGCTGGGACGGCTGGAGCGGGAGGACTGGGACAGTTTGGCGGGCCAGTTCCCCACCTTTGCCGCCCGGAAGCTGGGCTATGTCCTCAGCGGCACCACCCCGGCCCTCACCGGGGTGTACAGCCGGGCCTCCTTCAACGAGTACGGGGACATTGTGGCGGAGGACTGCACGAATAACATTATGTCCGGCGGCTACGACAGCACCACCTCCATCCTCTTCCGGGAGGATTTGCCGGAGGAGGACTTTGTGGAGGTGCTGAACGAGTACATCGACACCCTCACCGCCCGGGGGGCCACCGTCTGGTACTACTTCTGCCCTATGAACGCCCTGGCGGTGGAGGAGGGGGCCGACCTGGACGGCTACTATGAAAGCCTGCAGGCCAAACTCCACTGCTATGTGCTGGGGGATCCGTCCAACAGCGTGCTGGAGGCCGAATGGTTCTACGACACCAACTTCCACCTGAACGCCAGCGGCAAGACGGTGTACACCCGCCAGCTCATCCGGGACATCAAGGCCATGCTGGGGGACACCTCCCCCACCGACATCGCCCTGCCCGACCAACCCGCCCTGGCGGAGGCCGCAGCCGCCCAGGGGGATAGCAGCGACGCAGACTGCTTCTCCTATGAGATTCAGGACGGGGAGGCGGTCCTCACCGGCCTGACGGAGGAGGGGCAGGCCCGCACCGCCCTGACCGTGCCCACCGAGCTGGAGGGCTGCCCGGTGACGGCCCTAGGGGCCGACGTGCTGGCGGGGGACACCGCCCTCCGCAGCGTCACCCTCCAGCCGGGGCTGTCCGCCATTGCGGACGGGGCCTTCCGGGGCTGCACCGCCCTGGAGGAAATCGTTCTGGCGGGCATGACCCCCTCGGACTGTCTGGTGGGTCAGGGGCTTCTGGAGGGGACGGAGGCCACCATCTATGTGGAGGAGGCGCAGCTCACCGCCTTCCGGCTGGACTACACCTGGTCCCAGTACGCGGGGCGGATTGCGGCGCGAGGATGACCGCCGGTTCCCTGCCCCGGCAAAGTCAAAAAGCGGTTCCTTTGCGCATGCCCTGTCTCAGGAGACCGGGCCCAAATGGATGACAGTGCCGCAAAAGGCCCTCCGGCAGTGCCGGAGGGCCTTAGAGCGTGTTTTATTTTAGTAAGATTGCGTCATGGCGGTGAGCACGGCCTGCTCATCCGGGTTCAGGCTGTTCTGCTTTTTCAGCCCTTCCTCCATGTCCACGTCGTAGACCTTGCCGCCCTCGTGGACGACGATGCGGTTTGTGCCCCCTTCGGCCAGCACGTTCACCGCCCGATAGCCCATCCGGGTGGCGGTGACCCGGTCCCGGGCCGTGGGGCTGCCGCCCCGCTGGACGTGGCCCAGTACGGTGACACGGGGGTCCAGGCCCAGCTCGCTGCGGATCAGCTTGGCCACCTGGTCGCCTGCGCCGCCCACATTCTCACCGCCACAGTCGCTGCTCACCTTCTGCGTGGCCCCTTCGGCCACCACCACCATAAAGTGGGTGCGTCCGGCCAGGCGGGCGTTGCGGATCTTCTCGGCCACATGCTCCTCAAAGTCCCAGGGCTCCTCCGGCACCAGCACGGCGGTGGCGCCGGTGGCGATGCCCACATACAGGGCCAGGTTGCCCGCGTGGTGGCCCATCACCTCGATGACGGAGCAGCGCTCGTGGGACTGCATGGTGTCCCGCAGCTTGTCGATGGCCTCAATGGCGGTGTTGGCGGCGGTGTCGTAGCCGATGGAGTAGTGGGAGCAGCCGATGTCGTTGTCAATGGTGGCGGGGATGCCCACCACGGCGATGGGATACTCCCGGCTCAGGGCCAGGGCGCCGCTGAAGGTGCCGTCGCCGCCGATGCAGACCAGGGCGTCCAGCCCCAGCAGCTTGCAGGTGCGGTAGGCCATGGCCCGGCCCTCCTTGGTGCGGAACTCCTCGCTGCGGGCGGTGTAGAGGATGGTGCCGCCCCGGTTGATGATGTGGGCCACGCTGGAGGCGTCCATCCGCTTCACGTCGCCGCTGATGAGGCCGCTGTAGCCCCGGCGGATGCCGACGCACTCGATGCCCCGGTACATGGCGGTGCGCACCACGGCCCGGACGGCGGCGTTCATGCCGGGGGCGTCGCCGCCGGAGGTCAGCACGCCGATGCGTTTCACTTTGTTTTCAAATTGCGGTTTCATGTCAGATCCCTCATTTCTGTTGACTGGCCCCGGCGTGTGGCAGTGCCGGGGCGGTTCTGATAATGGTTACCTGACCTTATTATACCGAATATTTTTTCATTCCGCAACTGTGGAATTGCACAGATTCCTCATCGTTCCAGCAGCGCCTTCGCGCGATTGCACAGCGCCGCAGGCCGGTTCTCCAGCTGCTCCGCCTGCACCTCCCGGAGGAGTTCCTCCAGTATCCGTCCAATTTCCGGCCCGGAGGCCCCCAAATCCATCACTTCCCTGCCGGAAATCTTCAAATCCTGCCGGGAAAGGCAGTAGCCCTCCGCCAGCAGCTGCCCCAGCAGGGCCCTGGCCTCCGCCAGATCTCTGGCGTCTGCCTGGGCATAGGCCGGGGCCTTGGCCCGGTCGTCCGCCTGGATGACCTCCATCAGCAGCGCCGCCCGCCGGGGGCCCAGGGCCGCCAGCATGGTGCCCACCGAGGCGCGGCTGACATGGTGGAGCCGGTCGTGCCAGGTGATCAGTAGCAGCACATCCTCCTTCGTCCGGTTGTCGCAGCGCAGCCGGGTCAGGGCCTCCTCCGCCAGTTGGGCGCTCCGCTGGGGGTGCTTGTGGAAGTGACCCACCCCGGCCTCGTCCACCGTGTAGCAGTCCGGCTTGCCGCAGTCGTGAAACAGCATGGTCAGCCGCAGCACCGGCTCCGGCCGGACGGCGGCCACGGCGTGGGCGGTGTGCGCCCACACGTCGTAGCAGTGGTGGGGGTTATTCTGGGGATGGTCAAACATGGGCCGCAGCTCCGGCAGGAACTGGGCCAGCAGCTCCCGGTAGTCCAGCAGCAGGGGCAGCACCCGGCTGCCGCACAGGAAGCCTTTCAGCTCCGCGAAAATCCGTTCCCGGGCGATGCAGTCCAGCCCCGCCCGCTGCCGGAGCATGGCCGCCCCGGTCTCCGGTTCAATGGCAAAGCCCAGCCTGGAGGCGAACCGCAGCCCCCGGAGGATGCGGAGGGCGTCCTCCCGGAAGCGCTCCTCCGGTGCGCCGACGCAGCGGAGGATGCCCCTGCGCAAATCCTCCTGTCCGCCGAAGGGGTCCACCAGCCCGGCCTGTGGGTTGTAGGCCATGGCGTTTACCGTGAAATCCCGGCGGGAGAGATCCTCCTCCAGGGTGGGGACAAAGCGCACCTGGTCCGGGTGCCGGTGGTCGGCGTAGCCCCCCTCGGTGCGGTAGGTGGTGATTTCGTACCCCGCGCCCCGGAACAGCACCAGCACCGTGCCGTGGCGGATGCCCGTCCGATGGACCGTGCAGTCGGAAAAGCAGGCGATGGTCTCCTCCGGCAGGGCGGAGGTGCAGATGTCCCAGTCGCCGGGGGTCTCGCCCCGCAGGGCGTCCCGCACGCAGCCGCCCACCACGAAGGCCTCGTGGCCCCGGGCCTGGAGCCGTTCCAGCAGAGCGGCAACCTCCGGGGGCAGCCTGATTTCCAACTCGTTCACCTCTTTCTCCGTGGGGCAGCCTGCTTGGACAGGCGCAATACTTTCTTGTTTACAGGCGCGTTAGGTGCCGCCAAACAGGGACTGGATGGCCTCCTTAATGGTATCCACCAGGGAGGGCGTTTTCTCCGTCTCCTCCGGCTGCACCACCACCGGCACCGCCTGACAGGTGACGGCGCAGCTGTCCACGGCGTCCCCCGCCGTGGCGGTGACGGTGCAGGTGCCCTCTCCCACCCAGGTGAGGACGCCGTTTTTCACGGTGGCCACCGTCTCGTCGCTGCTGCGCCAGACCACGCCGCCGCTGTAATTGGAGGGCAGGGTCTGGGCCGTCAGGGTGACGGAGGTGTTGGCCGCCAGGATGGCCTTATGGTAGTTCAGGGCGACGGAGGTGGCCGCCACCTCGGTGCACCGGATGGCGCACTGAGCGGTCACGTCCCCTGCGGCGGCGGTGATGACCGCCTCCCCCTCTCCGACCCAGGAAACCAGCCCGCCGTACACAATGGCGATGGTCTCATCGCTGCTGCTCCAGGTCACAGTGCCCTGCCAGTTTTCCGGCTCCACTGTGACGGTGAGCTGTACGGAGCCGTTGCCCGGCAGGGTGTACTCCGTCTCACTGAGGGTGACGGCGGAGGCCGAGGGAGCCAGAATCGTCAGATAGGCGGTGGTCTGGGCGGTGTTTCCTGCGCTGTCCGACACGGAGTACTGCACCAGATAGGTGCCGGTATTCTCCGTGTCCACCTGGCTGGCGTTCACCTGAACCTGAGACAGCAGGTCGCCCTCCACTGCGTCCACCGCCGTCACGGTGGAAAGGTAGTCGATGTCCTCCCCCAGACAGACGGAAAAGGCGGTGGCCTTCAGCACCGGGGCGATGGTGTCCCGGGCCAGGACGGACACCTGGCACTCCGTCTGATGGCCGTCCTCATCGGTGGCGGTGACGGTGACGGTGTAGGTGTCCGCCGCGGTAAAGACGGTGCTTTTCCCGTCCTCGGCTGCCTCCCCGCCGGACAGGGTCAGGGTGACGGCGCCGTTGCCGGTGACGGAGCGCACCAGGGAGTAGACCGTCAGGGTCTCCCCGCACTCCACCTCCGCGTCGGTGACGCACTCCAGCACCGGAGGCTGGGAATCCTGATACCAGCCCCAGGCGCAAAAGCACACCGCCGCCAGCAGGACCACGGCAGCCAGACCCAGCAGCAATCGTTGAACACTGCGCCTCATCGTACTGCCCTCCCTTCTCTCTCTTTCTGGTTGGTACGCTGATGCGTTGGTTTGATTGCAATTTAATGAAATTACGTTCCTTAGGCAAGGATTGATAAAGGAAACAGGTCCTTGCCCTTTCCGGGGGCGTCCGTTCCTTAGACAAGGATACCGGAAGGAAATAGAGCGCTTGCCCTTGCCAGGGCATGGCCTGACAGCCGCGTTATCACTTTTAGCATCTCCTCCTCGGTCAATGAGCCTTGCCAGCATAGCTGGCTGCGGTTTTCGGCTAAAAATATGCCACTGGCATATTTTCTTAACGCCGCAAACTCGCTCCGCCGAGAAAAGCAGCAAAAGAGGGCGGCTCAGGGGGGAGCTCGGGGCCTCGCTCCCCCCTAAGGACCCCTCTCCTATCCCGCTGGGGCTTCGCGCTGTCCAGCCTGCAAGTGGTCTGTCAGGCAACAGACGAAGTAACTTTCAGGTGGTGAGACTGCCGCCGATGGCGGCTGGCAGGGATTGCCGCCCGTTCCGCCCCGCCGTCAAGCGGCATTTCCGCTGCGCTCCCTATGCCGGAGGCGGGCGGAACGTGGCGTCAATTTTGTCGTCCTTTGGTCGTGGACATCTGACAGTACAACTATGTTATTCCCCTCAACCTGAGATAGATTGCGTCTTTAAGTTGATAACATTGCCTTTCAGGGGAGCCAATGATGCGGCGGTTACAACAACCTTTTTCCTCCCCTGAAAGGGGAGGGGGACCGGCGGCAGCCAGTGGAGGGGTGCGTCTCCTTAAAGAGATGCCCTTGTCCCCACCGGCGTCCCCGCCGCCCGTCACTGAACGGTGTAGGCCCACAGATTTTTGATTTGCCCGGACAACTGCTCCCAGGTCCAGGTCTGGCTGCTCCGGTCCAGACTGTTGGGGTCGTTCAGGGTAAAGACCCCGTCCTCATAGCCAGTCAGCACGATATAGTGTCCGTCCGAGGTGAAGTCCCCCGGGCCAACGGAACAGATGATGGGCTCCCCCGCAGCGATATGCTCCGCCACGATGCTCTCGCTGAGGGTCAGCTCGGTGGCCACGATGCCGAAATGCTCACAGCCCACGCTCATCAGCGTCCAGGCGGTGCCGCTGCCCGACACATAGTAACCGGCGCTGTCCGCCCAGACGGCCACGGAACCGGGGTCCCAGTCGGTGTCCCCTGTCAGGTACAAGGCCACCATGGCAATGCAGGTTGGGCCGCAGCCGGTGTACCCCACCAGGCCGCTGCCGTAGGTCTCATAGCCCCAGCGGGTGTCCCATTGCAGCAGCAGGGGCACCGTCTCGCTCTCCGCCTCCTCCGACAGGTCGATGGTCTGGGCCGCGTCCTTCAGGGTGACGTACTGGGCCACATAGTCCATGGTCTCGTAGTTGTTCAGGGCCATGCGGATCAGCCGCTCCGGAATCTCGTCATAATGGGCCAGGATGGCGTAGACCTGGTCGTATTCGTCCTTCAGCTGGTAGAGCCGTCCGGCATAGCCGGTGTCGTCGGCGTAGGCGGAAATGTCCACCGTGGTGTCGTATGTGAACTCGTCATCGTCCTCGTTCTCGCCCTCCTCTGCGTCCTCCTCGTCGTCGGTTCCCACGGCGGCATTCCACACGCCCCGGATGAAGGTCATATAGTACGGCCCCGACTCGGCGTCGGCGGCCTGCTGGGCGAGCATGTCCGCCCGGATGGAGCGCACCACGGCGGCGACGCCGTTCCAGGTGAGCATCAGCGCGAACACCACCGCCAGGACAAAGACGGCCGCCTCCAGCGGACGCCAAGGTTCCTTTCTGACCTTGGGGTAGCGTGCGTGCTTGCGTTTTGTTTTGCCTGCCATGCTGCACTCCTTTGTGACGATCCAAACGGGCGGGCCGCGCTTCGATGAAGCGCGGCGCAGCCGTCTGTGCTGTAACAAAATCCTCCGCCGGTTTTCCCCGGCGGAGCCGTAAAAATGCGGGATATGCCGACATTATAGCAGATTCATCCTGTAAAGGCAATGCCGCTTGTTGTTTTTCAGCCAAATTTCCTGCGGAAAGCTGAACGGAAAGCCGACGGGTTCACCCGCAGGCCCCGACCTGCAATTTGCGGTACTGGGAGGGGGAAATGCCGTACTCCTTCTGGAAGGCCCGGTAGAAGGTGGAGTGGTCGGAAAAGCCCACCTGCTCCCCCACGGAGGTCAGGGGCCGGCCCTCAAGAATCAGGTTCTTCGCCGCGATCAGCCGCCGCTGGGTGACGAAGCGGTAAAAGCTGACCCCCAGCTTATTATGAAAAGTCTGCTGGAGAGTGCTCTGGCTGACCAGCAGGGCCTGGGCCGCCCCCTCCAGGGTGATTTTTTCCGCAAAATGGGTCTCCACATAGAGGGTGGCATGGTCTACCAGCTCCCGCTGCTCCGGCAGGGCAGGCTCCGGCCCATTGGGGGAGAGGGCCCGCATCATGTCAGCCGTCATCTGCATGGTATTGCCGTAGAGCCACATCTGCCACCCAAGTTCTTCCCGCTCTACCTTCTCGCAGCCACGGCGGAAGGCGTCCTGCAAAAAGGCCCACTCCGTCCCGGCGGTGCGCAGCACGCCGGAGCGGCCGTTTTTTCCTTCATCTCCGGCCAGTTGGCGGCCAGCTGCTCCTGGAACGCCGGACTGATCCACAGCACATAGCGGCGGTAGGGGATGGGCATGGCTTCGGGGAGGATGGGTCGGTGGCTGACGCCGGGGGGAATATAGATAATGTCCCCGGCAGCGACCCGGTAGCGGTCGGCGCCGATGAGGTACTCGATGTTCCCCGAGCGGCAGCAGAGCACCTCGTAAAAGGTGTGGCTGTGGAGCTGGACGTCGTCAGCGTCCGGGGAGTAGCTGACGTCCTCATGGGCGTCCACAAAGGGGGAGTTCATCTCCATCTCCTGATAGAGATTCTCCGTCCCGATTGCATCGGTAAAGTCCTGTTTCGCCTGGCGTTTTTGCTGGGGGGACATGGCGTTCCACTGACGGCTGTTGAAATCGGTCATTCGCTGCATTTCGGATAATTTCACAAATCTGCGCCTCCCTGCCCTTGTATTTTGTTCGATTATACCACAGGTTTGCCGGATTTGCAATCTTTTCATGAGTTATTGCAATTTGATTGTTTCAAGTTTTGGCGTATGATAAAAGCAGAAGCCGGGACGGTACCAGCGCTGGCATCCCGGAGCGAAACTTTCTTGACAACTGCATAAAGGAGAATTATCATGGAAAAAGAAACCAAAAAAGTCCGCCCCTTTGGCGTCCGTGACCAGGTTGGTTACGTCTGCGGCGATATGGCCGGCAGCTTCGTCAACCTGTTCGTCGACTCCTACTTCCTGACCTTCTGCACCTACGTCCTGGGCATCAGCGCGGCGTGGATGGCGACCCTCTTCCTGGTGGCCCGTCTGTGGGACGCCATCAACGACCCCCTGATGGGCTCCTTCCCCGACCGCTGGCACCTGGGTAAGACGGCGGATAAGTTCAAGCCCTGGGTGAAGCTGTTCATGATCCCCCTGGCCCTGTCCGGCGTGCTGTGCTTCAGCAACGTGCCCTTCACCGGCATCGCCCTCCATGCCTGGGTCGCCTTTGTCTACATCTTCTACGGCATGATGTACACCGGCGCCTCCATGCCCTTCGGCGCCATGGCCAACGTGGTCTCTCAGGACCCCATGGATCGGGCCAAGCTGTCCCGTGCCCGCAGCATCGGCGGCACCGTGGTGGGCATCGCCGCATTGTCCATGGTCCCCATCTTCTGCTTCGACTCCGACTCCAACATCCTCCCCGGCCGTTTCACCCTGCTGGCCGTCATCTTCGGCGTCCTCTGCATCATCTGCTACTGCCTGCTGTGCCATCTGACCCCGGAGCGCGTCCACGTTGAACAGGGCCAGGGCGAGAAGTTCAACTACGGCAAGGTGCTGAAGGCCGCCTTCAAGAACCGCCCCCTGATCGGCGTTATGGTGGGCACCATCGGCTCCATGCTCTTCATCACCGGCGCGGCCCAGGTCCGCAGCTACATCTATAAGGAGTACTATCAGGATACCGGCATGATGACGGTGTACAGCATCCTGACCCTGCCCATCCTGCTGCTGTGCTTCATCCTGGTGCCCAAAATCGTCAACCGCTTCGGCAAGCGCAACGTCATTCTGGCCGCCAGCGCCTACAATCTTGTGTTCTCCCTCCTTATCCTGCTCTTCCCCATCCAGAGCGCCCTGCTTTACACCGTCCTGAACCTGCTGGCCACCACCGGTCAGAACGCCTTCGTCATGCTGATCTGGGCGCTGGTTGCCGACTGTCTGGATTACAGCGAGTGGAAGTTCAACTTCCGCAGTGACGGCAGTATGTACAGCCTGTACACCTTCAGCCGGAAGATCGGCTCCACCATCGCTTCCACCGGCGCTGCCACCGCCCTGACCGCCATCGGCTACGTCTCCGGCACCAACGTGGTGCAGTCCGCCGCCACCGTCAACAGCATTTACTATCTGGTCAACATCATCCCTGTGCTGACCTGCATTCTGGAGCTGGTGGGCGTCGGCCTGATCTTCAACCTGGACAACAAGACTACCAACACCATGTATGCCGAGCTGAAGGAGCGCCGCGACGCCGCCAGGAGCGCGGAGTAAGCGCCCCGCAGAAGGAGGAACTGTCATGGAAAAAATTGACCTGCATCTCCACCTGAGCCGCACCCCCCAGCCCCGCACCAGCGCAGGCTTCATCTCCTCCTATGAGGAGATGCTGCCCCACCTGGACGCGCTGGGCATCGGCAAGGGCGTGCTGATGTCCTCCGGCGAGCATCCCCCCGTGCCCTTCGGCTCCAACGCCGACAACAGGGCCATTGCCGACGCCATGCCAGACCGCTACGCCTGGATGTGCAACCTGGACGGGGGCGACCCCGCCACCGTCTATGACCGGCTGGCCCGGTGCAAGGCGGAGGGCGCTGTGGGCATCGGGGAGCTGATGCTGAACCGTCGGCTGGACGACCCGTTTTTACAGGCGGTGTTCCAGGCGGCGGGGGAGCTGGGCCTCCCCGTCACCTTCCATATGAGCCCGGAGGTGGGCTACAGCTACGGCGTGGTGGATGACCCCGGCCTGCCCCTGCTGGAGCAGTGCCTCCAGCGCTTCCCGGACACCCTGTTCCTGGGCCACAGCCAGACCTTCTGGATCGAGATGAGCGGCGACGCCCCCACCGGGAAAGAGCAGCGGAACCAGTGGGGCAGCGGCCCTGTCTGCCCCGGCGGACGGGTGCCGGAGCTGTTCGCCAGATACCCCAACCTCTGCGGCGACCTCTCCGCCAACAGCGCAGGCTGCGCCATCATGCGGGACCCGGCCTTCGGCCTGGACTTTTTGGAACGATACGCCGACCGGCTGTTCTTCGCCACCGACATGGTGAACACCGAGATGGTCTTCCCCCTGGGGGGCTGGCTGGATGAGCAGGCGGCGGCGGGGAGGCTGAGCCAAAGCGCCTACGAAAAAATCTGCCGGGGCAACGCCCGGCGGGTGTTCAAGCTGTGAAGGGAGCGATTCTTATGAGCAAAACCATCCAAACCCCCTGCGACCCTGTGGCGGGCACAACCTGCCAGTGGCCGGGGGTCACCGCCTACAAGGGCATCCGCTATGCCACCGCCGGGCGGTGGGAATACCCCACCCCCGTCACCCACTGGGAGGGCACCTATGACGCCACCCGGTACGGCGCGTGCAGCTTCCAGCCCCGGGCCTTCTACGACGAGGCCCAGATGCCAGAGAAGGCGTTCTACTACAACGAGTTCCGCAAGGGGGAGCACTACGACTACAGCGAGGACTGCCTCTTCCTGAACATCTGGACGCCAGAGGACGCCGGGCCGGACAGCAGGCTGCCTGTGATTTTCTACATCCACGGTGGCGGCTTCACCGGCGGCTGCGGCCATGAGAAGCACTTCGACGGCCCCGTCTGGCCCACGAAGGGGGTCGTCGCCGTCACCATCAACTACCGTCTCGGCCCCATGGGCTTCGTCTGCCTGCCAGAGCTGGCGGAGGAGAGCGGCCACACCGGCAACTATGCCATCTATGACCAGCTCACCGCCCTGCAATGGGTTCACGACAACATCAGCGCCTTCGGCGGCGACCCGAATAACGTCACCCTGATGGGCCAGAGCGCCGGGGCCATGAGCGTCCAGCAGCTGGTGCTCAGCCCTCTGACGAAAGGGCTGGCAGCCAAGGCGGTGATGAGCAGCGCCGGCGGCGTCAACAAGATGTTCGACGTGAAGCCCGCCGCTGACAGCTACCCCTTCTGGCAGGCCGTCATGGAGCGGGCCGGCTGCGCCGACCTGACCGCCTTCCGGGCATTGCCGGTTGGGGAGCTGTTCTCCGCCTGGCAGGCGGAGCAGAAGGCACAGAGGGTCGCAGGCATGAGCTGCGCCCCCTGCGTGGACGGGAACCTGATTCCCTGCACCAACGCGGAGGGGGCCAAGGCCGGCAACGCCTTGAACATCCCCTATCTGATGGGCTCCAACAGCGAGGACATTGTGCCCCCCATCGTCTTTCAGATGGCAAAGGGCTGGTGCCGCCTCCAGGCCGACCAGGGCCGGCAGCCCAGCTATGCCTGGTTCTTTGACCGGCAGCTCCCCGGCGACGACTGCGGGGCCTGGCACTCCAGCGACCTGTGGTACTGGTTCGGCACCCTGGACCACTGCTGGCGGCCCATGACCGACCGGGACCGGCGGCTCTCCGGCGAGATGGCGGACTATCTGACCAATTTCGCCAAATCCGGCAACCCCAACGGGGAGGGGCTGGCGGAGTGGCTACCCGTCCAAAAGGGGCAGAGCAAGGTCCTCCGCCTGGGCCAGCAGGCTACCCACATGGGAGGGGTCAACATGGCCAAGCTGACCCATACCATGATGACCAAGCCCTCCGTGGGGGAGTGACAACCGCAAATAAGGAGGCCCCGCCAGACGGCGGGGCCTCCCTGTTTGCAACGTTATCCATTTCATTTAAGGGGGCAACCGCCCATAGTGGAATGTGAAAACGAAAACTTCACGTTATCCAACTATCGCAAAGCGCCAACGAACTGCCTGTAATGCGATTCAGCCGGGCAAAAAGTTCCGATTTTCGCATCCGTGCGTGTAGGGGCGGCCCTTGGCCGCCCTCAGAAACCGCCAGCTTGCCCCGGGCGGCCAAGGGCCGCCCCTACAAAAAAGCGGAGAATTAGGCTTCACGTTCTATTAATAACAGCTATCCCATTACCCTTCCAGCTTCAGGTCGTTCTCCCCAATCCATCCCATCTTCCGCTCCACTTCGCAGAAGAGGACGGACAGCACAGCGGGCAGCACGAAGCAGATCAGAATCAGCCCCACCCAGTCAAAGGCGGTGATGGCGGCCTTCGTCCCCGCCTCGATGTCCGCCAGCCAGCCGGTGTAGACGCCGATCTGCCCCACAAAGCCGCAGGTGCCCATGCCGGAGGACACCGGCGCGCCGTCCATGGTCAGCTTGAACACGCAGGTGGCGATGGGGCCGGTGATGGCGGAGGCCAGGGTGGGGGGAATCCAGATGCGGGGATTCTTTATAATGTTGGGCATTTGCAGCATGGAGGTGCCGATGCCCTGGCTGACCAGGCCGCCCCAGCGGTTCTCTTTAAAGCTCATGACGGCGAAGCCCACCATTTGGGCGCAGCAGCCGGCCACCGCCGCGCCCCCCGCCAGACCGGTCAGGCCCAGCACAGAGCAGATGGCGGCGGAGGAGATGGGCAGGGTCAGGGCCATGCCCACCAGCACGGACACCACGATGCCCATCAGGAAGGGCTGCAAATCGGTGGCCCACATGATGACCTGGCCCAGGGCGCTGGCGGCCCTGCCAATGGGGGCGGCGATGAGGGCGGCCAGCCCTACCCCTACCAGGATGGTGACGCAGGGGGTCACCAGGATGTCAATTTTTGTCTCCTTGGACACGGCCTTGCCGAACTCCGTCGCCACGACGGCAACGATCAGCACGGCCAGCGGCCCCCCGGCCCCGCCCAGGGCGTTGGTGGCGAAGCCCACCGGAATCAGGGAGAACAGCACCAGCCCCGGCGCCCCCAGGGAGTACCCAATGGCGGCGGCCATGGCCGGGCCGGACATGGCGGTGGCGAAGCCGCCGATGGTGTAGCCGGTGCCGCCGATGTCGGCGGTCAGGAAACCGATGTTAAACTGGGTGCCCAGCGTGTTCAGAATGGTGCCGATCAGCAGGGTGCAGAACAGCCCCTGGGCCATGGAGCCCATGGCGTCAATGCCGTAGCGTTTCAGGGAAATGACGATGTTTTTCCGTTTTAAAAATTCTTTCATGCTCCTACTTCCTTCCCTTCCCCGGCGGCGAAGAGTGGTATTCACCTGTCTTGACAGATGTTGTGTCAATTATAGCCGCCGCTGCCCTTTCCGTCAAGAAACAAATCGGCAAAAAACGGCGGAAGTTTGGGGTGGATACTGGTGGTTTGCCCGAAAGAGGGGACGGAGGGGGCACAATGTGCGCCTGGGCGGCCTCACGGCTTTCCACCCCTCAGTCAGCTTCGCTGACAGCTCCCCTTTCAGGGGAGCCAAAGACGTGGTGATTCCCACAACTCTCTTGCCTCCCCTGAAAGGGGAGGGGGACCGGCGTTAGCCGGTGGAGGGGTGTGGTTCCTTACGTTGATGACATTGCCCTGAAAGGGTAAGGAGCGCAGCGGAAATGCCGCTTGACGGCGGAGCTGTCAGCGAAGCTGACTGAGAGGTGAGAACGCCGGACATTCAGAACTAAAGCATTACAAAACGTAATATAAACTGATATGTATACAAAAAGTTCAGCCAGCCGCCACAGGCGGCCGGCTGAACCGGCGGTTCAATCAATACTGACCAGTTTGTACTCCCGGCTGCCGAAGCCCAGAGCCGCCGCAGCCTCTACGGTGTGGACGCCGTTGCGGCTCTCGATGCGCTCCAGCAGGCGATCCCGGCCGGGGTCGCTGGAGGCGTACACCAGGTCCAGGCAGGCCTGGTCCAGAGCGATGGGGTCGGTGGAGGCCAGGGCGCCGATATCCGCCATGGCGGGGTCCTCCGCCACGGCGCAGCAGTCGCAGTCCACCGACATATTGCACATGGTGTTGATGAACAGGATGTTGCCGTCAAAGTGCCGCACGATGGAGCAGGCGGCGTCCGCCATGGACTCCAGGAAGGAGTCGTGGTCGGCGGTCCAGATCTCCTCCTCCACGCCGGCCCCGTGGATATAGGCCTTGCCGTGGGAGGAGGCGATGCCGATGGAGATGTTCTTCAGCGCCCCGCCGAAGCCGCCCATGGGGTGCCCCTTGAAGTGGGACAGCACCAGCATGGAGTCATACTTCGCAAGATTTTTCCCCACAAAGTTCTTTTGGATGCGTCTGCCGTCGGGGATGTCCAGGACGATCTCGCCGTCCTCGTCCATGATGTCCACCGGGGCGATGTCCGTCCAGCCATGGAGCTTCATGGTCTCCCAGTGGGCCCGGGTGGTGTTGCGTTTGCCCTCATAGGCGGTGTTGCACTCTACAATGGTGCCCCCCACAAGGTCGATGATGGGCTTGTAGAAGGCGGGGCGGATAAAGTTCTGGTTCCCCACCTCTCCGGAGTGGAGCTTGACGGCGATGTTCCCCGGCAAGGGATGGCCCAGAGCCCTGTACAGGTCGATGGTGCGCTGGGGTGAGATCTCTTTTGTGAAATAAACAGTTGACTGCATGTGGTTACCTCCGGCTTCCTGCGGCGGCAGCGCCGCTGATTTTCTGCCTACAGTATACCATAACCGGACGCCGGCCTGCAAGCACTTTTCCACGGGGCAGAACCGGCCCCCCAGAAGGGCAGTGTGCGGAAAATCGGAAAAAATTTTCCTTTTTCTCATTCTTCTCTTGCAATTTTGGCTATTCTTTTCTATAATTTTAGACAGGGAGATTATCTGGACAGAAGGAAGGTAATTGCTTGATTCGTATTGCATTGGTGGATGACGAGGTGGAGCAGCTGGAGCAGTTCCATCAGTACCTCACGCAGTATCAGGAGGAACGTCATGTGGAGATAGAGGCGGTGGACTTCCCCGACGGGGACGAATTTCTGGAGCGCTATCAAACCCCTTATGACATCGTGCTGATGGACGTACAGATGCGCTTTCTGGACGGCATGACCACGGCGGAGCGGCTGCGGGAGATGGACCCTGCGGTGATCATCATCTTCATCACCAACATGCCCCAGTACGCCATCCGGGGCTATGCGGTGGACGCGCTGGACTATGTCCTCAAGCCCCTGACCTATTTCGCCTTCGCCCAGCGGCTGGACCGCGCCCGGCAGCGGCTGAACAAGCGGGAGCGGCACTATATCACCCTCCAGGTCCGGGGCGGCGCGCAGAAGGTGGACGTGATGCAGATCTATTATGTGGAGAGCCAGAAGCACGACCTGCTGTTCCACACCTCCGGCGGGGTCTATACCACCCGGGGCACCATGAAGTCGGCGGAGACGCTGCTGGCGGACTACCCCTTCTACCGCTGCAACAAGTGCTACCTGGTGAATCTGGAGCATGTGGACAGCATCCGCGAGAACGAGGCCATGGTAGGCGACACGCCCCTGGTGGTCAGCCGCGGCCGCCGGAGCGACTTTATGACGGCCCTGGCCGCTTACGTAGGGAGCGCGATGTGACCATGGATGTGGAAGCGGTGACGACCATAACCGACATCCCCCGGTGGTGTACCGCCCTGGCGGAGTGGCTGGCCTGCGTGGTCTATCTCAGCCAGTGCAGGACGAGCCTGACAAGGGGCAGGCGCTGGCTGCTGGCAGGGGGGATGCTCTGCCTCCAGGTTTTGTTTATGGAGCTGACGGAGGCCGTGCTCCTGTGGCTGTGGGTGCCCTGTATGCTGGTGGCCATCGGGCTGATGCTGCTGTTCATCTACCTGAGCTGCGACATCCGCCCCATTACGGCGGGGTATTACTGCGTCCGGGCCTTCCTGCTGGCGGAGCTGGCCGCCTCCCTGGCGTGGCAGCTGTACTGCTACAACGTGGGCAGCCAGGAAGAGGTGCTGTCGCTGGAGATTTTGTACACAGCCGTGGTCTACAGCGCGGTGTTCGGCCTGGTCTGGTATCTGGAGAAGTACTGGCTCACCGACAGCCATGACGACCAGATCACCTGGCGTGAGCTGTTCCCCGCCGTCATCATCGGCGTGGCGGTGTTCGCCGTCAGCAACCTGAGCTTTTTCTACAGCAACACCCCCTTCAGCAGCACCGTGGTGACGGACATTCACAGCATCCGCACCCTGGTGGACCTCAGCGGGGTGTCGCTGCTCTACGCCTTCCACATCCAGCGGGCCAGCCTCCGGACCAGGTACGAGGTGGAGACGCTGAACACCCTCCTGAAAAGCCAGTACGCCCAGTACTGCCAGTCCAGGGAGAGCATTGAGCTGGTGAACCGGAAGTACCACGACCTGAAGCATCAGATCACTGTCCTCCGGCAGGAGCCGGACGCGGACGCCCGCAGCGCCTACCTGGACCAGATGGAGGAGGACGTCCGCAGCTACGAGGCCCAGAACAAGACGGGCAACGAGGCGCTGGACATCATCCTCACCGGCAAGACCCTCCAGTGCCAGGAGAACCATATCGCCATCACCTGCGTGGCCGACGGCCACCTGCTGGACTTTATGGACACCATGGACATCTGCTCCATCTTCGGCAACGCCTTGGACAACGCCATCCAGTACGAGCAGACCCTGCCGGACTACGAGCGGCGGGCCATCCGCCTCTCCGTGTCCCAACAGAAGCAGTTCGTGCTGATTCACATCGCCAACTTCTTCGAGGGGACGCTGGACTTTGAGGACGGCATCCCCCAGACCACCAAGGGGGACCGGGCCTTCCACGGCTACGGGGTGAAGAGCATCCGGGCCGCCGCCGAGAAGTACCGCGGCTCCTGCTCTGTGGAAGTGGAGCAAAACAGCTTCTGCCTGAAGCTGCTGATTCCCCTGCCCCAGGGGGCCAATTCATAAACTGTTCATTTTTGAGCGCCTGCTTTTGACGATTTCCACAAAAAGCGGGCGCTCTTTTTTCACATTATGCACAATATATTTGCAGTTTGTGCCAAATATTTGCAAGTTGTGCCGCTTCGCCCATTTTCGAAAAACAACCTGCTATAATAGAAGCACTAGCTGCGGGGGAAGGGAAGCACTCCGCGGTGAGTTACGGGCCGCAGGGAAGGGAAGCCCCTGCGGCCTCCGCGGCAGGTCCTGCCCCGCTGCCGCAGGGCCTGCCGACCTTTGAAGACCCGGCAGCAGAATGTTATTAAGGAGGAAACGTAAATGTTAGCTATCAACTGGGATGACGTTTGGAGCGTAGTGAGTCTGGTTACCGGACAGCTGGCTGCCATTGTCATTGCAATCGTCGTGGCAATCGTTGTCATTGTCCTCGTCAAGAAGCTGGCCAAGCCCCTCAAGCGGCTGATCCGGGCAGAGGCCTGCATCGCCATGATTCTGGTGATCCTGATCGCCGTGAACACGATGTGCACCGGCCCCCTGTCCACCCTGCTGACCCAGGTGGCGGGCACCCCCGTCAGCTATGTCAGCGATGAGACCGCCGACGAGGCCGTGGACCTCATCACCGAAATCTGCGAGGAGGGCATCGTCCTCCTGGAAGATGATGATGACATCCTACCCCTGTCCAACACCACCGTCAACGTGTTCGGCTGGTCCGCCACCAACCCCTGCTACGGCGGCACCGGTTCCGGCGCACTGAATGACGACTACGAGACCACCACCTTCTTGGACGGTCTGACCAACGCCGGTATTGAGTACAACACCGACCTGATCGACTTCTACACCGAGTATCATGACGCCAGCCTGCCCAACGTTGGTATGTGGGTGCAGGACTGGACGCTTCCCCAGCCCTATGCTGATGATTACTCTGATGAGCTGATCGAGAACGCCAAGGAGTATTCCGACACCGCCATCATCTTCATCTCCCGCGTCGGCGGTGAGGGTGCTGACCTGCCCACCGACATGACCGCAGTTGTGGACGGCACCTGGGCCGAGCAGAACGGCGGCTCCACCTACTATGGCGGCAGCTATGACGACACCGTCAACGACGGCACCGACTGGGACGAGGGTGACCACTATCTCCAGCTCAGCAACCCTGAGGAGGAAATGGTGGAGCTGGTCTGCTCCAACTTCGACAACGTCATCGTCATCTACAACGGCGCCAACGCCTTCGAGCTGGGCTTCGTGGACGACTATGACTCCATCAAGGGCGTCATCTGGTGCGCCGGCACCGGTCAGAGCGGCTTCGACGCTCTGGGCGAGATTCTGGTCGGCACCGTGAACCCCTCCGGTCGTCTGGCTGACACCTATGTGTATGACCTGACCGCCACCCCCACCTGGAACAACGCGGGCAGCTTCGTCTATGACAACATGGACGAGTACCTGGTGGACAACGACTACTTCACCTACACCGACAACAGCTACAGCCCCAACGTCACCTTCGTGAACTACGTGGAGAGCATTTATGTGGGCTATAAGTTCTACACCACAGCCGCAGCGGAGGGGCTGATCGACTACGATGAGACGGTTCAGTATTCCTTCGGCTATGGCCTGAGCTATACTGAGTTCACCCAGGAGATCAGCAACTTCTCCAGCGACGGCACCAACATCACCTTCGACGTCACCGTCACCAACACCGGCACCGTGGCCGGCAAGGACGTGGTGGAGATTTACTTCAACCCGCCTTACACCAACGGCGGCATTGAGAAGGCCACCGCCAACCTGCTGGACTTCGAGAAGACCGACACTCTGGGCGCTGGCGAGTCCCAGACCATCAGCTTCACCATCCCCATCGAGCAGATGGCCTCCTATGACACCTACGGCTACGGCTGCTATGTGCTGGAGCAGGGCGACTACATCATCTCCATCAACTCCGACGCCAACACCATCATCGACTCCGTCACCTACACTGTGGATGAGACCGTGGTCTATGATGAGGACAACCCCCGTGACAGCGACGAAGTCGCCGCCACCAACCAGTTTGAGTTTGCCGAGGGCGATGTGACCTATCTGTCCCGCGCCGACGGCTTCGCAAACTACGAGGAAGCTACCGCCGCCCCCACCAGCTACAGCATGAGCGACGAGGCCAAGGAAGGCTTCTACAACTTGACCAACTACCTGACCGCTGAAACCACCGCCGCCGACGAGGACGCGGACGCTGAGTATCCCACCTGGGGCGCCGACAACGGCGTGGAGCTGGTGGACCTCCGCGGCCTGGACTACGACGATGAGCTGTGGGACGACCTGCTGGACGAGCTGACCCTGGACGAGGCCGTTGAGCTGATCTCCCTGGGCGGCTACCAGACCCTGGCTGTGGACAGCATCGGCAAGTACCGCACCAACGACTGCGACGGCCCCGCCTCCATCAACAATAACTTCACCGGCGCCGGCTCCCCCGGCTTCCCTGCTGCTGTTATGATCGCCACCACCTGGAATGACGATATGGCTCTGGCCTTCGGCGAGAGCATCGGCAAGATGGCTGACGAGATGGATACCTCCGGCTGGTACGCTCCCGCCATGAACATCCACCGCACCGCCTTTGCAGGCCGTAACTTCGAGTACTACTCCGAGGATGCCGTCCTGTCCGGCTCCATGGCGGCCAATGCCACCATCGGCGCGGAGGAGTATGGCGTCTACGCCTACATCAAGCACTTCGCCCTGAATGACCAGGAGTCCAACCGTACCTCCATGCTCTGCACCTGGGCCACTGAGCAGGCCATCCGTGAGAACTACCTCCGGGCCTTCGAGATCGCGGTGAAGGAAGGCGGCGCCAAGGCTGTCATGTCCTCCTTCAACTACATCGGCAACCAGTGGGCTGGCGGCTGCTCCGAGCTGCTCCAGAACGTACTCCGTGACGAATGGGGCTTCGTTGGCATGGTTCTGACCGACTACTTCGGCGTCTATGGCTACATGAACGCCGACCAGGCCGTCCGGAACGGCACTGACTTCATGCTGGTCAACTATGCCACCACCACCAGCAAGGTGCAGTTCACCGAGACCGCCGGTGCCCAGCAGGCCATCCGCACCTCCCTGCACAACATCCTGTATGTCGTGGTCAACAGCCGCACCTACAGCGATGAGGGCATTGAGCTGGCCACCCAGAACAACATCTGGGAGGACATCCTCTTCGGCGTCAACATCGGCGTGGGCGTCATCCTGGTGGTCTGGGAAGTCTTCCTGATCTACAGCTTCATGAAGAAGCGGAAGGCTGGCCAGCAGTAAGCTTCCCTGTCTGCGCTGAGCTTCCCAAGTAACAACCCCACCGGCCTCCCCCTTTGTGGGGAGGCCGGTATACCCCCACCTTGCCCTCAGGTGAGGCAAGACCCGGCAGTTCAGCGGCGCTGAGCTGTGCGGTGTTGTCTTAGCTGCAACGGACGACTGATTTACAGCATTTTTTAGAGGAAAGGAAAGATATTATGAAACATCAGGACATCATCTCCAAGATGACACTGGAGCAGAAGTGCTACCTGCTCTCCGGCCGCGACTTCTGGGCCACCCGCTCCGCCGACAGCGCAGGCGTCCCCAGCATCAGCCTGTCCGACGGCCCCCACGGCATCCGGAAACAGGAGGGTGCAGGCGACCAGCTGGGCCTGAACGGCTCCGTCCCCGCCACCTGCTTCCCCACCGCCGCTACCATGGCCAACAGCTGGGACCCGGTGCTGGGCGAGGAAATGGGCCAGTATCTGGGCGAAGAGGCCGCCGTGCAGGACGTGTCCGTCCTCCTTGGCCCCGGCCTGAACATCAAGCGCTCCCCTCTGTGCGGCCGTAACTTTGAGTATTTCAGCGAGGACCCCTACCTGGCCGGCAAGATGGCCGCCGGTTACATCCGGGGCATCCAGTCCAGAGGCATTTCCGCCTGCCCCAAGCACTTCGCCGCCAACAACACCGAGCTGCGCCGGATGGCCTCCGACTCCGTGGTGGACGAGCGCACCCTGCGGGAGATCTACCTCACCGGCTTTGAGATCGCCGTGAAGGAAGGCAAGGCCCGGAGCATCATGTCCTCCTACAACATGGTGAACGGCGTCTACGCCAACGAGAACCATCACCTCCTCCAGGAGATCCTCCGGGACGAGTGGGGCTTTGACGGCTTCGTGGTGTCTGACTGGGGCGCCTCCAACGACCATGTGGAGGGCGTCCGCGCCGGTTCCCATCTGGAAATGCCCACCACCGGCGGCGACTCCGATGAGGAGCTGGTTCAGGCCGTGAAGGATGGCCGCATCTCCGAGGACATCGTGAACACCCGCGTGGACGAGATTCTGGACGTCATCCTCCCCACCCGCGCCGCCTGCGACGCCGTCAAGGGCACCAGCTTCGACGTGGAGGCCCATCACGCCATGGCCCAGAAGGCCAGCGAGCAGTCCATCG
>JAJQCJ010000114.1 GCA_021202775.1 Clostridiales bacterium | reverse complement strand
AGGCATAGGGAGCGCAGCGGAAATGCCGCTTGACGGCGGGGACGTGGCGGCAATCGTACCCAGCCGCCATCGGCGGCAGCTTTGGTGCGTATCAAGTTACATCGTCTCTGGCGGAACAGACCACTTGATTGAGAGACAAGGCAGAGCCGCCAGCGGGATAAAGGGAGATTCTTAAGGAACCTCTGAATAAATGGACGAGAGCGAATTGCGAGGAAATTTGCGTCAGAAAAAGGCGCAAAATCGCAGGAATCCTGACGGATTTCAAGATTTTGCAACGCATTTATGGCACAAATTTACCGCAAGGCGCCGAAGTTCATTTGTTCAGAGGTTCCTTAAGAGGGACGCACGGCGGCCCTCTTGAGCCGCCTTCTTTCCCCCATTTCTTGGCGGAGTAATTTACGGCGTCCAAAAATGTGCCAGTGGCACATTTTTAGCCGGAAACCGATGCCAGCTATGCTGGCGAGGGTCACTGACCGAGGAGGATACCGTAAATGGTCAGCAGGCGGTAGTCAGGCCCGCCCGGAGGGAAAGAACCTATTTTCTTCATCCATCCTTGGTCTAAGGAGAACCAGGCTCCCGGAAGGCAAAACGTAGTTCCTTTAACCTTCCTTGTCTAAGGAGCCCTCCCCCGCCAGATAGTCGGAGTAGTTTCCCACCAGAGCGGCCAGCTCCAGATGGTCGGCCACCTCCTCCAGCTCCGTCAGGGTCAGGTCTGTCCCGAACAGGTAGAGGGTCATCCCCTCCAGGGACAGCTCTCCCATGATCCTGCTGCCCCGGCCCAGGAAGGTGACGGTCACGCCGTCGGCGGTGGTGTACGCCTCGTGGAAGTCCAGCTCCTCCTCGTTCACATGGTCCGCCCAGGTGTCCCCGCCGCTGTCATAGGCGCACCAGAGCTGGAGGAGTCCGTCGTCGTCGCTGACATAGTAGCCGGTGAGATAGGCGGAGGAAACCGGCGTATCCATGTCGTCCGTGTAGCGCAGCCCCAGCCAGCCGCACCCGGGCACGGCGTCGTAGTGCATCCCCACCCAGGAGAGGTCCCACGCCCCGCCCCAGGGCAGCAGGGCGGTCAGGTCAGCGGCGTCGTCCGCCAGATAGTTCTGCTCATAACGGGCCCGGAGGTAGTCCGAGGAGACCCGCACCACCTGACGAAGCCAGCCGTCCTCTCCGCTGCCGGTCTCGTCCAGCAGGCAGGTGTAGCTTCCGTCGGAGCAGTCGAACTGGTTTTCCACCAGCGCCTGAAGGGCAGCCGCCCCCTCCGGGGTGCTCCAGTCGATGACGTCGTCCTCCGAGTCCTCTCCTGTGACCCACTGGGAGGTCAGGTCGATTCCGGCGTCCTCCTTCACCGCGGCCTGTGTCTCCTCCGCGCCGTCGTGGAAGTAAAGGACGGTCTGCGCCAGTCCCTCCACCCAGGTGCTGCCGGTGACGGCGTAGGCCGCCCCGTTGGTGACCGCCAACACCAGGACAGCCGCCAGTCCGCCGCTGACCGCCTTCCGCACCCGGCCGGAGGACCTCCGGCGGGCGGTGCGATTCAGCCCCCGTACCCGGTCCTCCAGCTCCGCCGGGGCGTGTACCCCGTCCATGGCGGTGCGGTACTGCTGCTGTAACTTGTCGTTCATGTCAATTCCTCCTTTGTCAGCTGCTGCCGCAGCTGATCCCGCCCCCGCTTCATGCGGGTGCGCACGTTGGCCTCCGTCAGGTGCAGGAGACGGGCGATCTCCCTGGTGCTGTAGCCCTCGTAGTAGTACAGATGCAGCACTGTGCGGTACTCCACCGGCAGGGCCAGCACCGCCTCCAGCAGCTCCGGCTGCCCGCTCTCCGGAGCGGCGGGCTCCAGATTCAGCCCCTCCAGAGAGGCGACGTTCCGCCGCCAGAAGGACTTCCACAGGTTCCGGCCCTCGTTCACCGCCACCCGCACCAGCCAGCGGCGGAGGTGGGCCTCGTCGGTGAAGGCGGTGTCCGACCGCAGCAGCTTTTCAAAGGTGGACTGCACCACGTCCTCGGCGTCCGCCGGATTTTTGCAGCAGGCCAGCGCCGCCCGGTAGACCACGTCCAGGTTTTGCCGGACGGCCTCCTCGTAGTCCACGGTGTCCCGCCTCCTTTCTCCCTTACGGGCAACGTTATCAACTGAGAGGATTGCTTCACTTAGGAAATGTTGGCTATAGAGAAAGTGCCCGGCGTTCCCACCCCTCAGTCTGGCCTAGCGGCCAGCCAGCTCCCCTTTCAGGGGAGCCAATGACGTAGCGGTTACAACAACCTTTTTCCTCCCCTGAAAGGGGAGGGGGACCGGCGTTAGCCGGTGGAGGGGTGACGTTTCTTGGCTGATAACACAGCCCTCACGGGCCTTTTATTATAGAAACAATCGGGACGGCCAAAATGTGACACATGGAAGAAAATTTTTTCGCGGCAAAACGCCGCCGCAGGCTGTCCTGCGGCGGCGTTCTCTGTTCCTATGGTTTGTTGTTTAGTCGGTGACGCACTGGGATACGGCGCTGTCCGCGTCCAGGTCGTCCACCACCACGCAGAGGGCGTTCTCCCCAAAGCCGGCCTCGGTCAGGGCCGCCTCCAGGGCCTCGGTGTCGGTGGCGCCGCTGACCCAGAGCCGCCCGCCCAGTCGGCTGAGCTCGGTGAGGGTCTGGCCGGAAAGGGCGTTCTCGCCGGTGGTGATGGTGGTCTCGTCGGTGTAGACGCTGAGGACGATGTCATAGTCCGCCAGGGCGTCGATCAGCTTCTCATAGAAGGCGGTGATGACCTCCGTTTTGTCGCTGTCGTCCGCGACGGAATCGGTATCCCCCAGGGTGGGATAGGCGGCGTTCCGAAGCACCACCTCGTCAAAGCCCGCCGCGGCGATCTCCGTCACCAGGGACACAATGTAGTCCTGCACGTCCACGTTGGAGGGGCTGGCCCAGGGAGCGCCGGCCCGATCCGTCCAGCGGCTGCCGCTGGCGGTCAGGATGGCGTAGTCCGTGTCGCTGCCCAGGGCCTTGTCCCGGAAGCAGTCCACATAGGCCACGGTGTAGTAGCCCTCCTCCTGGAGCTCGGCGGCGGCGGTGAGGATGGCGTCATAGCTGCCGCCGGAGCCTGTGGTCAGGGCGGTGACGACTCCCAGCCGGGTGGCCAGCTCATTCTCCGTGAAGAAATTCAGGGTTCCGCTGGACTCCTTCAGGTAGATCATGGCGGCGTTGGCCCCGGCACTCTGAAGGGTGCTTGCAGCGTAGCCGGATTTCAGGTTGGTCTTGCTGACGTGCTGGGCCAGAAGCCGGGTCAGCACGGCAGGGGTCCTGCCCTCGTCCACCTCTTCCGGGACTTCCTCCGTCTCCGGGGTGACGCCGCTGCTCTCCTCAGAGGAGGAAGTGTCGGCGTCGGCCTCGTCCTGGGTCACGATGACCTCCGGGATAAGGTTGGAGCTGCCGCTGCCGTCCGCAGCCTCCGGCTCCGCGCCGCTGGAGGAACTGTCCTCTTCCGCCACAGCGGCCCAGGGCAGGTTCAGGTGGGCTCCGTCCGTGTCATAGGTGACATAGGGCCCCAGCAGCCACACCGCCAGCCCCACACCCAGGCCCAGCAGCACCAGGATAAACAGGATGATCTTGACGATGCGCAGGATGTTTCCCCCGTTGCCATAGTAACGGCTGTAGCCATAACGATTTGTTCTGCGAAATAACATAAGTGTTTGCCTCATTTCAAACGGCGGCCCGTCTGAAGGGGCGGGGCCGCATTATTCCTGGGCATTCCCGGCGGTCAGGGCCTGCTCCAGAATGCTCAGGCCCTTCTCCACCTGCTGGAGATCCTCTTCGCTGAGGTTGGAGACCAGCGCCTCAAAGTTGCCCAAAACGCTGCTGGCAGCCTCTGCGTAAAGCTGCTCAAACTTGTCGGTGGTGGCCACATAGATGACCCGGCGGTCCTGCTCGGAGCGGATGCGCTGAATCAGGCCCACCTTCTCCAGCCGGTCTACCACACCGGAAATGGTGGAGTTGGCGCTGCCGGTGGCGTTGGCGAGATTGCTGATGGGCATGGGCCCTTCCTCGTGGAGCAGGGTCAGCGCCATCGTCTGAGGGAAGGTGAGACTGCGCTTACCCACATGACCCCGTAGTTCCTCTGACATCTTGCGGCTGACACGGAGGTAAGAGTGAAGAATTCTGTTTGCAGCTTCCATGATTAGGACTCCTTTCAACAAAAGACAAAAGAAAGCTTAAAAAATATTAAGAAATAGGAAAATCTAATCTTAATATCTAAACTATAGACGAGAAATGATGAAAAGTCAAGCGCACCGTGAAAACTTCACGCTTTATTAACAATATTTTTTTGTTCGTTCACAGTTGCTATAGTGAACCGTTTTGGTTGACGTGGGAGCCGTTTCCAGGTAAAATCTGGATAAAATCCAGGGAAATCCTTCCGGCGGCTGAGCGGTGTCCCCTGCAGGCGTCAGGGAAAAAGAGAAGTTTTTTAGGATTTCGCGAAAAAACGTGAGCCGCGCCCCCTGGGGCACAGCTACGCTCCGGCTTCACCATTACAGGCTGCTCTTTGCCAGCGTCACAAGCTGGGAGAAAACCGCCTTATCATTGACGGCCAGCTCGGCCAGAATCTTCCGGTCGATCTGCACTTGGGCCTGCTTCAGGCCGTGGATAAAGGTGGAGTAGTTGATGCCGTTCTGCTTGCAGGCGGCGCTGATCCGGGTGATCCACAGGCGGCGGAAGTCACGCTTCTTCAGGCGGCGGCCCGTGTAGGCGTACATGGCGGACTTCATCACGGCCTGGTTGGCCATCTTGAAGTGCTTGCTCTTGGAGCCCCAGTAGCCCTTGGCCAGTTTCAGAACCTTATTTCTTCTTTTGCGCGTCATCATTGCGCGTTTTACTCTTGCCATTGTCGTTAGCCTCCTGTCGCTCGATTATTTGTAAGGGATCATTTCACGGATGGTGGCGCTGTTGGTCACGTCCGCATAGGTGCCGCTGCGCAGCCCTCTCTTACGTTTGGTGCTCTTCTTGGTCAGGATATGGCTGGCGTAGGCATGAGAACGCTTCACCTTGCCGTTCTTGGTGAGGTTGAATCTTTTTTTCGCACCGCTGTGCGTCTTCATCTTAGGCATAATTGTGAACTCCTTTCGCCTTCCGGCGCGGCCTGCCGCGCCGAACCCCCGGCCTATGCCGGCCAGGATTATTTTTGCGCATCCTTCTTCCCGGCAGACTTTTTGCCGGCGTCCTTGGCGGGCTTCGGTGACAGCATCATGGACATATGACGGCCATCCAGAATCGGCTTTTTGTCCATCACCGCAACCTCACTGCTCTCCTCGGCAAAGCGCAGGAGGAGGTTTTCGCCGATGTCCGTATGGGCCATCTCACGGCCACGGAAGCGGACAGTCACCTTCACCCGGTTGCCCTCTGCCAGGAACTTTGCGGCGTTGCGCAGCTTCGTATTGAAGTCGCCTACGTCGATGCCGGGGGACATACGGATCTCCTTGATTTCCACAACGTGCTGATTCTTCTTCGCTTCCTTCTCCCGCTTCTGCTGCTCAAAACGGAACTTACCGTAATCCATGACCTTGCAGACGGGAGGGGTGGCCTTCGGGGAAATCATCACAAGATCCATGCCGGCCTTCTGGGCCTCGTCATAGGCGGCCCGGGAGGACATAATGCCCATCTGCTGGCCGGTTGCGGAAATCAGGCGGACTTCCTTTTCATGAATTTCCTCATTGATCTTATAATCCATGCTGCTGATACTGACACCTCCAAAGAATGATAAAACGGATGCCGAAACGGCACCCGCACACAGCAGACGAACCCCACGCATCCCGTGGAGCAGTCGCATTTGTAAACCACCGTGCCGCTGCACGGAAGGTGAGGAGGGCGGAAACCGTTCCTGCTTTATTGTCCAAACGTTATTATAACACAGTATTCCGGATTGTCAACGATTTTTTTGCCCTCCGGGGCGGTTTTTTTTCGGGGGAAATCGGGGCGAAATCGGGCGCTCTCTCCTTGTGTAAGGAAAGATGGAGGAAACAGGGTTTGCCCTCCGGCGGTGTCTCCTCAGATAACGTTCCTTATCAAGACTTTGCCCGACCTTCCCTGCCGGGAAGCGGGGCCTACTTTTCTCGCTCCGCCGAGAAAAGTAGCAAAAGAGGGCGGCTTAAGAGGGCCGCTGTGCGTCCCTCTTAAGAATCTCCCTCTATCCCACTGGCGGCTCCGCCTTGTCTCTCAATAAAGTGGTCTATCAGGCAACAGACGATGTAACTTCTAACTGGTGAGACTGCCGCCGATGGCGGCTGGCAGGGATTGCCGTTCCGCCCCGCCGTCAAGCGGCATTTCCGCTTCGCTCCCTATGCCAAAGGCGGGCGGAACGAGCAATTTTATTATCCGATGGTCGATGAAATCTGACTGTGAGGCCACGTTATTGCCGCCCCTGAAAGGGGAGGTGCCCCCGCAGGGGGCGGAGGGGTAGCTACTAACAGCTAACAGCTCTCACAGATACCGCCCCAGCCGGGCGCGGACGGTCTCCTCCCCCAGCACATGGCTGACCTCCCAGATGTCGGGGGCGTTGGCGTGGCCGGTGAGGGCGATGCGGAGCATATTGGTGGTGTGGACGATGCTGCCCTTGTAGTCCTCCGGGTGCTTCTTGTAGTCCTTGGGCTTCACGGCGAAGCCCAGCTCGCCGGTGAGCTCCTTCACCATGGCGAACCAGGCGGCGGAGTCGGCGGCGTGGTCATACCGCTCCAGGTACCCGGCGAAGAAGGCCCTCCGGGTGGCCTCGTCCACCTCCGGGGGCATTTCCTCCTCCACGGTGAAGGTCTCGTCATAGTAGAAGCTCATGAAGCCGCAGGCCTGCTTCCAGCCGATCAGATCCTTCCGGGGGTTTTTGCCCCCCTTGCCCACATTCAGGGCGGCCAGGGTCTTGTCGGGGTAGCGTTCCAGCAGGGCGGCAAATTGGGGTTGATAGAGCCTGCACCAGGCCAGCCAGTTGTCGTAGACCTGCCCGGCGCTCATCCGGCAGATGACTTCCTTGGAGATGTTCTCCAGCTTCTCCAGGTCCACCAGGGCGCCGGAGCTGGCCATTTTCTCCAGGGTAAAGGGGAAGTCGTGATAGTCCGCCTGGGGATTGGCGATGCGCCACTCCTCAAAGTTGGAGTTCAGCAGGGTCAGCAGGAACTCCCACACGGCGTCCTGGCAGATGCCCTCCTGCTGGTAGAAGCTCAGAGCCAGCTCCGGGTCCTTCCGCTTGGACAGCTTCCGCTTGGAGGCCCCGTCCATCTTCATCAACGTGGCGGTGTGGCAGTAGATCGGCTCCGGCCAGCCCAGGGCCCGGAACAGCTCGATGTGCATGGGCAGGGAGGCGATCCACTCCTCCCCCCGGATGATATAGGTGGACTGCATCAGATGGTCGTCCACCACATGGGCGAAGTGATAGGTGGGGATGCCGTCGCTTTTCAGCAGGACGAAGTCCATGTTGTTCCGGGGCATTTCCAGCCTGCCCCGGATGGCGTCCTCCACCCGGATGCGCTCCCCGGTGGTCTCCCCCCGGTAGCGCAGCACCCAGGGCTTGCCCGCCGCCAGGTTATCGCGCACCGTCTCCAGGAACAGGTCCCGGCAGCGGGCGTACTTGCCGTAGTAGCCGGTGGTCTCTTTGGCGGCGGTCTGCTGTGCCCGGATGGCGTCCAGCTCCTCAGCGGTGCAGAAGCAGGGGTAGGCTTTGCCCTGCTCCACCAACCATTTGGCAAAGACGTGGTAGATGTCCTTCCGCTGGCGCTGGCGATAGGGGCCGTAAGCGCCGTTGTCGCCCTCCGCGGTGGCCCCCTCGTCAAAGCGGACGCCGAAGTAGGCCATGGCGTCCAGCACCGTCTCCACCGCGCCGGGGACCTCCCGCTTCTGGTCGGTGTCCTCCACCCGCAGATAGAACACGCCGCCGGACTGATGGGCCAGCCGCTCCCCGATGATGGCGTTGTACAGGTTGCCCAGGTGAACGAAGCCGGTGGGACTGGGGCCGATGCGGGTGACGCAGGCTCCCTCCGGCAGGTTACGCCGGGGGAAGCGGGCCTCCACATCCTCCCGCCCCTCCGTCACGTTGGGGAACAGCAGGTCGGCCAGGGCTTGATAATCCATAGAAAAACCTCCGATAGAACGTGCGGAACGCACATATTTTCAGTATTTACCATAAAGATAGTAGCACGGGAAGGAAATCCTGTCAACCGAAAGGTGACCCGGCGGGGAGGGGAAATTGCATCATCCCGAAAAAAACGGTTGTAAAATGGAGGGGGTTGTGGTATGCTTACAGATACAAACTTGCGCTAAGGAGCGAAAGAACTATGGCTGAAGAATGTACCCATGATTGCTCCAGCTGCTCTGCCAACTGCAGCAGCCGGGAAAATACCATTCCGAAGGAAAAAATGAACGCCCAGTCCTCCTGCAAACACGTCATCGCCGTCATGAGCGGCAAGGGCGGCGTGGGCAAGAGCATGGTCAC